>CABUBU010000017.1 GCA_902489795.1 uncultured Azospirillum sp.
CCCCGTCAAACGGCATCACAAAGGTACGCGCCGCCAGCCGGTCAACCGGCGGAGTGGCAATGATCGAAAGCTGCTTGACCCCGGTCAGAGACATTTGCAGCGTCCGCGGGATCGGGGTGGCGGTCAGCGTCAGCACATGCACGTCAGCCTTGAGGTTTTTCAGCTTTTCCTTGTGCGCAACGCCGAAATGCTGTTCTTCGTCGATAATCAGCAACCCGAGGTTGGCAAATTCGATGTTGTTGGCCAAAAGCGCATGAGTGCCGATCACAATATCCACCGCGCCGCCCTTCAGACCTTCCTTAACCTTTCGCGTCTCCGCCGGCGTCTGCAGCCTCGAAAGCATACGCACGTTGAGCGGAAAACCGGCCATCCGCTGTTTGAAATTATAATAGTGCTGCCGCGCCAGCAAGGTTGTCGGCACGATCAATGCTACCTGCGCGCCTGCCATTGCTACGGCGAACGCCGCCCGCAGCGCCACTTCGGTTTTGCCGAAGCCGACGTCGCCGCAGACCAGCCGGTCCATCGGAATACCGGCTGCCAGATCGCCCAGCACGTCACCGATCGCATTCAACTGATCTTCGGTTTCGTTATAGGGAAAACCGGCGCAAAACTCATCATAAAGCCCTTCCGGCGCAACGTAAGCTTCCGCCTTTTTCAACTGACGCTGCGCGGCGATGGCAATCAGTTTTTCGGCAATTTCATGAATCCTTTTTTTGACTTTTGCCTTTTTTGCTTCCCAGGCCGCGCCGCCGAGCGTATCCAGCTGAATATTGTCGTCGTCTATCCCGTAACGGGAAACGGTTTCAATGTTTTCCACCGGCACGAACAGTTTGTCGTCGTTGGCATAAACGATTTTCAGACAGTCATGCGGCGCACCGCCGGCCGTGATATTCTCAAGCCCCATGAAACGGCCGATGCCGTGTTCGATATGCACCACCAGCTCGCCGACGTTAAGCGAGGAAATGTCGGCGATAAAGTCTTTTGAAGTTACTTTTTTGGCCGTCCGCCGGTTTTGCCGTGCCCCTAAAACATCCTGTTCGGAAACCAGGCAAAGCCCTTCCCCGCGAAAACCGTGCGGCAGCGGCAGCACCGTCATCGCCACCCGGTTTGCCGCCGCTTTGTCAAGCGCCTGCTGCCAGGTCTCGGCAAAGGTAAAGTCAAGACCGGCATACGGAGTTTCGGCCTTGGCGTCGGAGATCAGCGAAAACAGACGTTCCCGGGAACCGGGCGTATAGCAGCAGACAATCCTTTTTAGTTTGCCGTATTCGCTGAAATAGGCCAAAAGATCAAGATAAACCTGCGCCGCATTGACACTCTTGGCGGCGGAAAAATCGCGTCCGGGCAAAACGCCGCTGTCTTTGTTGCCGTCGCCGTCGGGCAGATTAAGTCCGGTCAGCGTCACCGCACGCCGTTTTTCGACGATTGCGGAAAACTCTTTTGCCGCAAGAAACATCAGTTCCGGCGCCACCGGACGATAGGCGTCCGCCTCGCCCTGATTTTTGACTTTAAGCGCTTCCAGACGGGAAACATAATGGTCGGCAATGCTTTCGCTTTTGGCGGCAAGCGCCGCGTCGGCGTTGCGCCCGACGACGATTTTTGCCCGCGGCAGATAGTCAAACAGGGTCGGTAACGGCTCCTCATAGAAAAACGGCAGCCAGTTTTCCATTCCCATATACTTGCGCCCGTTTGACACCGCTTCGTAAATTTCGTCGTCCTTAAAAGCGGCGCCGAAAGCCTCCCGGTAACGGCTGCGGAAAGTTTTGACCGTATTGTCGTCCAAAACCACTTCGCCCGCCGCCCGGAACAGATAGCTCTTTTTTTCGCCCGTGGTGCGCTGGCTCAAAACGTCGAAAGTGCGGATTTTTTCCACCTCGTCGCCGAACAGGTCAATGCGCAGCGGCTCCGACGTACCGGTCGGAAAAATGTCGAGAATATCTCCCCTGACGGCATATTCTCCCGGTTCCATCACCTGTTCGATCCGGCTGTAGCCGTTAATCGACGCATAGTGTAAAAAATCGTTGAAATTCAGACTTTCGCCAACCTTAATTTCTTTCATTGAATTAAGGAATATCCGCTTCGGCGGCAGTTTCTGCAAAACCGCGCCGACGCTGGCGGCAATGATCCGCGGACGTTTTGTTTCCGGTGCAAATGCCAGTTTTCCGAGCGTATCGGTACGCCGGGCGATGATGTTGACGGTGGGCGAAACCCGGTCATACGGCACCGTATCCCAGGCCGGGAAACGCAAAATTTCCGCCTGCGGAAGCAGAGCCTGCAAAATGTCGGCGTTTTGTTCCAGCACCACGCCGTCGCTGGCTATATATAAAATGTCCGTTTCGCTCTGCCGCCAGAGGTCTGCCACCGCAAAGGGTTCAAAACCTTCGCTGACGGAAGAAACGGAAATCGGATCCTGATCGGGGTTTTTCGCCATGGCTTTATCTTCTTGTTTACTTCTCTCACAAAAATATATACAATTACCGACGATAGCAACCTTTTTTTTCGAGGCAGAAAGATATGCGGCCGTCTTTTTTATACCCCTTGTTTGCTTCGCCTTCGTCCGTTCGCGGCGTCGGCGACAAATACGCCGCGCTGCTCGAAAACCTCGGCATCGGAAAAATCGTCGACCTGCTCTGGCATCTGCCCTATGCCGTCAACGACCGCCGGCGGACGGCTTCCGTCCGTGCTCTCAAAAACGGCGAAATCAACACCGTTCTGATCCGGGTAATCGAACATATTGCTCCCAAAAGCCGCAAACAGCCCTATCAGGTTTTGTGCGAAGACGAAGCGGGAAACGAACTGACGCTCGTTTTTTTCAAAGCCTATCCCGATTCCATCCGCAAAAACCTGCCGGAGGGGTACGAACGTCTGGTCAGCGGCAAAACCGAACTGTTCAACGGCCGTTGGCAGATGAGCCATCCGGATTATATCGTCGCCCCGGAAAACGGCCGGCAAATTCCGGAAATCGAACCTGTCTACGGTCTGACCGCGGGAATTACCAACAAATTTATCTGCCGGCTGGTTCATCACGCGCTGTCTTTGGTGCCGCCGCTGCCCGAGTGGCTGGAGACAAACCACCAAAAGGCTCTGAACCTGCCGTCTTTTGCCGAAGCCCTGCGGCGGGCGCATCATCCCTGCGGCGCCAACGATCTTTTGCCTTCAAGCCCCGCCCGCATGCGGCTGGCTTATGACGAACTGCTGGCCAACCAGCTGGCGCTGGCATTGGTGCGGGAAAAGGTAAAAAAGCAGGCCGGCCGCAAGATCGCCGGCAACGGCATGCTCCGCCGCCGGGTTCTCGAATGTCTGCCGTTTTCGCTCACCGCCGCGCAGGAAAAAGTGCTGGCGGAAATCTACCGCGACCAGGCTGCCGAAAGCCGTATGCTGCGATTGCTTCAGGGCGACGTCGGCAGCGGCAAGACGATCGTCGCCCTGCTTACCATGCTCAACGCGGTCGAATGCGGCACTCAGGCGGCAATCATGGCGCCGACGGAAATTCTCGCCAAACAGCATTTTGACACCATCGCTTCGCTTCTGGAAGAAATTGGCCTCAAGGCCGCGCTTTTGACCGGTCGTATCAAAGGCAAAGCCAGAACGCAGCTGCTGGAAGAACTGAAAGAGGGCAAAATCAACATCCTGATCGGAACCCACGCCCTGTTTGTCGAAGACGTGACTTTTGCCGATCTCGCCTGCGTAATCATCGACGAACAGCACCGCTTCGGCGTCCACCAGCGTTTAAACCTTTCGGACAAAGGCAGCCGTGCCGACATTCTGGTGATGACGGCCACCCCCATCCCGCGGACATTAATTCTGACCGCCTTCGGCGACATGGAATATTCCAAAATCGACCAGCTTCCCGAAGGGCGCAAACCGGTTGACACCAGAGTAATGCCGCTTACCAAAATCGACGAAATCATTCCCGCCGTCAAACGCAAAACGGAAAACGGCGAACGGATCTACTGGGTCTGCCCGCTGGTCGAAGAATCGGAAAAAATGGATCTGGCAGCCGCCGAAAACCGTTTTGAGATTCTGCAAAAGACTTTCGGCGACAAAGTCGGTCTGGTGCACGGCAAGATGAAAGAAAAGGAAAAAGACGCCGTGATGGAACGTTTCAAAAAAGGCGAAATCGAACTGCTGGTAGCCACTACCGTAATCGAAGTCGGCGTCAACGTGCCGGAAGCCACCGTCATGATTGTTGAACATGCCGAACGTTTCGGGTTGGCACAGCTTCACCAGCTGCGCGGACGGGTTAAGCGAGGGGTAAAACCCGCCGTCTGCATTCTGCTTTACGGTTATCCGCTGGGCGAAACCTCGCGTGCGCGGCTGAACATCATGCGCGATACCGAAGACGGCTTTTTGATTGCGGAAGAAGATCTGAAGCTGCGCGGCGGCGGAGAAATTCTCGGCACCCGTCAGAGCGGCGCCGAGCAGTTCCTGCTGGCAGAAATGCCCGAACACCAAAATCTGCTGATCACCGCCAACAAAGACGCGCGGATGATCATAGCTGCCGATCCCGATCTTGCTACATCCCGCGGACAGGCGCTGCGCACCCTTCTCTATCTGTTTGAGCGCGACGACGCGGTCAAAACCTATCTTGCGGGCTAAACGAACACTCGTTACCGTAAAAGTTCGTTTATGATAAAGATAAACGATGCAGTTAAGTTTAGTGATACGGTTGTGCAGCTTCTACGAGAGGAGAGAGTGCGTAGGGGTGTTAGTCGGTACCGGCTTGCGAAAGATTGTGATATTAGCAAAAGCTCGGTTAATTATTGAGCGTAATAAACAAATTCCTACCATAAAGACTCTTGTGATTATAACGGATTACCTAGGAATTAGTCTTGATGATTTGATAAAAAAAGCCGAATTCAGGCATCGGATTATATATTCAAAGAACAAGAAAGATTAGCTCATGGTCGGAAAGTCTATTGATATACCATTTATTGAGGCAGAATATAAATTTGATGATTGGATAAAATATTTAATTTTTATGCATCTTTTGTCCTATATATTAAAACCAGCTTCGGAGGAAGGTTTGAAAGGGTTCGCCTTACCTATTTCTTTTTATATTCAAACGTTTATGGTGAAAAATGTTCAGAAACTTTTGTGTTGTCTTTCTGGCGGCTCTGACAACCTTCATTCTGCTGCTGACTTTTTATATTGTGCGTTCCGACCTGTCGTTAAAGCTTATCTTATTTAGCGTCGGAAACGTCTTGTACATCAAAAACATACTTCCCGTCGTTGCGGCCGCCATACAGCCTTTTACCGGTCTGTCCGGATTAATATATTTTGCCGGCAGAAAACATCTTGTCCTCATTGTTTTGTTCTGTACACAGATTTTGTAACGGTCTTTTTACCGGGAACGCTGCGTGAAGACAAAAATTTTCTGGCACGGGAACAAAAACAGACTGATCACGTTTTGAATCGACTGAAAAAAACTATGCCGGCGCCAACATCGTTTACGGCGTCCGCAGAGAACGCTCTTCCGACACCTGGTTCAAACGGGTAAGTGCTCAGGCTTTTTATCGGCTATTGCTGGCACTCGGTGTCAAAATCGTTTACAATCACGCGGATTTCAGAATGATGACTCGGCGGGCAGTCGAACAGCTGAAACGTTTTCCCGAACGCAATTTATTTCTGCGTGCGGTGGTACCGTTGGTCGGTTTCAAATCGGACAGCGTTTATTACAGCCGCCCCCCGCACTGCCGGCACGACCAAATATCCGCTGAAAAAAATGCTGGCCTTTGCCTGGAACGGCGTTTCCGGCTTTTCGATCGTGCCGCTCCGGCTGGTTCCCTGCTCGGCTTTCTCATTTCGCTGCTCGGCGCCGCTTTCATCATCCGCATCCTGTTTACCTGGAACGCCCGCGGAACCGTTGCCGGCTGGTCGTCAACCATCACCCTCATTACCTGCTTCAGCGGCGTGCAGCTTCTTTCCCTGGGCGTCATCGGCGAATATATCGCCAAAATTTTCGTTGAAGTGAAACGCCGGCCGCTTTACATCGTTGACGAAAAAATCAAACATCTGCCGGGCAAAAAGAAAGAAGCCGGAAAATAACCGCCGCCCGTTCTCCGGCAGCCTCAGCCCTGCACCAGACTTTCCGCGGTTTTATGTCCGGTGGCAAAGTCTTTGACCAGAAAAGTCGTCACCGGCGCCGCCGAATGCTTTTCAAACAGCAGTCCATGACCAAGGCAAAGACCGACGATAATGTTAAGTTCAGTTCCTTTTTCATTCAAATAGTCCGCTTGAGACAACGGATCACAGCTTGGTCCGTGCAATTCCTCATTGAGCTCAGAAGCCTTCAGTCCACTTTCTTTGCAGTTGATGATAAAAACCTCAAAACCGGCTTCCTCCAGCAGCTGCGCTAACCGAGCACCATACGCCAGCACACCCACGCAAGATGCAATTCCCAATTTCCGAAAACAGGAAAGACGGCAGAAATCAATCAGTTCCTGCAACCTTGATTTGTTTCTGGATTTGGCCGTAAGCAGCATTTGCCGTTTGTCTTCATCTGAATAATTACATGTCATTTGCAGATAGTCTCCTTTGAAATAGTCTCAGATTTTTTTGATAATAACGCCGACCATGCCGGAAAACAAGACTTTTCTGCCAGCGTTTCCCTTCTGTTTTGTTCTGTTGTAAGATTTGTTTAACAACTGACGGATATAATTGCTGAATTATGATATCCAGCCAAACCGTCAATAATTCCATACGGTTTGGCTGTTCACAAACCTCTTTTGAAAACAAAACATTCCTCTTTCATGTTTTTCGTTTGTGCATCCGCTTCCTTACGTTACAACAATATCGCACGCTCGAGGCATATTTTGCGCGACCCTTTCCGTTCCTGCTGTTTTCTTCCTTAGCCGACATTTTCTGCCTTGCTGCAACGACTTCTTCGCCGTTCTTTGCCGCGTTTGCCTCTCTTCTTCACGGCATTTTCTTTTTCCCCTTGCCTTTGCCCTTTCTTGCGCCGTTATCGCGTTGCCTTCCGTTTTATTTTGTTCTCTTTTTGCCGGCCTGTGTTTTCGTCTTTCCGTCCCTTTTCCGCCTCTAAAAAAACGGACAGGCCGGCAGTCTCGCGCGGTTTTGCCCCTGAAAGCAATGTTCACTCTTTTGCATCAGACGAAGAATGTCTGCAGACAAAGCTGCAAGCCCAGCAATTTACATCCGGCGCAGAACTTTTCCGGCAATTCTGTTTTTCCAAAACAGCGGCAAAGCCTGCGGCTTGACCATGATCAAAGACGCAGAACGGCGCTGTTTCGGCGCTAAAGCATTCTGCCCCGAGAAAAACGAGGGGTTGCTGTTAGAAACGCAATAAAGCAAAACCCCGGAAAAACCGGGGCTTTGCTTTTACGGTTCACGTCTGCGCAAGCAGGCGGATGCAGACCTTCTGTCCGGCTGTTGGGCTTGCACAGTCCGTGGGCTGGACGAATTAATATACCGCTTGTGTCAGCCGGCGGGAGTTTATTGATCCAGAAACGAACGCAGCTTGCGCGAACGGCTCGGATGTTTGAGCTTGCGCAGAGCTTTTGCCTCAATCTGACGAATACGCTCGCGAGTGACGTTAAACTGCTGGCCGACTTCTTCCAACGTATGGTCGGTGTTCATACCGATGCCGAAACGCATCCGCAAAACGCGCTCCTCGCGCGGTGTCAGCGAAGACAAAATCCGCGTGCAGGTTTCTTTCAGATTGGTATGAATCGCGGAATCAAGCGGCTGTAAAGCGCTCTCGTCGGGGATAAAATCGCCGAGGGAGGAATCTTCTTCGTCGCCGACGGGCGATTCCAGGCTGACCGGTTCCTTGGCAATCTTCATCACCTTGCGCACCTTCTCAAGCGGCATAGAAAGCCGTGCCGCCAGCTCTTCCGGTACCGGTTCCCGCCCCATTTCCGAAAGCATCTGCCTTGAGGTTCTCACCAGTTTGTTGATGGTTTCGATCATATGTACCGGAATGCGGATCGTCCGCGCCTGATCGGCAATCGAACGAGTAATCGCCTGACGAATCCACCAGGTGGCATAAGTCGAAAATTTGTAGCCGCGGCGATATTCGAATTTGTCAACCGCCTTCATCAGACCGATGTTGCCTTCCTGAATCAGGTCCAGAAACTGCAGCCCGCGGTTGGTATATTTTTTGGCAATCGAAATCACCAGCCGCAGGTTGGCCTCGATCATTTCCTTCTTGGCGCGCTCGGCTTCCCGTTCGCCCTTCTTGATGGTATCAACCATTCGGCGGTATTCGGTAATCGGCAGTCCGCATTCCTGCGCCATACGGGCAACGCTGTCACGCAGTTCCAGCACTTCGGTGCCGTATTTGGTGACAAATTCCTGCCAGTGCTTGTCTTTTTTGTGCGAAACGTTTTCTACCCAGTTGGGATCAAGCTCCGACTTTTGATAAGCTTCCAAAAAATCTTCACGCTTGATTTTGCATGCCAGAGCATAACGCAGCAGTTTTCCCTCCAGCCCCATCAGGCGTTTGTTAAGGTCGTTCAGCTGCTCCACCAACTGTTCAATCCGCACCGCGTTGAGGTGGATGGAACTCATCAGTTCGACCAGTTCCTTTTTAACCTGAACATATTTCTTTTCAACCGCCGTTTTGATGCTCTTGCCGGCCAGAATGGCCTCCACCCGCTGACTCTGGATTTTCTTCAAATCATCATAATAGCTGGAGATTTTGGTTAGAATTTCCAGCACCGGTTCCCACAGCGCCTCTTCCATGGCAGAAACGGAAGCGGAAGAATGACCGCCCACGCCGTCGCCGGCATCGTCCAGATGCTCGCCGCCGTCGGCAGGATCAACGTCGCTTTCACCGTCAATGTCGGATGCGTCCTCGTCTTCGTCCGCACTGTCTTCGTCGTCAACGGCATCTTCCAGATCCATGTCGTCTTCCAAGTCCTCGTCAATATCGTCGAGATTTTCCTTTTTTTCCAGCTCGGCTACCACTTTTTCCAGATTGTCGACCGGTGTGCTTTCCTCATCTTCATAAACGAGCGCTTCCGGATCGTCGCCGTACATCATTTCCAGATCGACCACGTCGCGCAGCTGCATTTTGCCCGACAAAAGGTCATCTTTCCAGCCGGCGATGGCCTTAATTGTCATCGGGCTTTCACACAAGCCGTCGATCATAACCGTTTTACCGGCTTCAATCCGCTTGGCAATCGCAATTTCCCCTTCGCGGGAGAGCAGTTCGACCGATCCCATTTCTTTTAAATACATACGGACGGGATCGTCGTAACGCCCCATTTCCTTTTCGTCGAAATTGCCGGTTTCCTCATAGTCTTCGTCTTCTTCGGCTTCTTCTTCCGGTTCAAAACTGTCCGCTTCCGATTCCGAGATGATGCTGATTCCCATATCGGAAATTGCCGACATGATGTCTTCAATCTGTTCGGAAGACTCTTTTTCCGACGGCAAAGCCTTGTTCAACTCTTCCACCGTAATATAGCCGCGGGTTTTTCCTTTTTCGACAATCCGTTTGATAGCACTGCCCAAACTGTCAATCAGCGGAGCATCCGCTGCGCCTGCTTCATAAAAGTCCTGATTTTCTGTGTCTGACATATTTTTTCCCAAAAATCGATTTTCAGCCGGACGTTGCATCCGGCAAACAAGTTGCTAGCGGCTCTTTTTTAGAGTTTTATTGTCAATTTGTCAACAGTACTGTTTATAAATAATTAACCTTTTGCAAACGACAATACAACCAAAGTGAGTATACCGGCCGTTTTCTGCCCTAAAGCGAAGGGTCGGCCTGTTGTTCGGCCAAAAGGGTTTCCCGCTCTTTTTTCAGCATTTCGTAGCGCCGGTAAGTCTCGTCCGGGAACGACTCGGCGGTTTCAATTTCCCGCAGGCATTCCTTAATCTCGTTTTCCAGCTGGCGAAGCTGCATCTCGAGGATCTTATTGTCAATGTCATGCCTGAGCTTGCGCAGATCCGGATTTTGCTGACGAAGCATCTTCACTTCCCACAGACGGTCGACATAACCGGAAGCTTCCTCTTCTTTCAGTGCCGCATACAATGCGCCGCTGTCCGCCGGTTCGTCCCGGTGGTAAACTTCCGCCATTTTTTCCAGCAGCAGCTTCAGACCGCCGTCCTTGATTTCAAACATGCCGGCTTTTTCTTCATATTCCCCGATCAGGCACGGATAACAGAACATCGCCGCGGCAATAAACTTGCCGACCAGTTCGTCCAGCGTAATCCTCACCGGCTGCGGCCGGGCAACCGCCTTTGCCGTTTTGTCGTTTTTCCTGCGTCCGACCCCGTCGGCGCTTCGCCGGTAATCGGTGTTTCTTTCCGTCCGTTCTTCCCGCGCCGGCCGGCGAAAACGCTCATAAATCCGGTTTTTCATGTCCTGCAGATAGTAACCGCGCACTTTTTCGTCGGCAATCTTCGCCGCTTCCTCCAGCAGCGTTTTCTCAAACAGAGCCTTTTGTTCCGGCGTGTCGGCGGCAACCGCCTCAACATTCTTGCGCCACAAGAGGTCGGCAAGCGGCACCGTGTTTTCCAGCGCTTTTTCATATTCGTCGGCGCCTTTGGCTTTCAAAAATTCGTCGGGATCCATGCCGTCGGGCAGAAAAACGTATTTCAGCGAATAGCCGGCTTTCAAAATCGGCAGCGCCCGGTCAATCGAACGGATGGCGGCATGGATGCCGGCATTATCGCCGTCAAAACACAGCGTCGGCTCCGGACAGATCTTCCAGGCTTCCGCTATCTGCTCTTCCGTCAGGGCGGTGCCGAGCGGCGCTACTGCATAGTCAAAGCCGTATTTAGCCTGGGCAATCACATCCATGTAACCTTCGCAGACGACTATCCGCCTTTTTTCAAACGCCTTATCGCGGGCATAATTCAAATTGTACAATACCCGGCGTTTGTTGAAAACCGGCGTGTCCGGCGAGTTCAGATACTTCGGCTGGCCGTCGCCCATTATCCGGCCGCCGAAAGCGATCACCCGGCCCCGCTTGTCCATGATCGGAATGATCACCCGGTCGCGGAAAAAATCGTACAGCTTGCCGTTTTTCTCCGACAGCACCGCCAGTCCCAGCTCGATCATGTCGCTTTCGCTCACGTTTTTTGACGCCAGCCAGGCCTTGAGTCCGTTGTTGTCGGGCGCGTAACCGAGCCGGAACTTTTTGATGATGTTTTCGTCAAAGCCGCGCCGCGCCAGATAGGCCATTGCCTCCCGCCCGGCGGTCAGGCGCAGGTTTTTCTCAAAATAGGCGGCCGCCAGTTCGGTAATTTCATACCAGGAACTGCGTTTTTGCGCCTCTTCCGGACTTTCTTTGTGAATTTGCGGCACCCGGAGGCCGGCTTTGTTAGCCAGTTTGGTCACCGCGTCCATAAACGGCAGGCCGTTGGCCTCCATCTCAAACTTGATGATGTCGCCGTGCGCCCCACAGCCGAAACAATGGTAAAAGCCTTTGGCCTCGTTGACCGTAAAAGACGGCGTCTTCTCGTTGTGAAACGGGCAAAGTCCCATATATTCGCGGCCTTTGCGCACCAGTTTGACTTTGGCGCCGACAACTTCGGCCACAGAAACCCGCGCGCGCAGTTCGTCAAGAAATTTCTGAAAGTCGGTTTCCATTCACTTTTTAGCTCAACTTAACTCAGCATTGCCTTGATTTTGCCGGAAACCGCGCCGAAATCCATCTGCCCGGCATATTTTTCCTTTAAGGCACCCATCACTTTTCCCATGTCCTTCATCGAGGCGGCGCCGGTTTCGACAATTGCTGCGCGGACGGCTTCTTCGACTTCGGACTCGCTCATCTGTTTGGGCAAAAATCCCTGAATTACGGAAATTTCCGCTTCCTCTTTCGCCGCCAGCTCTTCACGGCCGCCGTCACGGTACATTTTAGCGGATTCCTGACGCTGTTTGATCATCGTCTGCATCATCGACAGGAGATCAGCATCGCTTGCGCATTCTTTTCCCTTGCCGCGGGCGTCAACGTCTTTTTCCTTAACCCCGGCCAAAATCATCCGTACCGTACTCAGGCGTTCGACCTCATGATTTTTCATCGCCTCTTTAATCGCGTTCTGAATGTCTTCTCTTAACATGTTTTTCTCCTTATATTGCGTTTTGTTATAAAAACTATAACGGTTGCCGGCAAAATGCAAGACAAACATCACGTTTGAAAAAAAAAGCCGTTTTCGCCGACCGGCAGCCCTGCCCGGCCGAAGGCCTTCCGGTTGCAAAAAAAAACGGCATCTTTGTAAAGATGCCGTTTTTCTGTCTTGTCCGCAATTGCTTGCGAACTTAATTTTTTTCCATCTTTTGCTCAAACAATTCGACGGCCGTCATCAGCAGCGCCAGCAAAAAGACCAAAACTTTTTCGCCTGCCCATACCGCAAACGGAAGAGCATACAAAAAAACAATCTCCTGCCAGAAAAAAGAAACTTCGCTGCAACATGCCCACACCGTAAAAACAACGGCACAGACTTCGCAGACGACGGCAAACAGGCGAAAATCGCTTTCCGTTACCCATGCCATCGCGTTTTTGATCATTTTCTCAATCTTTTTCATATGTTATAGATTTTAATTAAACAAAAGAAAAAACATTTTCGCTGTTTGAAGACGGTGCAATAATATCAACAACGCATAAAGCAAAATAATTTTTTCAACATCCGCATTATAGTCGTTTTTTTGTCACTACGCAAGCTTTTTCGACAAAAGTTCAGAAATAATAACGAACGGAAACGGAAAATTCTTCATCGTTGTCTTTCCCTGCGTTATCGTCAAAGAGATATTCCGCCGCCAGCAACCAGTTTTTCGCCAGCGGCATTCCCGCCTCCGCCCGATACCGGATCCGCTCGGCAAAAGAGGACGAAGAAAAGCTTTTTTTCGCTTCCGCCAACAGTTTCAAACGGTCAAAACCGGCAAACAGACCCACCGTCAGCTCTATTGCCGCATACTGATTGCGCGGCAGAAAACCGCCGTATCCGCCGGCAGCCCCGGCCAACGCGTAGAAATACAGATTGTCTGCGGCAGCAACCGTTTTGCCGGCACTGACGCTGCCGTTCAGCACATATCCTTCACGGCCGGTTGCGGGATCTTCCTCCCGCGCGAGAGTAAGGGAAACGGTAAAAGACAACGGAGAAAACAGTTCGTCCGCCGGCGACAGCGACCGGATACCGAGAACGTCCAGCCGGTTTAAAACCGTTTTGTCCGTACGATCGTAACGACGAAGCCTCAGGTTCAGAAAATTAATTTCGGCTCCGGGCAACAGCCCGAAATCGTCGTCTTCAAGCGAATGATATGCCGGGCGAAACGCAAATTCCTGAAAAGCGCTGCCGTTCCTGCTTCCCGCGCCGACCGAAACCCGCATTGACTCATGGGCGGCAAGCGGCGTCCTGCCGACCGGCTTTTCTTCTTTTGCACCGGCCGGTATCTGCAACCGGCTGCGGGCAGACAACAGGGCAAAACTGCGGCGTCGGTACTCCGCCAGTTCTATGTCCTCCGCCACGTACAAATACTGCACATACTGATAAGCCGTTTCCAGCACCTCCGCCCGTTCTTTTTCCGGCAGATCGGACACCGCCGCCGTTTTTCCTTCCGCCGCCGGCAGCAGAGCCTGTCTTTGTGCCGCCGTCATCCGGCGGGCCTGAAAAACGATCCGCGCCCGTCTTGACGGCCGGTAGCTGACGCCCTTGACCAATCCCGGCGAACGATAGACCGCCTTGGCCGTGTCCAGGGGGATTGCATGCAGCGGAAAACGCGCCGCCAGCCCGGCTTCCGGCCGCACCGCATCCAAAACTTCAAGCGGCATGTACGAACAGTTTTTGGTAAAGAAATAATAACGGGTCCGGGTATGGCCGACTTCCCACAAATGCGCCACCAGCATTTCCAGTTCGGCCGGAGAAAAATTCAGCTTCATTTCCCAAATGTCCCGGTTCTCGATGTTGTTGTACATGTTGATGACGTCATAATACGGCTTGACCGTCCAGCCGCCGTAATAACCGCCGGCAAGCCCCCTTACGGCATATAACAGACTGCCTTCCGCCCCTTTCGTAAAAGCGCCGTAACTGACGCCGTGGGCCAGAAGCTGAGTGCCTTTGCGCGCCGTGTCAATTCTGAGCAGCGTATGGCCGAACAGGGAAGACGGATTGTTCATGTAAGCGTCGGTAAACAAAAGCGTGGCGCCGGCCGGGCGCAAATCTTTTTTAAACTGCTCAAAATCTTCGCATTTTACGTCAACTTTGCTGACTATTCCTTTGTTTTTAAAAAATATGTATCTTGCGGGGAAACGGCAGATCTCGTCTTTGTCACTCCCCTGGGCAAACAGGCGAGCGGTTGCCTCCAGCTCCGCCGCAGGGTCCGTTCGTCCGTTTTCCGCCAGATAAAAATCCTCGCTGTCAATGGTGCCGCGATAGCCGGAAAAAACACCCGGACGGTAATGGACGAGCGCCAGCCATTGAGGATCTTCCGCCAACCGGATATCATCAGCGGCTGCGGCGGAAGCGCCGCACAAAAGCAAAAGAGTGAACAGAAGAAATTTCATGGGCGGGCATCAAGGCGGTTCCGACCGTCCGCGCGGAAACCGCCGGCAGCGGATCAGGCTTTGACGACTTCAAAAATCTTCCCGGTGACATAAACGGCGTCAACGTTGCCGTCGGGAAAGATGCGGGCAAAATTCTGCCGCGATTTTTCGGCAAACGTCCGTTTGTCCATATTCAGCATGCCGGCAAGCGTGTCCAGCGTTTCCCCCTCGCCGCGGGCAGCGTCAAGGGCATATTGTTCCATATTGTTTTCGATAAAGCGAAGAACCATTTTCTGCGTTCCGCCGGTGACCCGTCCGTCGGGATCGCAGCCGGAAGTGCCGAAAGTGATGCCGAACGTCTGGCTGCCGGTGGAAGTGTTGGTGGTAACCGCCAAAATCTGCGCTTCGGGTCCCGAAACGCCGCGCCAGGCCATGGAACCGAGCCCGCAGCCGGTGCTGTCTATCGCCTGCGCATCGGCTGCAACAAAAGTCAGAACGGCTGCCGCCAGCATATAAGTCTTTTTCATCGTCAGTTCTCCGGAAAAGTCAAAATTACCGTCTTATTATATCATATGCTCAAACCGTGTATAGTGAAAAAACGCTTATTCACCGCAAAATTTGCTTGCCAAATTCTTTTCCCGGTGTTATATTTCTCTTCATCAACTTACAAAAGCAATGGCTGTGAAAGGAGAATCTTTTCGCAGTCAAATTTTTTAATTTTTAGCATAGAGGTGAGAAAAATGGATAAGTTCCCTTTGACCAAGGAAGGGTTCACTGCACTTGAGCAGGAACTGAAGAATTTGAAAGGCGTCGAACGCCCCAACATCATTGCCGCGATTGCCGAAGCCCGTTCGCACGGCGACCTTTCGGAAAACGCGGAATATTCGGCCGCCAAGGAAAAGCAGAGCTTTATCGAAGGGCGCATTCAGGAACTGGAAGCGGTTATCAGCCGCGCTCAGGTTATTGATCCCAGCCTCAACAAAGGCGACATCGTCCGCTTCGGCGCCGTGGTTCTGGTGGTTGACGAAGACACCGACAAGGAAAGCAAATACCAGATCGTCGGCGACTACGAGGCCGACATTGAAAAAAACAAGATTTCCCTTTCCTCGCCGCTGGCCAAGGCGCTGATCGGCAAAGAAGTGGGCGACGTAGCGGAATATACGGCGCCGGGCGGAAAGAAGTCTTTTGAAATTCTTGAGGTCATTTACTGATCCTCTTTAAAATCTTTTTACCGCGCATAAATATAAAACCGGACTTTTTGAAAAGTCCGGTTTTGTTTTATCGCTTGCAGGAGGTTTATCCATGAAAAAATCGGAAAAAAAGATAATTATCGAAAACTTTGAGGAAAAATGCGATTGCCGCGAAGACGACAACTGCGGCTGTTCCTTCCCCAACAACACCCGCTTGGAACCCGAAGCGGAAGCCGTCGGCAAAACCAAAGGCAGCAGCCCGGTTCCGTCCCGGCAATAATCATTTTTCCTGCAAAAAGCGCTGTGCTTCCAGAAAAGCCTGACAGCCGGAACCGGCGGCCGTCACCGCCTGCCGGTAAACGGAATCCTTGACGTCGCCCGCCGCAAACACGCCCGGCACGCTGGTCTGGCAGCTGCCCGGCACGGTCACGATATATCCCTGGTTGTCAAGCACAATCGCGTTTTTAAAAATTTCGGTGTTCGGTTTGTGGCCGATGGCAATAAACACGCCGGCAACCGCAATGTTTTTGTATTTGTCCGTTTTCAGGTTTTTAACCCTGATTTCGTTGACGCTTTTCGGATTGTCGCTGCCGATAATGTCGTCGATCACACTGTCCCACTCAACGATGATTTTCGGGTTACTTTTGATGCGTTCCTGCAAAACCTTGTCCGCCCGCAGTTCGTCGCGGCGGTGAACCAGCGTGACGCTGCGTGCGATGCCGGCCAGATAAAGCGCTTCTTCCGCCGCCGTATTGCCGCCACCGACAACCGCCACGTCCTTGTTACGGTAAAAGAAGCCGTCGCAGGTCGCACAGCCGGAAACGCCGAAGCCGCGGAACTTTTCCTCACTTTCCAGTCCCAGCCAGCGGGCCGAAGCGCCGGTGGCAATGATCACGCTTTCCACCCGGTAGGAGTTGGCTCCTTCAGAGATCAGCACAAACGGGCGGACGGAAAAATCGACCTCCGAAATCTGGTCGTCGACAATCTCCACGCCGACGTTAACCGCCTGATCATGCATCCGCTGCATCAGTTCGCCACCGTTGATCGGCTCGGGAAAACCGGGAAAATTTTCCACATCGGTGGTAATCGTCAGTTGTCCGCCTTTTTGCAGCCCGCTGACCAGCACCGGACGCATTCCTGCCCGCGCGGCATAAATGCCCGCGGTATAGCCGGCCGGACCGGATCCGATAATCAGCACTTTGGTTTTATATTCAGCCATTTTTTTCTCCTTAATCTGTTTACCCCTAAAATACTATTTTAAATTTATCGTTCAAGGCAAAAAATCAATTATTGCGAAACTCTGTAAAATTCTCCCTTTTTCCGTACGGGAATCTTTCGAACGGCTTTCCCTCTTGACTTTTTTGTCCATTTCCTTATAATGATACCCATTGATAATTATTAACCCTTATACTTATGGATAAAAATGCCTTTTTCAGTGTCTCCGACCTGAACACTGACAGAGAGAAAGCAAACGACTTGTCGGTATACGCCTTCAAAGTCCTGTTCAAAATTTTTGCGGCCGCTTCGCTGGTCATGTGGGCGTTAACGCCCCTCGTCTGTTTCTTTGACCGGACAACCGACGCCTTACGCGACGTGTTGTGTTTCGTGTCAATAATCAGTTTTCTGATCCTTTTGATCGGCCACAGAAACGTCCGCCGCTGGCATTTTCCGCTGCTGCTGACGTTTACCATCGCTTTCGGCGGTTTTACCTGCCTTCTGGCCGGCCCCGCGACACTGGCTTTCACCGTACCGTCCACCGTCGCCTGCGGCCTTGTGACCCTGCTCTGCCGGCGGAAACGTCAAATGATCCCCCGTGCCGCCTGTTTCGGGATTTCCGTTCTCGCGGCGCTGCTCGTTTTTCCGGTCGCAACGCACTTTGACAACGGGCTTTTCCTGTCGGTGGCGGCGGCGGTTCATCTGCTGCTATTTACGACGCTGCTCATGATCGCTCTGACGTTTGTTTCGCGCTGTCCGTCACTGTCTCGAAAACGCGGCCTGTTGTCTAAAACAAACGTCACTTTTCTGGTGGTTGTCCATGTTTTTCTGGCAAACGTCGTTCTGATCACTGGCTTTCTCATCGTCGGCTGATGTTGTCCGCCACATTTTCGGCTGCCTTCCTCCCGGGACGGCAGCCTTTTTTATTCCTTCCACTTTTCGACTCGCTCTTAAAGATTGATCGACAAATGAATATATGGTATTATATCGGCATATATATTTATGCGGGAGACATATGGCCATGATCGAAAAAAAGAAACCCGTCGTCGTCGGAATCGGAGAAATCCTGTGGGACATGCTCCCCGGCGGCAGACGCGCCGGCGGCGCGCCGATCAATTTCGTTTACCACGCCGCGGCCATGGGCGCCGAAGGCTATGCGGTCAGCGCGGTCGGCAATGATCCGGACGGCAACGAAATATTGCGTGAATTAAACAAAAACGGTATTGCACACTTCATCGCCCGGGTTCCCCGCCCGACCGGAAAGGTTTTGGTCGAACTCAAAAACGGCATCCCCTCCTACACCATTGTCGAAGACGTCGCCTGGGACTACATTCCGTGCGAACGCCGGGCTTTGGAAATCGTCCGCCGCGCAGACGCCGTCTGTTACGGAACTCTCGCTTCAAGAACCCCTGTCAGCCGCCGAAGCGTCGTCCGCCTGCTTGAACAGGCGCCGTCCTCGGCTCTCAAATTCTTTGACGTCAACCTGCGCGGACGCTATTACGATGCCGGGCTGATCCGCGAATTTCTGAATTACGCCGACGTTTTTAAAATCAACGACGACGAAATACTTACCGTCCGCCGGCTGTTTTCCCTTGCCGGTTCCGACGAGGAGGTCTGCCGCACCCTGCTGGCAGAATACGGACTGCGTTATCTGATTTTTACCGCCGGCGAAAACTACAGCGTCATTTACTCGCCGCAGGCCCGTTCATACCTGCCCACGCCCAAAGTCGAAGTCGTCGACACCGTCGGCGCCGGCGACGCCTTTTCCGGCGCTTTCGTTTACGGAATCCTGACCGGCAAAACGATGGAACAGGCTCATCGCGACGCCGTCCGCGTTTCCGCCTTCGTTTGTACCCGCCCCGGCGCCTGGCCCGCATACACCCCGGATTTGAAAGGATAGAAAAATGGAAAAAAGATCTCACATACTGCTGAAGCTCGTTCCGATCATGCTCGCCTTTTTCGCCATGGGCTTCGTCGATTTAGTCGGCATTGCCACCAACTATGTCAAAAAAGACTTTGAACTCTCGGACTCGGTCGCCAACCTCTTCACTTCAATGGTTTTCTTCTGGTTTCTTGTCTGCTCGGTGCCGACCGGCATGCTGATGAACAAGATCGGCCGGCGCAAAACCGTGGTTCTCAGCCTGGTGCTCACCTCCGTCGCGCTGATTATTCCGCTCATTGACTACAACCTGCCGCTGATTCTCATATCTTTCTCGCTGCTCGGCATCAGCAACGCCGTCATGCAGGTGTCGCTCAACCCCCTGCTGTCCAACATCGTCAGCGACAAACGCCTGTCTTCGGCCCTCACCTTCGGCCAGTTTGTCAAAGCCATCGCCGCTTTCACGGCGCCGATCATCGCCGCTTGGGGTGCACTGCATTTCAACAACTGGCGGCTTTTGTTCGCTGTTTATCTGGTTGAGGGCGTCATTGCCGCGGCGGCGCTATCGTTTGAAAAGATCAAAGAAGAAGAAACGACCGGACGCGCCTCTACCTTCAAAGAATGCTTTTCGCTTTTGGGCGACACCACCGTCCTGCTCTGCTTCATCGGCATCGTCTGCCACGTGGGCATAGACGTCGGCACCAACGTTTCCGCACCGCGGATTATCATGGACAAGCTCGGACTGAGCCTGACCGAAGCGGGCTACGCCACCAGCGTTTATTTTCTGTTCAGAACGATGGGCTGCCTGGCCGGCACCTTCATTCTCGCCAACTTTTCCACCCGCCGTTTCTATGCCGTCAGCATCTTTCTTCTGACCGCCGGCATGCTCGGTCTGCTGCTTTTCCGAAGTTCGGCCGCGCTCTATGCCTGTATCGCCCTGATCGGCTTTAACAACGCCAACCTGTTCCCGATCATGTTCTCGCAGGCGATTTTGCACTTGCCGGAAAAGAAAAACGAAATTTCGGGACTGATGATCATGGGCATTTTCGGCGGCGCCGTATTTCCGCTGCTGATGGGCTTTGCCTCCGATCTGTTCGGTTCGCAGAACGGCGCGGTTGCAATAATGGGACTCGGCGTTGTCTATCTCTTAAGCGTTGTCCGCAAAGTACGCGACACCACCCGGAGTCGAAATGACAAAAACGGCTAAAATCATCTGGGCAACGGCCGGCATCCTCGGTGCCGTTTCCCTCTTCTTCAACTTCCGCGAAATTCCGCAGGAGACGCCGCCTCCGTTGAAAAACGGAGAATTTCTCTGTCCGCCGGACAAACAGGCAGCAGCCGATAGGCTGAAACCTTCGCGCCACATGGCGGAAGAAATCGGCGACTATGCCCGTCTGATTGAAAACGCCCCTTCTCCGACCGAAGCCTGGCGGCTGACCGAAGAAGCCCGAAAAAAAGCGGAAGCATACAACCGCCGGGTCAGAGCCTATAACGACTACCTGCAGCAAAACTGCAGCGGCCGCTGATATGACCGCCGCAATCAGTCCTTCTTCTTGTATTTTACGATCATAAACAAAATTGTGCCGGCAAAATAAAGCGAAATCAGGTTAAACAGAATCATCTGCACCGAATGCAGATAAATGCCGTAAAAAACCCAGCAGACCATGCCCGTGCAGTAAATAACATAGCTCGTCAGTGACAGCTCCTGTACGTTTTTGCTTCTGATCGTCCGCAAAGTCTGCGGCAGAAAACAGGTGGCTATGCATATGCCCGCAATATAGCCGGCAATTTCGGCCAATATATTCATTTTGTTTGCCTTTCTAAAAAAAGAGAATCTCTGTCCGTTCTTATAACAGCATGTCCGCTTATTTGCAACCCGTTCGGCTTTTGCCGGCTAAAAGCCGTTTTTCTCAAATATCTTGTTGACAAGCGGTAAAAAATGTGCAATTTACATACCTGAAAATCGTTTTTGAGATGCGCTCCTAGCTCAGCAGGATAGAGCAACAGCCTTCTAAGCTGTGGGTCGGGCGTTCGAATCGCCCGGAGCGCGCCAGTTTGAAAAACCCCGGATTTCTCCGGGGTTTTTTGTATCCAGAAAACCACGCGTTAGGCACGTGGCTGCAATCAGACCGTCATGCGCCCATATGGCGTTCGCTGCACCGTCAGGGTTATACCCATATGTAAAGACCCCCACGTAAAACGTGGGGGTTCCTTTTTGTATGTCCGTACACGGCTTTCCCGCGGTAAGAACAAGAAGGGAAACGCGGTACTTCCCTTTTCTGCGGCTTTTCAGCCCGCCTTTTTCAGGATTTTTTTCATCCGCAGCTGGCTGCGAACCGTTTTTTCTTCCTTTTTCAGCATTTTTTTGCGCCGGCCGACGGTTATCCCCGACAACAGCATATATTTCAGCAGCTTTCCCCAGCCTGCCTCTTCCAGCCCTGCCCGCGGTGCGGAAAATATTTTGCCGCGCCGGACGGCAAACAGACAGTCCAGTTGCCGGGCATTCATCTCGTCAGTCATTTTCCGCAATTCGTCTGCGGTAAACAAATCGAAAAACATCATTCCCGTCTGCCGGCGGTAAAAATCGGAAACAGCCGCCAGGTTGGCTTCCAGCAGCCCTTTTCTTTGCAAAAAATCATAAACGAAATTGCACACCCTGTAACGGTCATACTTGTTCTTCGGCTTCTTGTTAAAATAATTGCTCATGATCGAATTGACGCGGATCCTGTAATTATACAGACGTTCCGACAGGAAATACACGTCTTTTGCAAACAGGGAATAAAGCATCCAGAAAGTGTCGTCATCATGCTCGCAGCCTTCGGGAAAGCATATTCCGTAACGCTCAATCAGCTCTTTTGCAAAAATTTTGTTCCACAGAACCACGCTCATCTTCACCCGCAGTTCGTCGTCAAGAACGTGCATTCCAGTATACGGAGCATTATAAAAACTCTCCGAAACGGTATGCTGGCGCGCCTTGGTGTCCACTTCCTCTATCTCTACCCGACAGCGGCAGACGGCGACGTCTGGCCGCTTTTCCGTCATTGTCCGCAGCATCCGTTCGCAGCAGTCCGGCCGATAACTGTCGTCCGCGTCGCAAAACATGACATAGCGTCCGCCGGCGTTTTTCAACCCGAGATTGCGGGCAACCGCCGGCCCGGCGTTTGCCTGCGAGAAAACGCGGATACGCGGGTCTTTTCCGGCATATTCCGCCAAAATGCTTCCGCTGCCATCCGTTGAACCGTCGTCCACGCATAAAACTTCAATGTCGCCGAAGGTCTGTGCGCATAAAGCGTCCAGACAGCCAGCAATGTATTTTTCCGCATTGTAAACCGGAATAATCACGGAAATTTCCGCCATCGGCACTTCTCCCAAAAACAAGTCACCGTTTGAGAATATGTTCTTTTTTTCTTAAAATAAAGCTTTTTTCCCTCAGAAATCAGCCGCTTTCTTTTCCTCTTCCTGCATACGGTAGCAGTTTTTAATCCGCTTCACTTCCCGTTTCAGTTCTTTTCGCTTCTGCCGGCAGGAAATCCGCTTTTTGCCGAACAGTATCTTTGACAGCAGTTTGTATTTGGCATATTTCAGCTTGGTTAGCAGATAATCGTCGACATAACCGATTTTTTCTCTGACCGCCGGCACTTCCCTGATCACCGGCTGAACCTGCTGTTGCGGCTGGAAAAGCCCCTTTTGCAGAATTTCTTCGTAAAAAGGCGTCTGCCTGGCATATTTCCAAAAATAATCGCTCAGTGCAATTCCCGGATATTTCCAGGGCTTTTCCCTCCCCGCCCAATGAATGATTTTAGGATTTTTCAAAATAAATTTCTGCACTTCCGGCGGATAAAACAAATCAAGGCAGCCGACGAACAGGTTCCACTGATGGTCAATTTCCAAAACATGGTCTTTCAGAGCAATGTTCAGCAGATCCTGATCGGGAAAACGCAAAACCCCGGCAAAATCCGACAGACCGTCAAATATTTTCTTTTCCACCCCGTTTTCTCTCCAGGCTTTCAGATTAATCAGGCAAACGCCGGTATTATAATATTGTTTCAGTCCGACGGCAGACATAAAACCATCGTTGCAGCCGCCGTACGACGGAGCATCGACGGCGCACGCCGCGTAATAACCGTCAATGTTCGTGTTGTATAAATTCCACAGCGAGGAAACAGCGACCAGATCACAGTCCAGACACAATATCTTGTCCAATTCCGGCTTAAGCGAGGAAATCCGCAGACGAAAATTCGTTTCCTGACTGACATGGGCGTTGGAATTTTCCGGGATCTGCGGAATGTCGCCCGCAGACAGCGAAATATACTCGATATAAAAGTCCCTGACCGATTTCAGGCTTTCCAGTTTTCTTTTGCTGTCTTCACCGATCCCGCTGTTAATAATGTAAAAACGAAATTCCTCGCCGTCTTCCGCATTATCCAGAATGGATCGCATGGCAACAGTCAGATACTTCATGTATGCCTCATTGACGGTAAAACTGATATTCATACTTTTCAACATGCCGGCAACTCCCTGCTGCGAATGCTTTTAATTTTCTGCTTCATTTTCCGTTTCTTTTCCCCGTAGTAAGATTTTTTTGGACCGAACGCGGCAAAAGACAGGAACTTGTATCGATAATATTTCAATTTGTCTTTCAACGGTATTTTTTTGACTTCAGCCACCTGAACCGCCGGCTTTTGCCGCGAAAGAGCATAAATTTTCTGCTCGAAATGCTTGTAAATGATTCGGGCAAAAAACGGCGTCTTTTGCGCATAATGCCAGAATATCTCCGCCGTACTGTGTTCGGGACAGTCCCAGGGCTTCATATCCACCGCATAATGCAGTATCGAAGGATTTTTGATCGCTTCCAGATATTTTTCGTAAAAGTCGCGAGGCAGCTGATAAGGCAGCAGATTCCCGTACAAATAATAGGTATGCCATTCGACGTTCCAATCAGGGCTGTAATAAAAAATCCGGCCCTCGCAGACGGAATTGAAAATGTCCTGATCGACGATCATCGGATTTTTTACTTCCGCAAGCCTTTTCAGCAATTTGTCCGTCAAAGCAAATTCCCGGCACTTTTTGATATTGAAGCCCAGCACGCCGGAATTGAAATAATGCGTATAATCCTTCAGTTTCAGTATGTCGTCGCAATAATCCTTCACCCGACAACCTTTGATTTCGCAATTTTCGTTATAAATTCTCGCATATTCGACATCCCGCACCGCGCCGAGAAGATTGCCGCCGATATCAACCCGATACAAATCGGCTATGTCCCGCAGACAAATCAGGTCGGAATCAAGATACAGCACTTTTTCGTAATGTGCAAAAATTTCGGGAATAAAAAACCTGAAATAAACCGTCGGCGTATAGTATCCGTGACTGTAAAACATTTCCTTATATTTTTCGTAAACGTCGCTGACATTGTAAAAACGAATGCTGACGTTGCCGCCCGCGTAAGTTTCCGTCAACAGCTTCTGATTATACGGTTCTACCCCGTTTTCGATAATCACGATATCATAATTGTTTCCACTTCCGGCATGTTCCGTTAACGACTGCAGAACAACGGACAGATACGGAACGTAATTGTCGTCACAGGCAAAACAGATCGCCGTGTTGTTCCGCTCAAACGCGGGACGGATATCCCGGCTGCGGGAAACGTCGTCAACGATGCTGAGTTCCAGTTCCCGGGTTCGGCATACGTTTTTTTTGCCGTTAAAAAATATCCCCCACAGTCGTTCTCCCAGATACGCCGGCGTTCTGTATGCCGCGATCGTATAATCCTGATAGTCGATTTCCTTTTCTGTCGCAAACAAAATTTTAAACAGCCATTCGCAGTATTCGAAAAAAATCTCCTTTTTCATAATAAAACTGTGGTACCAGTAATGCTTTTTCGACCGCAGATATTTTCTGATTGCCGATTTGTATTCCGGAAACAGCAGCGCTGCTTTGCGGGCGCAGATACGCAAATCGTCCGGATTGAGAAAAGACAGCGTCTGCGCATAATGTTCCGCCACCGTTTGACCAAACGACACTTCTTTCGTCGTCAGAACGTCCGCCGGATGTTTTTCAAGGTAAGCGACGATCTTGTCACCCCTCAGACTGAGCATGTCGACATAACTGTCGTCAATCCCGGAAAATCTGAAACATCCCCAGGGTTTTTCCCTCCCCGTTCCGTCAAAACCGTCGTCAAAAATAAAATGCCGCCGATACTGCATAAAACCGATATAGTCAGGGTTGCCCAGTTTGTCATAGTTTTTCCAGGCCCAATAAAGCGCCGTCAGTTCGCAGTATTTTCTGTTTTCTTCCGAAATGTTTTCGCCCGTATCGTCCCCGATCATGTTGTCAAGCATCCACTGATAGTCCTCTTTGGACATTGAGCCGTCTTTCGAAGCTTCGGTGGCAAGCGCCCGTCCGAGATGGATCGGGATCAGCACCTCGTCTTTCAAAAGCACCGCCGGCCGGTGATAGCCCACCAGAATTTTTACTGTCGGTTTTTTCTTTTTCATTTTATCTGATCTCCTCAAAAAGTTCCAAAGCCCGTTTAACGGCCTCGTCCATGTTGTAGTATTTGTAATCTCCGAGCCGGCCGGCAAAATAAACCTTTTCCAAACCGTCCGCCTTTCGCCGGTAACGTCGGTAAAGTTCATGGTTTTTCGCGTCCGGCACCGGATAGTAACGTTCGTTTCTGCCGGCCTCGTAGGCTTGCGGATATTCTTCCGAAACAACCGTCTGCGCCGTTTGTTCGTCAAGGTAATATTTGTATTCGACGCTGCGGGTGAAATCATAGTTTTCCGGATAATTGACCTGCGGGCCGCTTTGATAAAAAGCTCGGTCATGACGTCTGAACACGATATCAAGACTCCGATACGGCAGTTCTCCCAGTTCAAAGTCGAAAAATTCGTCAATCGGCCCGGTATAAAACAGCCGTTCATAATCCGTGCTGCCGCGGACATCGTTAAAATCGGTATTGAGTTCCGTCCGGATCAGCGGATTGTCAAGCATCCGCTCCGCCATTTTGGTATAACCCTCCGCCGGTATCGCCTGATATTTGTCCTGAAAATAACGGTCGTCGCGGCTGACGAAAACCGGCACCCGCCCGCTGACCGAAGGATCCAGTTCTTCCGGCCGTACCCCCCATTGCTTGACCGTATAACCGAGAAAAACCTTTTCATAAACATAATCAGCCAGACGCGCAAAATCCCCGTCATCCATCTGCCGCAGTTCCAATATCGGCACCTTGCGGTTAAAGCCGAATTTTGCAATCAGCTTTTCTTCCAGCCGCTCGGCCAGCTGCCGCGGAAAGACCTGATGCAGGCTGTCAAGGTTAAAAGGAACGTTTACCTCCCTGCCGTCGATCACCGCTTTCACCCGGTACATAAAATAATGCCAGTCGGTAAAACGGCCGAGGTAATCCCAAACCTTTTTATCTTTGGTATGAAAGACATGCGGCCCGTATTTGTGAACGGTCACGCCGCTTTCGTCCTTATAATCGTAGATATTGCCGCCGATGTGGGAACGCCTGTCCATGATCAGCACTTCCTCTTTTAACTCCGACGCCAGCCGCTCGGCCAGCACCATTCCGGTCAGGCCGCAGCCGACCACCAGATTTTTTACCCGTTTCATTTTCAATATTTCCTGTTTGTTTCCCATTTCCAGGCCGTTTCGATAATTTCCTCAATCGCCGTATAGCGCGGCCGCCAGCCGAGAATTTCCTCGGCTTTGCGATTGTCGGCAAACAGCTTTGCCGGATCCCCCGGACGCCGCGGCGCATATTCCACCGGACACCGCCAGCCGCTCACCTTTTCCGCCGCGGTTATGATTTCGCGCACGCTGGAACCGATCCCGGTGCCGAGATTGACGCAGCCGTTATATTTCCCCAGCTTTTCCAACGCCAGCCGGTGAGCGGCCGCGAGATCTTCGACATGAATATAATCACGGATGCAGGTACCGTCGGGCGTATCGTAATCGGTGCCGAAAACCCGTACCGTTTCCAGTTCCCCGTTAACAGCTTTCAGCACCAGAGGAATGAGATGCGTTTCCGGCAGATGGCTCTCGCCGATCGCTCCGTCCGCCGAACAGCCGGCGGCATTAAAATAACGCAGGGATATGTGCTTTAAGCCGTAAGCTGTTTCATAATCGCGGAAAATTTCTTCAATCATCAGCTTGCTCCGCCCGTAAGGATTGATCGGCTTTTGCGGATGTTTTTCGTCAATCGGCAGATACTGCGGCTCTCCGTATGTCGCGCAGGTACTGGAAAAAACGATTTTGTCGACCGAATATTCGCGCATGACGTCCAGCAGGTTCAGCGTTCCCGCCACGTTGTTGCGATAATATTTCCGCGGATCCCGCACACTCTCGCCGACATAGGCGAAAGCGGCAAAATGAACAACCGCCTCCGGCCGGAATTTCTGAAAAACCTTTCTTAAGGAATCTTTGTCGAGCAAATCCGCCTTTTCAAAAGCCGCTCTCGGATCAACCGCTTCCCGGTGTCCGTAAACCAGATTGTCGGCAACCGCGCATTCATACCCGCAGTCAAGCAGATGCCGCAGCGTATGGGAGCCGATATATCCGGCGCCCCCCATAATCAGTATCATCAGTCCTCCCCTCGAAAAAAGTCACGTTCACGGTGTCTGGCCGGCGGGAACCGCAAAACGCCGCAGGTTCCCGCCTCCGCTCTTATTCCGCAGCCGTCGCCGCCGGCATAATTTCCCGCCTGAAATAAGCGATCGTCCTGTCCAGCCCCTCGTCCAGGCGGACTTTCGGCTCCCAGTCCAATTTGCTTTTGGCCAGCGTAATATCCGGCCGCCGCTGGGTCGGATCATCGCTCGGCAGTTCCTTATACACTACCTTCGAACGACCGCCGACCTTGCTTACCACCATTTCCGCCAACTCTTTGATGGTAAACTCTCCGGGGTTGCCGGTATTGACCGGCCCCTGAAAATCCTTCGGGCTGTTCATCATCCGCACCATTGCTTCGATCAAATCGTCCACATAGCAAAAAGAACGGGTCTGATGACCGTCACCGTAAACGGTAATGTCCTCTCCCCTCAAAGCCTGACAAATAAAATTGCTGACGACGCGCCCGTCGTTCGGATCCATATTCGGCCCATAGGTGTTGAAAATGCGGATAACTTTGATGTCAACGCCCTCATGGCGCCAATAATCGAAAAACAGACTTTCCGCACAGCGTTTTCCTTCGTCGTAACAGGAACGGATACCGTTAGGATTGACGTTGCCGCGGTAGCTTTCCACCTGCGGATGAACCAGCGGTTCGCCGTAAACTTCCGAAGTCGAAGTCTGCAAAATCGTCGCCCGGTGGGCTTTTGCCAGCTCCAGCATGTTGATCGCCCCGAAAACGCAGGTTTTCGTCGTTTCGATCGAATGCTTCCCCTGATAGGCCGGCGGACTGGCCGGACAGGCCAGATTGTAAATCTGGTCCAGATGTTCGTCAACGGCAAGCGGCTGACAAATGTCATGGTTGACAAACTTAAAATTCGGATTGTTCAAAAGACGGCTGACGTTGGAAAGTCTGCCGGTGTAATTGTTGTCGACGCAAATGACGCGATGCCCGTCGTCAATCAGCCGGCGGCAGAGATTAGACCCGAGAAAACCGGTTCCGCCGGTAACAAGTATTGTTTTCATAAAATGCCTCTTAATTTACCTACTGAATTATCTCCAAACCGCGCTTGCCCGCAAACCGCCTCCGGCTGCATCCGCGTCCAAACGCTCCTGAACCTTTTCCTTAAAAACCTTCAACGCTGAACAAAAGACGACATTCCAGTTCTTTTATTTTACATCCTTTGGTAGAGGAAAAAGCTTCCCTGTATATAAGAGGGACTTTTTAAATTTCACCGTCTTGAAAAATATTTTTTTGCATTTATTTTCGGATTTCTTTTTTCCCATTGATTTTAAGAGCTATTTTTTACGGCAACTGACTGTGTCCGCTCATCGGGAAAGCTGTTTCCGTCAATAACAACCGATGTTCTTTTCCGCCAACGTTTCGCCGACCGGAAAATCCGGCCGTGATAAAGGCATAAAAAAACCGCCCGAAGGCGGTACAGTGGTCGGGACAGACGGATTCGAACCATCGGCATCTTGCTCCCAAAGCAAGCGCTCTACCAGGCTGAGCTATGTCCCGTTGTCAATCATTTCCCTTCAATAATAATATGTTCCCGGCTTTGTTCTTCCGCCTTGTCTTGTAACTTTTGCCGCGCCGCGCTGACGCTTGCTGGCAAAATAACAAGACTGCGCCTGTCATACGGCACCACACAGGCAACCGCTCCCCGAAACCATCATCCGGTTCGCTTATAATAATTAGCTTGTAAAAAAATATTTTGCAACACCTTTTTCAATTTCTGCCCAACAAACCGTGATCATTAAAACTGAAAACCAGACTCTTGCTGACAATAAAATGGTCGATCAGCCGGATTTCCACCGCCGCCAGCGCTTCCGCAATCTTTCTTGTTACCTCAATATCCGCACGCGAAGGCGTTACGTCGCCGGAAGGATGGTTATGCACCAAGATCAGCGCCGTCGCCCCTTTCAAAACGGCCGAACGCATCACTTCTCCGGGATGTATGGCAACCGCATTGACGCTTCCGCGCTGCTGCACTTCTTCGCCGATAATCCGGTTTTTGGCATTAAGGAAAATCACGCGGAATTCTTCCCTGTCTTTGTAACCGGAAGCCGCGCGGCAATACTCGATAATCGCGTCATAACTGGTCAGAACCGGAGCTTCGGTCGCACTCAGCTTCTGCCAGGTCATTCTCAGCGCCGCTTCGCGCACAATCCGAAACACGAGAATTGTATTCTCCTTCAGACCGGTAAAAGTCATCAGCTTATCGTCCGAAGCAAACAAGACTTCGGCAAAACTGCCGAATTCCTTAACCAACGCTTTTGCCAGCGGTTTGGTATCTTTTCTCGGGATCGCCAGCGTCAGCAGCAGTTCCAGCATCTCATAATCCGCCATGTCTCCACCGCCGCCGAGCTTGAATCGCTCTTTCAGCCGCTGACGGTGACCTATGTAATCCGGAAGTTTCTCACTCATGCCTGTCCTTATTTATACGGCGGTTTATCCAGACCTTTCGGGGAATAGGTAAAGACTTCATACCCGTCTTTGGTTACCCCCAAAGAATGTTCAAACTGCGCGGACAGTGACTTGTCGCGGGTAACGGCCGTCCAGCCGTTGGACATGATGAAGCCGTCTTTTCTGCCGATGTTGATCATCGGTTCGATGGTAAAGAACATCCCCTCTTCCATTACCGGCCCGGTGCCTTTGCGGCCGCAGTGCATAACGTTCGGACTGTCATGGAAAATCCGGCCCAGCCCGTGTCCGCAAAACATATCGACCACCGAATAGCCGTATTTGTGCGCATACTCTTCAATCACCGCGCCGATGTCGCCGAAATGTGCCCCCGGACGAACGACCTCAATGCCGCGCATCATACATTCGTAGGTAACGTCGCACAGGCGCGTTGCCTTCAGTTTCGGCTTTCCGGCGTAATACATGCGGCTGGTATCGCCGAACCAGCCGTCGAGAATAACCGTAACGTCAATGTTCAAAATATCGCCGTCGGCCAGCTTGCGGTCGTCCGGAATGCCGTGGCAGATCACGTGGTTGATCGAAATGCAGGTCGATTTCGGATAACCGTGATAACCCAGACACGCAGGCACGGCGCCGTGACTCTCTATGTATTTGCGGCACAAATCGTCAAGTTCGCCGGTCGTGACACCGACGTCCACATAATCGGTGATATAGTCCAAAACTTCCGCCGCCAGTTTTCCGGCACGGCGCATTTTTTCAAAATCTTCCGGATTGTATACGACAATCCCGTCTTTGGTTTTTCTTGTCAATTGCGCACTCCTTGCTTAATCTTTTAATGTTATGTTTACACCTGCGGCCTTTTTTTTGCAACAGCTTTTCTTGAATATCCGCATATGCCGCTTATATCGGAAACAAAAAGGAAGGAGAAAAACGATGGCCGACGTCCGCAAATTTCTTTACTGTCTGTTCATGACCGCCCTCACGCTCATTGTCGGCGCCTATTTCAACCATGCCGGCGTCAGCACCTGGTATCAGGAAATGGAAAAACCGGCCTTAACGCCGCCCGACTACGTTTTTCCGGTCGTCTGGATACTGATTTACCTGCTGATGACAGTCGCTTTTTATCTGGCGTTCGTCAACGCCCCCGTCCGGCAGGAAAGCTCGCGCACCAACGGCTTTTTCATCAATCAGCTGTTTCTGCATATTTTGTGGACTTTTGCCTTTTTTTACACCGGTCACACCGGGCTGGCCCTGCTCATCGTAATCGTTCTTAATATTGTCGTTTTCAGAAGCATTTACTGGTTTTGGCGCGTTTCTCCCGTTTCCGCCTGGCTGCTGGTGCCTTACCAGAGCTGGCTGCTGTTTGCCGCCTGGCTCAACGCCGGCTTTGTCTATCTCCACGGATATACGGTAACTTTTTAGGAATTTTTACCAATTTTCTATAGACAGATAAAGAAGATTGCATTAAAAGTTAGGGTTAGTTTTTTTAGTCCCATTTAATGTATTTGGAAAGAAATTGGTTATGACGACGACTGTAAATCAGATAAGAAGCACTTTTCTCGACTATTTTGCCAAAAACGGACATAAGATTGTCCCGTCATCCCCGCTCGTGCCCGACAACGACCCGACCCTGATGTTTACCAACTCGGGTATGGTGCAATTTAAAAACATTCTTGCCGGCAACGAAACCCGGGATTATACCCGCGCCGCCTCGTCGCAGAAAAGCGTGCGCGCCGGCGGTAAACACAACGACCTCGACAGTGTCGGCTACGACGTCCGCCACCACACTTTCTTTGAAATGCTCGGCAACTTCTCCTTCGGCGACTATTTTAAAGAAGGCGCCATCAGCTATGCCTGGGAACTTTTGACCAAGTATTTCGACCTGCCGGCAGACCGGCTGGCGGTAACCATTTATCATAACGACGAAGAAGCCTACGCGCTGTGGAAAAAGATTTCCGGCCTGCCGGATGACAGAATCATCCGCATTGCCACCAAAGACAACTTCTGGCAGATGGGTGACACCGGCCCCTGCGGCCCCTGTTCGGAAATCTTTTACGACCACGGGCCGGAAGTCTGGGGCGGCCTGCCCGGCACCCCGGAAGAAGACGGCGACCGCTTCATCGAAATCTGGAACCTGGTTTTCGACCAGTTTGAAGACCTGCCCGACGGCAGCCGCATCAACCTGAAAAAGCCCTCCATCGATACCGGCATGGGGCTGGAACGCATTGCCGCCATTCTGCAGGGCGTGCATTCCAACTTTGACATCGACCTTTTCCGCAACCTGATCAAGTCGATTGCCGACATTGCCAACTCCGATCCCGAAGGTCCGCTCAAAGCTTCCCACAACGTAATTGCCGACCACCTGCGTTCGGCCGCTTTCCTGATTGCCGACGGCGTGCTGCCTTCAAACGAAGGGCGCGGCTACGTTCTGCGCCGCATTATGCGCCGGGCGATGCGTCACGTTCACCTTCTGGGCGTCAGAGAACCGATGATGTACAAGCTGCTGCCTTCCCTGCAGCGGGAAATGGGCGAAGCCTATCCCGAACTTTACCGGGCGGAAGCTCTGATCACGGAAACGCTGAAAACCGAAGAAAGCAAATTCATCCGCACGCTGGAAAAAGGCCTGCGGCTCTTGGACGACGAAACCGCAAATCTGAAAGTCGGCGACACCCTGCCCGGCAAAACCGCGTTCAAACTTTACGACACCTACGGCTTCCCGCTTGACCTCACTCAGGATGCGCTGAAAGCCAAAAACATCGGCGTCGATACCGAAGGTTTCGACCGCGCCATGGAACAGCAGCGTGCCGAAGCCCGCAAAAACTGGGCAGGTTCCGGCGACGAAGGAATCGAAAAGATCTGGTTTGAAATGTTTGACAAGCTGGGCAAAAGCGAATTTCTCGGTTACACCTGCACCAAAGCCGACGGCCAGATCACCGCGCTGGTACAAAACGGACAGCCGGTTGAAAGCGTCAGTGGCGGCGAATTTTACCTGATTGCCAACCAAACGCCGTTTTACGGAGAATCCGGCGGTCAGGTCGGCGACATCGGCCGCGTCAACGGCAAGGATTTTGCCATTGAAGTCACCGATACCAAAAAGAAAATAGACGGCATGGTCGTTCACTGTTGCAAAATGATCGACGGCACCGTCAAAATCGGTGACATCGCCTCGTTTGAAGTTGATGAGGAAAACCGCGACAAAATCCGCGCCAACCACTCGGTCACCCACCTTTTGCACCGCGCCCTGCGCGACATCCTCGGCGACCACGTGACACAAAAAGGCTCTTACGTTTGCGCCGGCCGTGCCCGTTTCGACATTTCGCACCCCAAACAGATCACGAACGAAGAACTGCGTAAAGCCGAAGACATCGTCAACGCCGCCGTCCGTAAAAACTATCGGACGGTCACCCGCATCATGACGCCGGATGAGGCGATCAAACTCGGCGCCATGGCTCTGTTCGGCGAAAAATACGGCGAAACGGTACGGGTCGTCAGTATGGAAAACGACGACGAAGTTTTCTCCCGCGAACTCTGCGGCGGCACCCATGTCCGTTCCACCGGCGACATCGGCTATTTTAACATCGTCGGCGAAAGCGCCGTCGCCGCAGGCATCCGCCGGATCGAATTCGTAACTGGTCACGCGGCTGAAAAATATGCACAGGACATTGAGGATAAACTGCATGATATCAGCCGGATTTTAAAAACCAATACCAACGACTTGGAAGCGAGAGTTAATCTTTTGCTTGAAGATAGAAAACGTCTGGAAACGGAAATTCTCAACCTGAAAAAACAGTTTGTCAGCCACAAAACCGCCGACAATCAGGACAAAATCGAAACCGTCAACGGCATCAAATTCGTCGCCAAACAGGTTGACAATGTTCAGGCTAAAGAACTGAAAGCTTTTGTTGACGAAATCAAAGAACAAATCAAAAGCGGCATCATCGCCCTGTTCTCATGCAATGAAGGCAAAGTTTCCGCCGTTATCGGCGTTACCGACGACCTCACCGGCAAATATTCGGCCGTCAGTCTGATCAAAACCGTGGCACCGTTTATCGGCGCAAACGGCGGCGGCGGACGTCCCGATATGGCACAGACCGGCGGCGCGGAAACTTCCCGCATCAACGAAGCGATCGAAGCGCTGCGGAAAAGTCTCTGATTTTTTCGGCAAAGGGGTAAAAGTATGTTCAAGCCGCTGAAAATACCGGTCAAATTTAAAAAGATCAACCTGCGCAACCGTTACTGGCAGGCACAGGATTATCATTTTCGCGACTACCTGCATACTTTTACCCGCCAGCTTAAGGTTGACGTCAATAAGTCTTTCCGCCGCGAACTCTACCGCAAGCTGATTCATCTCAGTTCGCTTTGGATTCCGCTGACGATATATTTTGTCAGGGAAGAAATAGCGATAGCAATATTTGCCGCCATTTTTATCGGCAACGGCCTGCTTGAGTACGGCAACTTCAAAAAGTGGAAATGGGCGCGCATCCTTTTCGGGCGCCTGTTCTCGCGCACTTTGCGCAGCAAGGAAAGTGCCCGCGCACGCTTTCAGTTCAGCGGTTCAATGTACGTAATGGCGGCAGCAGTCCTGTGCACCGTCTTTTTCAGCAAGGTTATCGCCGTCCTCTCAATGACGGTCATGCTGGTGTCGGACGCCTGTTCGGCGTTGTTCGGCAAGGCCTACGGCACCCGCCAGATTTATCCGCACAAGTCGCTTGAGGGCACCACCGCCTTTTTCGTCAGCGCTCTGCTGATCAACATGCTGTTTCACAATCTGGAACCTTTCGGCTACGCCAGCGTCATCGCATGTGTTTTTGCCACCCTGGCCGAAGTTTTTGAGGACAAAACCCGGGTTGATGACAATCTGGCGATTCCTCTCGCTGTCGGCCTGGTTCTGACCTTTTTAAATTAAATCGTACAGCCTTGCCGGTTCTGCAACGTCAAAAAAACGTCCCCGCCTTTGGGCGTCTTTCCCTGAAAAGGGAAAATCCGCTTGTTTTCCTGCCGTTTGAGGATACCATAAAATCCCGGAAAAACGTGGCGCATTCCCTGCGCTTGCAACTTTTCTTCCCGAAATTTAAGAAGTTAGAAAGGCAAAAATGAAACTTTACCATTATATTACCAAAGGAAATTCCGCACTGACAGACGGTATTTTGTCTTTTGCCCGCAACCCGCAGGCAGATCTGACATATTATTGCCGACGTTCCGGCGCCGACACGCATGAGGGCATCGTACATTGGATGGAAAGCTGCTTTGCCGGCAGAAGCCGCGGCATCCGAGGTTTCACCGAGCCGATAAAATGGATGCGGCACAGTTTGAACCTGAAAAGCTTCGTCGACAACGCCGACCTTTTTGCCATCGACCTCGCCGCTCTTGATGCTGACGGACGAATTGAAGCCGTATATGTCAGCCCTTCGGTAACGGAAATTTCCGGCATAACAGAAAGCCGTAACTGTGATGAAATTTTGCAAAAACTTTCCGGTATCGAAGAAATCAGTTTTTCCCCGATCGACTGGAGCATATGCAACGAAGAACTCGGCCGCCGGTTTGCCTATATCCGTTATTACCTTGTTATAGTCAGGGACGGCATCATCCCGCCCCGCTACATCAGCAAAATATCGATCCGGTAAATACTATCCCCCCTGCCGGCATAGCCGGGGGCTTCACAGACGCCTGATAAGCCTCTTCTCACCAGCGACACCTGAATAGCGCATCAGATTCCGTCCGAACACAGACTACTTGGCTCACCATAAATGGGGCTAAGTCTGTCGTGGCCTCTTCGTCTTTCTTT
>CABUBU010000018.1 GCA_902489795.1 uncultured Azospirillum sp.
CAAAGTCAATTAACAATGGATTTTGACCCGTTTACGGGTAGCAAGTAATCTTCGCTCTGTCAGACCGTCATACGCCCTTAAGGCGTTCGCTGGCACCATTAGGGGTACACCCGCTTGAGAAGAACCACCGGCTTAGCCGGTGGGGTACTTTTTTGCATGCCTGACGGAAAGCCTGACAGGGAAAGGGAGGGAAAAAACGTAAAGGAAGGAAAAGCCAGAGAGAAAACAAGCGGGGAAAGCAGGAAAATACAGGAAGTCTGACGGGGAAATGACGGAAAACCTCACAAGGAAAACCGGAAAAAAACGTAAGTGAAAACTCCGCGAAGGGGAGTTTTGTTGCAGGGAAATTCCGCAAGTAGCGTTTTGTTTTAAGAAAATCCCGCAAGGCAGTGCGAAAAATCTTTCAAAAAACATTCACCGCCCCAGCCGGGAGGGGCCGGTTACAAGAAAACCTCCCCGGAATTTTCCGGGAAGGTTTTTATTTTGGATATCGGCAAGGTTTTAATCACAGTCGGCCAGCTCGACTTTGTTAAGCAGAAATTTCGGGGTTTTGCCCTGAAAAGAGTTGTATTTTTTGCACAGAGCCAACGTTTCCGGGTCTGGTGCGGCGTTTTTGAGCTGTTGTGCCGGCGCTGCCGGTTTGGCCGGACGAGCCTCTGCCGGTGCCGACATTTTGGCTTCCTGTTCTTTGTTTTTGTCGACTTTGATTTCTTCCGGCGCTTTTAAGATTTTGTCGAGAATGCTTTGGGTTTCTTTGGAGCGGCGGTTGGTGTAGACAATGTTCTGTTTGTCCGCCGGCATCATTTCCAACAGCTTTTCCATGTTTTTGATTTGTTTGTTTTTTTTGATCAGGTTGATGTCGTCGACCACCAGAATATTGATTTTGGACAAGTCAATTTGTCCTTCGTCGACCAGATCGACCAGAAGGTCGGGCGAGCCGATGATGACGTCTCCATCCTCTTCGCCGTCCGCTTCTTCCTCGGTTTCTTCATGGAAGCGGTTGAGCATGGCCAGATTGTCGGAAATCGTTACCGATTTTTGCGAATCGGAGGTCATGATCAGAATATTCAGCTTTTCCCTGCGGCTGATGATGTCGATCAGCGGCAGGACATAAGAGATGGTTTTGCCGCAGCCGCCGGGCGCGATGGTAAAAATGTCCTTGCCCTGCAAAATGGCGGGGATAACGTCTACCTGCACGGTGGTCGGTTTTTCAATGCCGCATTCGTTGATCGCCTTTACCGTTTTTTCGCTTAAGCCCAAATCGAGAAAATTCATTTTATTTATCCGTTTTAAAAAAATTAACCTTGTCCGTATTATCTATTTTTTGCTTTAAGAGTCAACCTTATAATGCCGCAAAAAAAACAGGCTGCGGAATGTCCGCGGCCTGTAAAAGCGCGCCGTTTAAATTTAAACGCGGCCGTAAACGTCTTCCAGACGGACGATGTCGTTTTCATCCAGGTTGTCGCCGGCCTGAACTTCGATAAATTCGACGTCGCAGTCGGTAGCGTTTTCGATCCGGTGTTTGGTTTCGACCGGAATGAAAACGTGTTCGTCGGTCTTTTTGGTCAAAACTTCGTCGCCCAAGGTAACCAGTGCGGTGCCTTTGACAATGATCCAGTGTTCGGCCCGGTGGTGGTGCAGCTGAAGCGAAAGTTTTGATCCCGGCGTTACTTTAATTCTTTTGACACAGAAAGTTTCACCGCAGTCAATGACTTCCCAGGTGCCCCAGGGGCGGGTGTCTTTTTGTCCGCGTACGTAATTGTTTGCCATTTCGTTTAATCCTTAAATTATACAATAAAAAATTATACCTGCCGGAAGGGTAAGGCAATCGGGCTTAAGAGTCAACCGTTATCTTGCCCGGCACAAAATGCCCCGGCGCGTGATTTTAGGCTTGATGAAAACGCGGATAAAGCATATAAATAACCATGATATTTTTTTTGCTGAATGGAAAGTGTTATGCAGTCACCGGCTATCAAACAGGCTCTCGGCATCCTCAAACAACTGCGGCAGATTATGGAAACGCCGGAAAGCGTTCCCGACAAGCTCTCCCGCATTCTTCAAACCATTGCCGCCAAAATGCAGGCGGACGCGGCCGCCTGTTACGTGGGCGTTGACGACAATTATCTGGAGCTTTTTGCCTCATACGGTTTCAAACAGGCTTCGTCCCACCGTCTGCGCCTGCGCTATAACGAAGGCATGGCCGGCGAGGTGGCGGAAAGCAAAAGGTCGCTTGTAATCAACAACATCTGGATGTATCCGAAGTTCGTTTCCAAGCCGGAACTGCTGGAGGAAAAGGATTTCAACTCGTTTATCGGGGTGCCGGTACTGCAGTGGAACCGCACCGTCGGCGTGCTGGCGCTTTATAACGCGGCGGAAGTGAGCCGTTCGGAAATTGACCTTGAGCTGCTTGAAACGATTGCGATGGTGCTGGCGGAAATCCTTTCTTCCGAGGAAATGACGCGTTATAAAAAGTCGCTGATCAAAGCGCGGGGGCTGTCAACCAAAGAACGCATCAAGGGGCTGAGCTTAAACAAAGGGTATGGCATCGGGACCGCCGTCGTGCACCGACGTCGTCAGTCGGTGACCAACATTTTTGCCGAAGACCGGGAAAAGGAACTGCGGCGGTTGGAAATCGCCCATCATCAGATGAACGAGGATCTGGATGCCAAGTTCAATTCCACCAAGCTCGGGCTCGGAGAACACGTCGACATTCTGGACGCTTACCGGATGTTTGCCAAAGACAAGGGCTGGTACGGCAAAATCGCCGACAACATCAAAGGCGGTCTGGCGGCCGAAGCGGCAGTCGAACGCGCTTACGAAGACATGTGGAACCGGTTGTCTGCCAGCACCGACAGCTATATGCGCGAGCGTCTGCACGATCTGCGGGACGTGGCCGACCGGTTGCAGTCCTATCTCAGCGGCGATTACAACCGGACGCCGGAAAGCGGGGCAAAGGACATCGTCATCGTGGCGCAAACGATGGGGCCGGCGGAACTGATGGATTATGACTACAGCCGGATCCGCGGGCTGATTCTTGAAGACGGAACGCCGACGATGCATGTGGCGATCGTCGCCAAAGCTTTAAACATTCCGGTGCTGGCAAAGATCAAGGGAATTTTTGCCGAAATCCAGAGCGGGCAGACGGTGGCGCTTGATGGCAACGAAGGTTTTGTTTATGTCAATCCGTCGCCCCAGGTCGAGGCCGACTTCCGCAAGCGAATCGCCGAACGGGAAGAACTGCAGAAAAAACTGGCGGCTCTCCGCAGTCTGCCGGCAAAGACACTGAACGGGGTCGATGTCGGGCTTTACGTCAATGTCGGGCTGCCGATGGATTTTGACTATATCGAAACCACCAACTGCGACGGGGTGGGCCTTTACCGTACGGAAATTCCCTTTATGACTTCCGACGCCATGCCCGATGTCGAAAAACAGGTGTCTTATTATAAGGACCTGATGGATCGCTGCGGCGACAAAAAAGTGATTTTCCGCAGTCTGGATGTGGGGTCGGACAAGCTTTTGCCCTACTGGGCCTATGCCGGAGAAGCCAACCCGGCGATCGGCTGGCGTTCGATCCGGATCACGCTTGACCGGCGGGCGATCCTGCGCAAACAGATCCGCGCCTTTTTGCTTTCGGCGGCGGGCAAGGAACTGAACGTGATGTTTCCGATGATTTCCGATCTGGCGGAATTTGAAGACGCCAAGGAAACGCTGATGATTGAGCTGGAAAAAGACAAAAGCCACGGCTTTCCGGTGCCGAAAAAAGTCAATGTCGGGCTGATGGTTGAGGTGCCGTCGGTGATTTTCCAGCTGGACGACATTCTGCAAAGAGCCGATTTCGTTTCGGTCGGCACCAATGACCTGGCGCAGTTTATATTTGCCTGCGACCGCGGCAATCCGAAGCTGTCCGAACGTTACGACGTGCTTTCGGCGCCGTTTTTGAACGTGATGAAAACGATCGTCGACAAGGCGGACGCAGCCGGCGTTTACTGTTCTGTCTGCGGCGAAATGGCGAGTAATCCGATTGAAGCGCTGGCGCTGATCGGACTCGGTTACCGCAACCTTTCAAGCAACGGCGCCTCTTTCGGCCGGATTAAGAGCATGGTGCGTTCGGTCAATACCGAAGAAATCGCCGACTATATGCGGCTGCTGCTGAAATCGACCCAAAATACCCTGCGGCCGCAATTAATTGCGTATGCTTATGATCACGGTATTGAAATTTATTAAAAAGTGTGGTTGAATAAGGCGAATTTGAAAAAACATGCGCAAAAAACATCATCAGGGGACAAAATCGTGATAAAAGAAGCCGAAGCCGAGAGAAAGAACAAAAATGCCGCCGGGAGCGGAACCGCAGCCGGAACAATGATACCCGAACCGGCGGAAGATACGGACAGAATCGGTAACCTGCTGTGTCACGAACGGTTGAAAAAAGGGTTTGAACTGGAAGATATTTCGCAGGTGCTGTGCATCCGCCGCGTATATCTGGAGGCAATTGAAAGCGGCAATTACGTCGAACTGCCGCCGCTGCCTTATTCTGCCGGCTTTGTCAATTCCTATGCCAAATATCTGGGGCTGAACAATACACGCATTACCCAGCTGTTCCGTGAAGAGTTGAACGACGGTGACAGGGAAAAGCGGATATTTGTGACCGAAGACCTGTCGGCGGAAGCAGGCCTGCCCGACAAACGTTATATTATCGGGGGTATTGCCGCTCTTTTTCTGATCGGCGGACTGTGGTCGCTGTGGCATCGTTCCGGTGACGGGAACGCGCCGGCAGAGGGAATCGTGAGCGAAGCGGCGGCGGACGCCGCGGCGGGAGAGATCGAATATTTTTCTCCGTCGACGGACGAGGCGGAAGCCGTAAAATCGGGTACAATGCCGGAAATGGTTGCGCAGCCGGCGGAACAGGAAGCCGAGGCGGCCGTTGAAGAACGTCCGATCGAGCAAGTCGTAATGAAGGAAGAAAGTTTTATCGAACCGCAGGTCAGACATGTTGCGGAAGAAACGGCCGGTTCGGCGGCCGAAAACGCGGCGGCGGAAACCGTAAAGCCCGCAGCGGCGGAAATGCAGACGGAAAAGACGGCGGCTTCGGTTGAAATCAAAATTAGCAGGGAAGACACCTGGATTGAAGTTCGGGACAATAAGAAAGTTTATTTCAACAAAGTCATGCGGCCGGGCGAAAGCTACCGGGTGCCGGAAGGCAAAGGGATGATTTTGTCGGCCGGCAAGTACAACGGCGTCGAGGTTTACGTCAACGGACGGCTGACGCCGGTCATTCAGCCGAACAAAAAAATGAACATTGGGCTTGATCCGTTCGTGGAAGCGGCGGAACATTAGCCGACAGGTGAAATTTAATCGGAAAATAGCAGGCGGAGTCTTGCTATTTTCTTTGCGTTTAAGGGAGAGAAAATTATGGCGAAATTGCAGTGCGTGCGCGGTACTTACGATTTGTACGGCGCGGCGAAAAGAAAAACCAAGCAGGTGGTGAGAACCGGCGAGGAAGTGGTGGAAAAATACGGGTTTGAAGAAATAGAAACCCCGATTTTCGAGTTTACCGAAGTGTTTGCCCGCAACCTCGGCGATACCAGCGATATCGTTACCAAGGAAATGTACTGTTTTGAAGACCGCGGCGGCGAAAGCCTTACGCTTCGGCCGGAAGGCACCGCCGGAGTGGTGCGTGCGTTTGTTTCCAACGGCATGCAGCAAAACCTGCCGGTCAAGTTTTATTATCATGGCCAGATGTTTCGTTACGAGCGGCCGCAGAAAGGCCGTCAGCGTCAGTTTACCCAGTTCGGGGTGGAACTGCTCGGCGCCGATACGCCGCAAGCGGATATTGAAGTGATTGCCATGGCTTACGAATTTTTGGAAAAACTGGGGCTGGCCGGTCAGGTAACGGTGGAGGTCAATTCGCTGGGCGATGCGGAAAGCCGCAATGCCTACCGGGAAAAGCTGGTGGCTTATCTGAAGGAACATTTCGATGAACTGTCCGCCGACAGCAAGAACCGTCTGGAAAGAAATCCGCTGCGGGTGCTTGATTCCAAGGAGGAATGCGACAAGGCGGTGGTGGAAAAGGCGCCGCTTTATGCCGACAGCCTGAACGAAAAGTCGAAGGTTTTTTTTGCCAAGGTGCTGGATGGGCTGGACCGGCTGGGGATCAAATACCGGGTCAACAACCGGCTGGTGCGCGGGCTGGACTATTATTCGCATACCGTGTTTGAACTGGTGACCGACAAGCTCGGTGCGCAGGGAACGGTTTTGGCCGGCGGCCGTTACGACGGTCTGGTCGAACAGATGGGCGGCGGCGCGGTGGCCGGCATCGGCTGGGCCTGCGGGGTAGAGCGGCTGGCCATGCTGCTTGACGAAGAACCGGCGGTTGAAAGACCGGTAGCGGTGATTCCGGTCGGTGGGGACGCTGAAGACAAAGCGCTGGAGATTGCCCACCGGCTGCGTCTGGCCGGGCTGAAAACCGAGCAGGCGTACGGCGGCAACCTGAAAAAGCGGATGATCAGAGCCAACAAGGCCAATGCCCGCAAAGCCGTGATTATCGGATCCGAGGAACTGGCGAGAAACGAAGTGACGGTCAAGGATCTGGACAGCGGCGAACAGAAGAACGTTGCGTTGGATCAATTAATCGAGGAAGTGAAATAAATGAGTTTTGCCGAAAATTTAGCAAACGTTGTCAACCGTTACGACGAGATTTCGTCGCTTTTGTCGTCGCCGGACGTAACGCCGGAAAACCTGGTGAAGATGAACAAAGAACTGGCCGAACTGGGGCCGGTGGTCGAAGCCGTCAACCATTATCGCAAAGCGGAAAAAGACCTGAACGACGCCAAGGCGATGATGGAAGACGCAGGCATGGACAGGGAAATGCGGGAAATGGCGGAAGCCGAATATTACGAGCTGAAGGAAAAGCTGCCGGAACTGGAAAAGGAAATTAAAATCCTGCTGCTGCCGAAAGACGAGGAAGACGAGAAAAACGCCATTCTGGAAGTGCGCGCCGGCACCGGCGGCGACGAGGCCGCTCTGTTTGCCGCGGTTTTGTTCGAGATGTACCAGCGTTATGCGCAGAAACAGGGGTGGCGTTTTGAAATTCTTGATGCCGACGAAAACGGTTTGGGCGGTTATAAGGAGGCTTCGGCCAAAATTACCGGCAAAGACGTCTTTTCCAAACTGAAGTTTGAATCGGGAGCGCACCGCGTGCAGCGCGTTCCGGTTACCGAATCGCAGGGACGGGTGCATACGTCCGCGGCGACGGTGGCGGTGCTGCCGGAAATTGAGGAAGTGGAGATGTACATCAACCCGGCCGATCTGAAAGTCGACGTGTACCGCGCGTCGGGTGCCGGCGGCCAGCACGTTAACCGAACCGAATCGGCGGTGCGGATTACTCATATTCCGACCGGTATCGTGGTGCAGTGTCAGGACGATCGTTCTCAGTTTAAAAACAAGGAAAAGGCAATGAACCACTTGCGCGCCAAGCTTTATGACCAGCAAAAATCGGCCATTGACGCCGAATATTCGGAACGGCGCAAGCTGCAGGTCGGCAGCGGCGATCGTTCGGAGCGCATCCGCACCTACAACTATCCGCAGGGACGGGTGACCGACCACCGTATTAACCTCACTTTGTATAAGCTGGACGATATTGTTGCCGGTGATGCACTGGGAGAAATCATTGATGCTCTGATTGCCGAAGATCAGGCGCGGCGGCTGAGCGAGCTGGAATAAGAATCTGCGGAAGCGTTACTATTTTTTAATGAAAAAGGCGTTATTGTATTGGAAACGGAGAAAATAAAATGAAAAAAATTGCAGTTATCGGCGTGACCGAAAGCGTCGGAAGAGAAGTTTTGGCTTTTTTGGCAGACGGCGGTTACCGGCCGTCGGACACGGCGGCTTTGGAAACCAAGGTGCCGCTCGGTACTCAGGTGTCTTTCGGCGAGGAAGAAGACATTGACGTCGGCAATTTGGAAGATTTTGACTTTGCCGAGGCGGAAATTGCAATTTTTGCCGCATCGGAGGAAATATCCCGCCGTTATGCCGCCAGGGCGGCGGCCAAAGGCTGCAAAGTGATTGACTGCAGCGGCGCCTTTTTTGCCGACGCGGATGTGCCGATGATCGTGGCCGGCGTCAATGACGACGGACTGTCGGCGGCGGCCAAAAACATCGTCGGCGTGCCGTCGGCGGCGGTGGCGCAGATTCTTCTGCCGCTGAAGGCCGCGGATGAGGCGTACGGAATCAAACGGCTGATCGTTTCCACCTATACCTCGACTTCGGTTTACGGCAAAGAGGGGATGGACGAATTGTTTAACCAGACCCGGAAAATCTTTATGAACGAAAGCCTGGCGGACAACCAGAAAGTTTTCGAAAAGCAGATTGCTTTTAACGTTATTCCGCAGGTGGAAGAGTTTATCGGCGAAGAAACCAGACTGGAGTGGCAGATCAATGCCGAAACCAAAAAGGTTTTGGGACGCGACGTGAAGGTACATGCCAACTGCGCCTTTATTCCCGCCTTTATCGGCAACGCCGTTTACGTCAATGCGGAATGCGACCGGGAAGTTGACGTTGACGAAGTACGGAAGCTGATGAAACAGACTGAAGGCGTGATCGTGTTTGACAAGAACGTCAAGGGCGGTTACGTGACCTTAAACGACGTGCAGGGAGAAATTGAGGTTTACGTCAGCCGGCTGCGGCAGGACGCTTCGGTCGAAAACGGCTTCAGCTTCTGGTCGGCGGCGGACAATCTGCGTTTCGGGGTGGCCGGCAACGCTTATAAAATCATGCGGAAGTGGCTGGGGATGAGTTAGGTTCCGGCCGGTAAATTTCAGACGGGAGGCAAAAATGAAAAATTGGCGTTTGTGGGGATGTTTGCTGTTGTGGTGTTTTGCGCTTGCGGGCTGGTGCGTGGCCGACGCGGCTTATGCAGCGGAAAAAAAATCTCCGGCTGTCGAAAACGCCGATTTTGCCTCCCTGACAAAAGAACTGAACGGCATTGAAGAGGTTTTAAAATCGGGAAAGGTTGACAATGCGGCCATCAGCCGGTATGTGTCGTTTCTGGGAGACCTCCGGTCCCGTCTGCTGGAAACGCAGAACCGGCTCAATTCCGGCCTGAAAAGCATCAACCGGCGGATAGAGTCTTTGGGCGAGGCGCCGAAAGAAGGCGAGGAAGAGCTGCCGGTTATTGCCGAAAAAAGAAAAGAATACAATGAAGAGGCGGTGTTTCAAAAAGGGCGGATTGCCGAAAACGATCTGCTGATCAACCGGGTGGACGAGCTGACGGCGCTGATCGTCATTGTCCGCAACAAGGTTTTGTTCGGCAATTTGTTCGTCTATCAGGATCCGATGATTTATCCCAGCAACCTGCTGAAGGCCACCGGACAGTTTCTGGATTTTTGCTTTAATATAATCAAGTCGCCGGTCGATTGGTACAGAGATCTGACTACGGAACAGAAAAATGCCGTAGATTCAAACGTCTTTACCGTGATTTTGGCAATCGGCGCGATGCTTGCGGTTGGGTATATGCTGCGGCGGCTGATTATCCGCCACCTCGGCTACAAGCAAAACCTGACTACGCCGCCGCCGTATTTTACCAAAGTGATGGCCGCCTTTTTCGTGGCCTGTGCCTACGGAGTGATTCCGGCGGTGCTGCTCGGCAGTTTTCTGGTTTGGGTCATTCATACCAAGATTCTGATTATCGGCTTTTTCGGTATTGTCCTTTCCAGCGCGTTGTATTATGTGCTTTACATTTTTCTTGCCAATGCGGTGGTGCGCGTAGTCTTCGCCCCTTATAACGGCATGTGGCGGCTGGTCAACATGGACGATGCCAAGGCCAAAAGGCTGGCGGCGGCCTTTTATTTCAGCTTTTTCGTGGTTGGCGTCAGCAGCATGCTGCTGCATATTGCCGGCGAGGCAAACTATACGGTTGAGCTGATTTACTACCTGTCTTTGATCAACAGCACCGTCAAGGCCTTTTGCGTGGTGCTGGTGGTCAAACGCTTTTTCTGGGAAGAAGACGCGGTTTGCGAACCGGCGGAAGAGGGGGCTGACGACGAGGATTTCGTCGATGCCAAAACCCGGACGGCGTTTCGCGTTATTTTCCTCACTTCCGTTTTGGCGGCGGCGGTTGTCGGCATTTCCGTATTCGGCTATCCGCGGCTTTCCGAATTTATTATCAACCGTTTTCTGCTCTCCATGCTGGTTATCGGCGTGTTTGTCATTCTCAGAAAGTCGGTGTTTGAACTGCTGAAGCGCATTTTGCTGTTCAACTTCTGGGTAAAAAAACTGAGGGTGCGCCGGCAGCTGATAGAAAAACTCGACTTTTGGCTCGGCGTGGTCGTCAATCCGGTTTTCGGCATATTGACGGTTTTGGCGTTGCTTTCGCTGTGGGGCGTGTCGACGGATCTGCTGCTGCAAAGCATTTGGAAAATTTTGTTCGGTTTTAAGGTCGGCGGGGTTGAAATTTCGCTGCTTTCGATTTTGCTCGGTATCGGCGTCTTTTTTGCCTGTCTCAGTCTGATCAAAATTCTGCGCCGGAAGCTGTTTGACAACATTTTGTCGCATGTGGAGATGGACGACGGCATCCGTCACTCGCTGGCATCGGGCTTCGGTTTTGTCGGTTTCGTGCTGGCGATGTTTCTGGCGATCGCGGTGATGGGCGGAGATTTAAGCAACGTTGCTCTGGTTGCCGGTGCTCTTTCCGTCGGTATCGGTCTCGGTCTGCAAAATATCGTTAACAACTTTGTTTCCGGCATTATCCTTTTGTTTGAACGGCCGGTCAAGGTCGGCGACTGGGTTATCATCAACGGTGAGGAAGGACGGATCAAACAGATCAACATCCGTTCGACCGAGGTGGAAACGTTCAAAAAATCAAGCGTCATTATTCCCAACGCAACCCTGCTTTCAACCTCGGTTACCAACCTGACCCACAGCAACAACTGGTCGCGGCAGTCGGTGACGGTCGGAGTGGCTTACGGTACCGATCCGAAAAAAGTGAGCGACATTTTGCTTGAATGCGCGAAAGCCAACAAAAAAGTTCTCAAAAATCCGGCGCCTTACGTTTTGTTTCAGAATTTCGGCGCCAGCAGCCTTGACTTTGAACTGCGCTGCTATACCAGCGATATTTGGAGCGGGTGGTCGATCCCGAGCGAACTGCGTTTTGAAATAGACCGCCGCTTCCGCGAGGAAGGAATCGAGATTCCGTTTAATCAGCTGGTTGTTCACCGTGGCGGAGAAATCAGCGAAGAGGCGCAAACCCAATTCTATGCCCGTCGCAGCGGCACGATAAAAAAAGAGGCGGCGGCAGGGAAAGAAAAGGAAGAACGGCCGGCAGAGAAAGACAATGCGAAAGAAGGACGCCCGGCAGAAAAGAAGGATGGAAAAAATGCGAATTAGCGATTTAAAAGGCAAAAAAATTGCCGTATGGGGGCTGGGAACCGAAGGCGTTCAGGCGGTGCGTTATCTGACGGCAAAGGAAATAACCGACAAAATTGTTCTCTTTAACGATACGAAAGCGGAAAAGCCGGAATGCTGCCGGCCGTTTGAGTTAATTTGCGGAGAAAAAATCGTCGCTTCTCTCGATCGGGCGGAGGTGATCATTCGTTCGCCCGGAGTGAGCATTTACCGGGAAGAACTGGCGGAAGCCAGACGGCGCGGGATCGTCGTAACTTCGGTAACCGATCTGTGCTTAAACGAGTTTTTGTCCCGGCCGGGCTGCCGGGTAATCGGCGTCAGCGGGTCCAAGGGCAAAAGCACCAGCGTGAGCGTGCTGGCTTATATCTTGCGCGAAACCGGACACAAGGCTGCCCTGGGCGGCAATATCGGCCGGCCGATGATTGAGCTTTTGGACGACGATTACGAATTTGTGGTTGAAGAGTTTTCCAGCTATCAGGCTTCGGATCTGACGGTCTCGCCGCAGATTGCCATGTTCACCAATTTGTTTTACGTACATACGGACTGGCACCGCGGACATGAAAATTATTGCCGTGACAAGATACATCTGATTGCCAACCAGAAACCGGGCGACGTCTATTTTGCCAACCGCCGCAATCCGCAGCTGGTTGAATATACGCGGCTTTATGCCGAAAACCGCCGCTGGTACAATGAGGCGGAAGTTTTTCATGCCGAAGACGGCGTTTTGTACCGGGGAAAGGAAAAACTGGCGGATATCAGGGAACTGAAGCTGAGCGGAAAGCATAACATGGACAATTTGGCCGGCGTATTCTCGGTGCTTGAATATCTGGGAATTGACGTCAGACGGGCGGCGGAGATTTTGAAAGATTTTGAGCCGCTGCCGCACCGTTTGCAAAAAGTGGCGGAAAAAGAAGGCGTCGTTTTCATCAATGACAGCATTTCCACCGCGCCGGAAGCAGCCATCGGTGCCATGGGCAGTTTTAACGGCAATCTGATTCTGATTTCCGGTGGGCAGGACAACGAGCAGGATTATCAAGACTATGCGAAAACGGTAGAAAACAACGAGCGGGTAAAAGCGGTGATCACTCTGTATCAGACCGGTCCGAAAATTGCCGGCGTTTTGCGGGAGTTTGTCCGTCGGCCGGGATTTGAAAACATTGAGGCCAAAACGCTGGAAGAAGCGGTACAAACGGCTTTTGACAAGTTGAAAAGTCTTGGCGGCGGAACGGTTTTGTTTTCGCCGACCAGTCCCAGTTTCGGTTTTTATAAGAATTTTATCGAGCGCGGCAATCATTTTATAAAAATTGTGCAGTCTTTGTAAAAATAAGACTTGTATTTAATTAAATATTATTATAATTTGTGCCCTGACGCCAACTTAGCTCAGCTGGTAGAGCAACGCATTCGTAATGCGTGGGTCGAGTGTTCGAATCACTTAGTTGGCACCAGTTTCAAACCCTAGGTTTTCCTAGGGTTTTTTGTTTTTGCAGAGCCGTTAATTGATCGGGGAAAAGTGTCGATTTTTTATAAAAAATGCGAGTCGTTTTTATTAAAGCTGTACATTTTTGTGAAGTGGTTATATTTCCGCACCGTGTTTGAAAAAGCGGTTGTGCAAAAGTTGCTTGACATTTGTCCGAAAATGTGTAACATAATATGTATTATGGATAAGTCTTATTTGTCCATAAATTGTAAACCGCTGTTCGGCGGTTTTTTTTGTTTGAAGGGGTTTGGACTGGGAACAAACCGGTCTGACTGTTTTTTTTAGAGGTAACCATGACAGAAAAAAATGTAATATTGGATATAAGCACACAGCGGCGAGCCGAGCTGGAAGTGCTGTTTCAGGAAGAGGTGCAGTTGGATATTAACGCACCTCTTTTTTATATTAAATCGGGCGAAGAGAATATAAACAACTACGTTGAGCGAACGGCAAAACCGGCGCTTGACTCCTATGTCGAAGAAAAGAAGGGGGGATTGAACAGGCTGCCAGGGACGGAGTTGAAGCGATTGGCGAGGCGCAGGAGGAGGCCGGAGCTGGGTTGGAGGCTTATGTGGACGGAACCGTTAAGCCGGTGATTGACGCATATGTCGACACGACGGCTAAACCGGAGTTGCAGTCTTTTACCGACGGGCTTGAGGAAGCGTTTGACAACAATGCGACGGAAAAAACGGCGGTGGTCAATGCTCTGGCGGAACAGGCGGAAGCTTCGGCGATGTCGGCCGCGGCTTCCTCTTCCGCAGCCCAAACGGCGGCATCGGCAGCGTCAAATTCCGCAAACGAAGCTTCGACGTCGTCCGGGAGTGCGGCAAAGGCCGCAATCAATGCGGCGGATTATGCGTCGCAGGCGGGTGCCAGCGCCGATGCGGCGAAAACTTCCGAAACAAATGCCAAAAGTTCGGAAACGGCAGCGTCCGGTTCAGCTGAAGCGGCTGCCTCTTCGGCGTCTTCGGCTTCGGGATCAGCGGCAACGGCGGCCGCGTCGGCAGCGGCGGCTTCGGGATCGGCGGCAAGTGCGGAAGCCTTCAAAACCGCTGCGGAATCGGCCGCGACTGTCGCAAATGAAAAAGCGACGGCAGCCTCCGAATCGGTTTTGACAGCGGCGGAAAGCGCAACGGCTGCGTTGTCGGCGGCGGATATGGCCGAAGCATGGGCGGTCGGCAGTATAGAAGAACGGCCGGAAGGATCGGCAAAGTACTGGGCGGAGAAAATAAACCCGGATAACCTGGCCGATGTTGACCTGAGCAATCTGTCGTCGGCCGGCAACGCGAAACTTCCGCTGCCGTGGAGCAGTTTTCGGGCCAGAAATATGTTGGCAGACGGTTCAATTGCCAAGGATCAGGTCAGAACGTTCACTATTGATTATCTAACTAATGATCGTTTGTACGAAGTGATCGGCAGCGTGTTTTTTACGTCAAACGGCGTTGTTACGATCCGATGCGGTTCAAATCCTGCGATTGTGAATGCGATGGCTTCTGATCCGGTTGCCGGAACTTTTGTTGTGACCGACAGTTCACGCGGAGCCGGTACGTTCACCGCTTTGGTGAAAAACAAGACAATCCGGTTTTCCAATACCGGCAGCGTAACGGCAACCGGGGTTTATATCAATGTTTTTGCGTTCAGGGAAGTAGGAGATTAGGAAAATGTTTTACGCTTTTATAGAAGACAATAAACTGGTCGGCGCCGGTGAGTGCCGCCAGTTGACGGCAGGCGTCGACAATGTGGAGATTTCGGAAGAAGTGTTCAGAGATATTGAGCGCTATGTATGGAACGGGACGGATATGGTTCGGGATCCAGATTTTGAAGTTAAGCGCCGGTCTGCCGAAGTGCGGGCAGACCGGGACAAACTGCTGCTTGCGACCGACAAGTATATGCTGGCCGATTTTCCGGTTGCGGAAGATGAGCGGGAACAATACCGGCAGTATCGGCATTATTTGCGGGATATTCCCGAAACTCCGGGGTTTCCGAATACGGAAATAATGGATTTTACTGCCTGGCGGGAACAATTGTGACGGTTAGGTGTGCGAATCGGCGGCAGACGTTTTCGTCTGCCGTGCCGATTCCGGGAAAAAAAGGACATGCGGTATTGATTTGACGGCCTCTTTATCTTATAGTGAAGCCGATAAAATTTGAAAGAGGAGCGTGTTTTGGCAAAGGATTTTTATATTTTCCGCCACGGCGAAACGGAATTGAATCGCCAGCGGCGATGGCAGGGGTCGGGAATGGATTATGACCTGACGGCGGACGGCGTGTCGCAGGCCGAAGAATTGTCGGTAAAGCTGGCCGGTAAGGGGATTGAAGTTATTTATTCCAGTCCTTTGCTCCGGGCTCGGCATACGGCGGAGATCGCCGCCCGGATGCTGAAGGTGCCGGTGAAAACGGAAGCTGATTTGCGGGAATGTTTTTACGGCGAAGCGGAAGGGCGTCTTATTGCCGAGCTGCAAAAGGAAATGCCGGAAATTGTCAACAACTGGAGCCGTCCCGGCGGCGACCTGCGCTTTCCCGGCGGCGAAAGCCGGCAGGAAGCTTTGAAACGGGTGCTGGCCGTTTTGCGCCGACTGGAAGGTGAAAGTTTTCGGACGGCGGGCGTGGCCATTCACGGCGGCACCATGGCGGCGCTGCTCAATCATTTCGGTTATAAGTTTGACAAAATACCAAACTGCGCCGTTTTTCGGCTGCATTTTGAAAACGGTGAGGGGACGGTCGAGGGAAACCTTTTTTAGACCGGTGTGAAACAAGAGGGAATAAACCGACACCCGCCGGCCGGCGGGTGTTTTGAAATGCAGAAACAAAAATCGGCGCTAATACTCAATGTGATCCGGCTTGTCTTTCCATTCCCGCATGATTTCGGCGGCTTCCTTGAGGTTGATGCGATGCAGTTCAAGCGGGTCGTCGTCATAAAAGACGCGATCGCGAAAGCCGATGTTTTCCGCATCGAAACGGTCGGCGGCAAAATAGACTTCGGCGATGTTGGCCCATTTGCAGGCGTTAAGACACATCGGACACGGTTCGCACGAGGTGTAGAGAATACATCCGCTCAAATCGAAGGTGCCGAGGTTGCGGCAGGCGTTGCGGATGGCGATGACTTCGCCGTGCGCCGTCGGATCGTTGTCAAGCGCAACCCGGTTATGGCCTTCGCCGACGATTTTGCCTTCGGCGTTGACGATGATGCAGCCGAACGGTGAACTGCCGCCGTCAACCGACTGTTTGCTCAGTTCAATGGCTTTTCTCAGATTTTTTTCGTGATCTATCATTGTTTTTCCTTCCGTTGAAAACCGAAGTTTACTCTAGCTCAAAAAAGGATAATGTAAAGTTTATTTTTTATTCGTTTTTTTGTCGAAAAAACTTGGCTTCCGGCCAAAAATATTTTATACTCGAAGCAGCGGCGGAGGTATGGATGACAAAGGCAAAAACAAAAAGGTTTTTAATGACGGCCGCGCTGGGCGCAAGTCTGGCGGCGGGAGTTTCCTTGTTTCCGTTGATGCGGCATATTGTCGGCTGTCAGACAGCCGATTTTGACAAAATCAGGGTAACCGTCGGTACGGATACTGTTTCCAAGCAGCAATTTTATGAGAGGCTGAGCTATCGTGACGGCGCCTGGCGTTTTGCCGCTTCCGACGGGACTTTCATTAATGTGGACAGTTTGGCCGACTTTAAGACCAAAGATGCTTTGCTGCATGAATATTTTTGTAAGCTCGAGCTCAAAAACAGCATTGATACGGTTTATGTGCGCTATGCCATGGGCAGCCCAAAAAAGTATATGTCCGATATCGTGTACGGTATGGGCGCAAAGGACAGTCTGGGATATCTTCCGTCTTTCGGCAGATATAATTACGATCGATTGAACCTGCGTTATTTTAAAGCCGACAGCGAAGAGCTGCAAAAAGTCGTTGACGTGTACAACGACAAGTATAACTGTACTTATCGGCATGAATACCAGCATTATCTTAATGCTGTTTCCGGGATCGGACGAGCCGGGCAGAGCTACGAAAACAAATTTGTCGAGTGTTGTTTTGACGAAGTTTCCGCCAACATTGCCCAGTTGTTGGAACAGAGAAAGCATTATCTGGAAAACGGGCGGGATTTGTCCTTTTTCACTTCCCGTTTTAAATTTTACCGGGAGGCGGTCGAGAGTGGAAAAGTCAAGCCGGCGGCAGGGATTTATTCTAAAAAAGAAGTCGAATTGATTGCCGGCGGCGTTTTTGACGCCTGGATGGCCGAAAAGTTTAACCTTTATGTCAGAAACAATACGGCACGTACGGTTCATATCTTAAGCAAAACCAATTATAACGGCGTTCAGCCCGACAGTGTTCGCCACCGGCGGTTGATGCGCGCCTGCTTTAACATCAACGGGGTTGACTTTTATCCTTATATTGCCCGGCGGGAAGCGGAAATAAAAGAGAAAATTCCCAATGACAAGCTGAAGCTTTTCCGGTTGTTGAAAAAAGAAAAGTTCAAGGAAATGGGGCATTTGGAGAAGTTGGAAAAGATTCGGATTGAAGAGGGTGAGCGCAACTATAATGTTACGTTAGCTCAAAACAAGCTGTGGGCGCATGCAAAAAGACTGCTGGGAGGCAGCAGCCGCTGACGGGGGAGATAGTCCCGCAATTTCCGTAAAACGTGTTTTCGGTTCGCAAAGCAGACGAGGACGGGGCAGAGTGCGGAAACTGAAGCGCACTTTGTGCTTTTGACGGCTGCGGTTTGACGGCCGGTGTGACGGGCAGGAACGTAAAAAAGCGGCGAGTTGTGACGTCATGGTTTTTCAAAGGCAGAAAAATGCAAGCAAATAGGGTGTCTGTGTCGTTCCTGCATTTTTGAGGGCGAAAAATCTGTGTCAGATGCACTGATCAGTAGGGGGATAACTTTTCCTGTTTCCCTTTTTTCTTTCCTTCGTCTTACCGCTCTCTTTTGGTCTTTTTCCGTTTTCTGTTTTTCTTCCGTCCTTCAACTTTCTCTCTCAGTCTTTTTTTGTTTCCTCTTTTTCCGTTTCTTTGTTTTACCTCTCTCTCTTGGTTTTTTCCGTTTTCTGTTCTTCTTCCGTATTTTTTGACATTCTGTTTTTAGTGCCAAAAACTCTTTTGCTGAAGTTTGTCCGGACTATGTTTCCGGAATATTGTGTAAGCTCAACTGCAATTCTTTTCAAAGTTAAGAGCAGTCTTTCAATATAAGAAGCAGAATACCGACATCGCAACCGGGAATTTCGGTGCACAGGCTGCTATGCGGATACTATAGGAAAAGCCCCGGAAGAGGGCTGAATACATTCGAAATAGGTTAAGGTGCAAAGCCAATTGAGTGTGGATTTTGATCCGTTTACGGCGAACCGGGCAATGTTAACCCCGCCGAACCGTCATGCGTCCTTAAAGACGAAGAATATTTCCGAATATATGCGAAGTGCCTGCGTTATATGCGGAAATTCTTTTTTTTGTGCCCGGAAAACCATGTTCGGGGTATGCAGTCAACTCGTCGTGTCAGGGGCATATGTTTTTTAGTGTTTGCCGGTGCTTTGCGGGTTAACCCGCATGCGAAAAATTCCGCATGCAGGTGTCTTTTGATCATGCGGCAGAAAAAATTACGGTATAACAGCTTGAGATAGAATGTAAAACTCTTCCTGTTCGGGGCGGTATTCCTTTTCCGTCTTTTCCAGTCCGGCATCAAAGTGCTCGGCTTCTTTTTCGTCAAATGTAAAAACCGGACTGGGACGATAGACGTATTTTTTTCCGTTTTCCAAGGTTCCCGGTTTCAGCTCTTTGACCAGCATTGCCGCCGGAAAAGTTCCGTCTTCTGTGCAGACGTTGAGTTTTTTGCAGCTTTTTCGGCGCGGTCTTTTTCCTCTTCGTTTCTGATGGTAATTGTGGCAGACTTTTCTTATGCGGAATTGCAAAGGGCGGAAAAGCGGGCGGTTCGGGGAAAAGAAGCGCCGCCCGTCTTTTTCAGGCTGCTTTTTTCGGCGGCGTGTCGGTTTGGTCCGGTTCTTTTATGCGGACGATATCGGCGCCGACGCCGCGCAGCTTTTCTTCCAGTTTTTCGTAGCCGCGGTCCAGATGGTAGACCCGGTTGACGATGGTTTCGCCTTCGGCAATAAGGCCGGCCAAAACCAGAGCAAACGAAGCTCTCAGGTCGGTTGCCATGACCTGTGCGCCGTACAGCTTTTTGACGCCGCGGACAATTGCCGAAGCATGGCCGTGGACATTGATGTTGGCGCCCATCCGCATCAGTTCGGGAACATGCATGAAGCGGTTTTCAAAAATGGTTTCGGTAACCATTGACGCGCCGTCGGCCGTCAGCATCAAAGTGAGAAACTGAGCCTGAAGGTCGGTCGGAAAACCGGGATAATAGTCCGTCATTATGTCTTTGCCCTCCAGCCGGCAGTTTTCGGCATCAATGATGATGCCGTGCGGTTTTTCTATAACTCTTACGCCCATTTCGCTTAAAATGCGGAGCGGGGTCTTCAGAGTTGCGGCCTGAGCGTTTATCAGCTCTATTCGTCCGCGGGTGATGGCGGCGGCAACGGCGTAAGAGCCGGCCTCGATACGGTCGGGAATTACCTTATGAACGGTGCCGTGCAGCTCCTTCACGCCTTCGATTGTCAGAATCGGTGTACCGATACCCGTAATTTTTGCGCCCATGGCATTGAGCATTTCCGCCAGATTGCCGATTTCCGGTTCCATGGCGGCATTTTCAATGACCGTGGTTCCTTCGGCTAAAGCGGCTGCCATCAGAATGTTGCAAGTGGCGCCGACGGAGGCGATGTTGAAAATCAGGTGAGCGCCCTTAAGTCCGTTTTCTGCCCGGGCAATGACATAACCGTTTTTAATTTCGATCGAAGCGCCCATCTGTTCCAGCGCGGAAAGGTGGATGTCCATCGGACGGGCGCCGATGGCGCAGCCGCCGGGCAGGGACAGTTCCGCATAATGTTCTCTGGCCAGAAGCGGTCCCAGCACGTAGTAGGAAGCGCGCATTTTGCGCACGTAGTCGTACGGTGCGATCAGGCTTTTGGTTTGGGTAGTCTGGTAAGTGTACATTTTGCACGGGTTGCCGTCGACCACTTCGTTACGGCTGTCAATTAGTGTGCCGAGCTGTTCCAGAAGCAGATTCATGGAGCGAATGTCGGAAAGGGAAGGCATGTTGGTCAAGGTGACGCGTTCCCGGGTGAGGAGGGAGGCGCATATCAACGGCAGCGCCGCATTTTTGGCGCCGCTGATGTAGATTTGACCGGAGAGCCGGCGCCCGCCGTTAATCTTTAGTTTGTCCATCGTCTTTTACTTTCTCTGTTTGGGATTTTTTTTGTAAGGCTTCCTGTTGTTTTTTGCGTTTTTCCATATTTTTGCGCAAGGCTTCTGCTTCTCGCTCAAAACGCAGATCGGACCGCCTTTTTGTTTTTTCGGTCATATGAAACATAAGTCCTTTTTTAATTTTTACTGCAACACTATAGCAGGTTTTAAAAAAGCGAATCAAGCCGCTCAGTTTTTTATTGTGCAAAAGTGGTTTCATTTTTTATTGAAATCAATCCGTTATACGGTTTGTTAAGCTAATGGGTGTGTTTTAATGTGTTAACAATTTATAATTAGTATTGATGTTTTGTTTAAAATAGATTATTAATTGTGAAAAAATAATTTTTAGAGTAGGGCTTGCGAGTATCATGAAAAAATGTATTTTGATTTTATGTCTTCTGTTGTCAGCATGTATAAATACCGTTACTTATTCTCACCGGCAGAACGGGGTGGATGTTTATGTGGCTCGGTGCAACGGCTCTTTTGTTGACATTTCGCTGTGTTATCGGCAGGCGAGTCAGGCTTGTAACGGCAATTTTGAAGTTTTGAACGCTTCGGTGGAAAATGCCGGTACCGTCAACAATATGAGCGTGCAGACGGGAATGACGCCGATGTTGTACGGAACACAGGATAATGTTTTGAACCGTTCGATCATGTTTTACTGCAAGTAAGGTTTGTCGTACGGGTTTTGCCGCAGCGTTTTGGGGCGGAAAGTCGTTTTTGGGCGACGCCGTTTTCCCTGTCGGGGAAGCGGCGTTTTTTGTTTTAAAAAAAACGGAAATCGTTTTTCCTTTTAAGCGGAAAAGAGGGATCCGGTTTGTGACGCGATACATGTTCAGGTTTGAAAACGATGCATGCTGCCGGGGGATTGTTGAACCTGAGATTGTGAGAGGTTAAAAAATAAACGTGAAGGTAAAAATTGTTGTCTAGGGCTGATATTTGTTTTAATTATTTATAAAGAAGAGTGTTTTTTTATGATAAAAAAATATATTTTAGCGGGATTGTTAATTTTATTTCTTGTTTCTGCTTTTGCCGACGGGGGAATTGCCCTTGTGGATAAATACGATTCAAATGTTTTTTCGTATTTCATATTCAGACGATTCTGAGTATTGGAGTAAGAATATGTTTGGCAATAAATATAAATTTTATAATCCGATCAGGCAAAATAAAGCTCATATTTCTGCCCTTAGCAGGCAATTAGGATAAGTTCATACCAATTATTGTTTTCTCAAACAGGGCTGATTTAAAGGTTAATACAGCACATAATGTTATTTATACCACTCAAATCAATAGAGTAATAAAAGAATATTCAGAAATAAAATTTTCAGAAACAGATATTCAAAAACTTTGCGATAAAATTTCTTTACTTAATATTGTATCACCTAAAGTTAAAAAGCAACATGTATTAGAAACTCAAAATACGATTGCGACCAAATAACAGCTAATGCAACAAGGTATTTGTTCGAGATGTGGACATGGTTTAATTCTCAGAAACGGAAAATATGGTGATTTTTTTTGGTGTAGTAACTATCCTAACTGTAAATTTATCAAACTTATTGGGCATAGAAACAGCTATTTTCTAAATAACTGATTAAAAAGTTCATTAGAAACTTGTTAAAATAGTTTTTTATCGAATTGGGATTTTAAATGGTAAAACGCTTGGTTTTATTAGCTTTTTGTTAAAAAGTCCAATAATTCTTTCAAAATTTCTATTTTAAAATCATCAAAATCGGATTTAATAAGTGTTGGTTTAAAAAACAAAAATCCGCAATAAATACGGAAATCTTAAAAATGGTGCCGCTAGCAAGAATCGGACTTGCGACCCCACCCTTACCAAGGGTGTGCTCTACCACTGAGCTATAGCGGCATAATAATGTTTTTTCAGGTGGAGCCGCAAGAAACTTGCTCCCCTTCGGCATCTAAGCTCACCACGGTCGTCTTGCCTCCCTTGTTCGCTAAGATGTTCCGAAGATCTTGCAGACAAAAACAATTCTCAGAATTGTTTTTACTTAGCGATCCCTTACCAAGGGTGTGCTCTACCACTGAGCTATAGCGGCATAATAATGTTTTTTCAGGTGGAGCCGCAAGAAACTTGCTCCCCTTCGGCATCTAAGCTCACCACGGTCGTCTTGCCTCCCTTGTTCGCTAAGATGTTCCGAAGATCTTGCAGACAAAAACAATTCTCAGAATTGTTTTTACTTAGCGATCCCTTACCAAGGGTGTGCTCTACCACTGAGCTATAGCGGCGTTATTGAATTGAGGGGAATATAAAACATCTTTTTTATAAATGCAATAATATTTTTAAGATAATTGATAAAAAAATATTGAATCTTCATATCTGTTTGTTTTTATATTGTTTTTTTGTGGCGGTAAATTGGGGAAATGTCAATATCAAGAATTAAGAAGACCGGAAATGTTTGGAATGCAAAGCGATTTATGAACAGTAAAAGAAAAACGGGAGGTGATGGCGGAAGCAAACAAGCGATGCTTGAAACGGCATTATTGCAGAAACGAGGAACAGGAGGAGAGGTGCGTCGAGTATAGGGAGAATTGTGCGTAAAACTATGTCGTTGGCGTTGCCGGATTAGGAGCGGGACGGTGTCAGTTGGGGCAGGGATGCCGGAAAAGACGGCGGGATGGTGCGGTCGATTGGCAGCGACGGAAGAGTTGAATTGAGCGGGGTGGAAAAGACGACGGCGGAAGGGGGCGTGAGCGGAAAAGTGTTAGGCAAAAGCAGGCCGGAGCGGGCGGGGTAATATGAGAAGCTGTCGGAGCGGGCAAATGTGGTTTTTTATCGTTAATTTTTCATTTTAGGTTGCCATCGGAGTGAAAAAAAATTATATTTACTGATAAAAAGAAGAGGATTAAGCTACATGCAGAAGATATTGTCTTGGGTTTTTATGTTTATGTTTGCCGGGTTGGCGTTTACGGTTTTTTTATATGTTGCCTCGATTATTATTCCTATTTTGTTTTTCGTGGTTTTGGTCGGTTTTTTATGGATCCGCTACAAACAGCGCAAAGCGGTAAAGCTGATGTTTGAGCGGAATGCCGGTCGCGAAAGGCAACAACCAAGAGGTGAAATCATTGATGCGGAATATGAAATTATTGACGATAACAAACATTAGAGGGAGTTAAGGCAATGAAGATCAGCAAAGTTCTGGCTTTTGACATCGGGGGAACCAAAATTGCTTATGCGACGGTTGACAGAAACGGCAAGATATTGAACGAGGTTATTCGTCATCCGACGCCGGCGGCGCCGGGGGCTGCGGCTAAGCTGCTGAAGACCATTATTGCCCAGTTTGAAGATCAGATTGATGCGGTGGCGGTTTCTACCGCCGGGACTGTTGACCGAACCAATTCCCGGATTACCGGTTCGGTCGGCAATATGCCCGAAGGGTATATGGACACGGATTTCAAAGCGCTTTCGACCAAGCCGGTAGTGGTGGAAAACGACGCTAATTCGGCCGTGTGGGCAGAGCATGTTCTCGGCAACGCCAAGGGGTATGACAACGTAATTTTATTGACGCTCGGCACCGGTGTCGGGGTCGGCATTATTGCCGACGGCCGACTGTTGGTCGGTAAGTCGGGCGCGGCCGGCGAAGTTCATTTTCCGGTGCGTTATGACAACAACCGTCTGTGCGGATGCGGACGCTACGATTGTTTGGAAATTTACATGTCCGGTAAAGCTCTTGGTTTGGAGGCTAAAGAAGTTTATAAAGATGATAATGTTACCAGTCATACTGTGATTGAGGGATTGAAACAGAACTCTCTGCCGGCAGTAACTGCTTTTCATAATTGGCAGGAGATGGTTAAAAACGGAATTGTGATTTTTGCCGATATTTTTGATCCTGAGGTGATTTTGCTTGGCGGTTCCATGGCACACTTTATAGACTATAAACGGTTGAACGACGAGGCCAACAGAATGATTGTGACCACGCCGTTTGAGTTGAAAGAGGCTTCTTTTGAAAATAACGCCGGTTTGGTTGGTGCGGCGTTGTTATGTGTACAAAAGCTAGAAGAATAGTCAAAGAACAGTTACCATATCAATTCGTAAGAACATTGTTTTGAGCAGGTTCCGGGCCAACAGGCAGAATTTCTTTCGGTTCCGGTTCCGGCGCAAAATAGCTGGCTGCTTTGTTGAGTTGGTTGATGAACTTTCCGAGGGCTTTTTCGATTGATGTTAGTGTTTTGTCTGCTATTTTGTGAGAAAAATTAATAATTCGATAGATGATCACTGTTGTTGTGCTGAGTGCCTGGAAAAACAGACATCCGACGCTATTGTGGCAATCAGGTGCTTTTGTGTATTCTTCCGCAGGAGCGGCTTCGAGAGTTTTAGCGTTTCCTTCCGCCGGGGCGGCTTCTGGGGCTTTTCTTTTTTCTTCCGCGGGAACGGTTTCAAAAGTTTTGGCGTTTTCTTTTACGGGGGCGGGTTCGGGCGCTTTAACGCTTTCTTTGGCGGAAGTTGCGTGTGTTTTTTTTACTGCCAGTTCTTTTTTGTTTGTCTGAGTTTTTTGAACTGCCGAGGGGGCGGCTGTCGGTCGGTAATCCGGATTGGGAATGTCGTTCATGACCAGAGCCCAGCTTTTTTTGAGGCCGTCGTCTTCTTCTTTGTAAAGAATGTCAAACATATAAGGACTGCCGTAAACCTTTTTGACCTTGAAGCTTTCGCGGTTGGCGGCGAAGCTGCCGGAGACAGCGAAAGCGAGCGGCTGCCGGCCGCGAATGTCGTCGTCGGCGCTGACGTGCAGGCTGAGTGCGACTCTGCCGGTCAGGGAATTGCCGATTTCAAGAGTGTCGGTACTCATGTTTTCGATGTTGACGTCGATGTCGGCTTCGCAGTTTTGGCAGATCAGGTGCTCAAACGATGCCAGATCCCGATATCCGTTGTGCATGTCCAAACGGGCGGCAGTGAGGCTGAGACCGACAGTTGCGGAAAATCCGCCGCGACCGTAAGGACCTTGCCGCAATTGCAAAACGCCTTCTCTGACGATGATTTTTGAAGCGTTGTATATGGTGTTGTTAAGCCGGAATATGCCGCTGCTGCTCCCGTTGAAGAACAGGGCGTAACCGTTGCCGCGGATGTTGTCGTCAAAAATGTAGGCGCCGTTGCCGCGGACGGAGAAGACAACGGATGTTTTGTCGATGTAAAAGGCGTTCGGGTCAGGGATGCCGGCGTTGTCGGTATAGTTGCCGCTGAAAACGGCGTTTTGCTCTCCGTCAATGCTGAAAGTGAGCGGTTTTTCGGTATAAACGGCGCCTCCGAAAGCGGAGTCTGCCGATCTGCCGCGGGCGCCGTTGCCGATGAAGACGGGGTTGGTTATCAGCCCGTCGATGGTACCGGAAACGCTGAGTGCTCCGCCGATGACGCGTCCGGAATCCGAGGCCGCGGTGTTGGCGATGAAATTTGCGTTGCGGATGGTAAAGAGTTTTCCCTGCCGGGGAATGCGGACGGCGGCGCCGCCGGTATCCACAGATGCGGTTTGCAGTCGGTTGTCAACAAAATCGGCTTCAATCAGGTCGATGCGCCCTTCGTTCAATACGGCGCCGCCTGCTGCGGCCTTTTCGCCGTTTACCGAGTTGGCGGAAAATATGCCTTTGACCGACGTCAGGCTGCCGGTGTTGAGCAGGATCGCGCTGCTGCCGAAATCGCCTCTGACCCGGTTGCCGGCAAAAACGGCGTTCATGCGGGAAACGCCGCCGGCATTGAGCCATATGGAGTTTTCGGTGCCGCCCGGATTGTTCAGACGGTTGTCTGTTATGTTGACATTGACCAGGGAAATGCTGCCGGCGGCGGCGTTGACCACGGCGGCACCGGCGGCAAGCGGCCGTTCGGGATTACGGTTGTTGAGGCGGCTGCCGACAAAGTCACCGTTAAGTTCTTTGACGAATCCCCGGTTATAAAAGACGCTTTGTCCGAAAGCCGTGCCGGAGGCATTGCCGATGAAATCGGCATAAATTTTGTCGATCGATCCGTCGTTGATCAGAGCAATGCCCGGCTTGTCGGCGTTATTGTGCCGCAGGCCGTTGAAGACGGCGGCAAACTCTTTTAAGCTGCCGTCGTTTTCGCTGCGCGAACGGCTGAAAATGTTGTCTGCCGGGAGGCGGGTGCAGTCGTAGCGAATGAGTTCCGCGGCGGTGCCGGTCAGCGTATATGCGGTCAGGCAGGGGGCGGAGCTTTTGCTTTTGCCAAAACTGATCCGGTAGGAAGAGGCCAGAGGACTCTGCTTGTCTTTATAAAGGCGGCTGAGTACGGGCGCGTATTCCGTGACGGCGAAGTTTGCGCCGGCCGGTTCGCACAGCGAGAGCAAAAAGGTTGTCAGCAAGATGCCGAAAACGGGTAAACGAGACATTGGTCAGATCCTGATACGGGTTATGTTTTTTTCAAGAATAAATCAAAATGCGAAAAAGACAAGAACAAACGAATGTTCGGTGATAGTTTGCGGAAAGAGGGACGGCACGGAAAAAGGCCGCCGTTTGTCTGCGGCAGCCTTTTGAAGACGGAATAAGCATTTCCGAGTTAGAAATTGTATCTTACGCCGAGAGAAAATTCGTCGATCGCGTCGATGAAAGACTTCTGAGTGTAAACGTGGTGATACATGCCGCGAACGGACCAGTTTTCGTCAATGTTGTACTGAGCGCCGACATTTAAGCGGTAACCCAAAGCTTCTTCCTTGTCGGAACCGGCGCCGACCATTTTGACTTTCATTTCGTATTCACCGATACCGGCACCGGCGATCAGTTCAACTTCTCCGTCGCAGCCGAGCGGCAGGAAACCGAGAAAATCTACGCCGTAGGCTTGGAAAGCGGTGGTATATTTGTCTTCGTCATAGGTGTTTTTCTCTTTGCCGGAGTGCTGATAGAAAACTTCGGCTCCGAAGTTTCTGTGGAATTTTGCGCCGGCGACGAAGCTGACCGACTGATAGTCGTCTTCAATAACGTTTTCGATGTCATAGGCGTAATCGAAAGTGGAATAGTTGAAGTCCAAACCGGCATAGGGTCTGATTTCGGCGTTGGCATTGGCGGCAAACATGCAGGCAACTCCGGCCATTAACAGAGTTTTTTTCATAATCTTTTAGTCCTTTTAGTCTTTATTAAGTTTAATTTTATTGAATAATAATTATGTTTTGTTGATGTATATGATATTTCAACTGTCAATCTGCCAAATTGTATATTACTAATATTTAAAATTGGTTAACGGATGTTTTATGAAGGAGTACGAGATGAAATATGTGATGCTGAACAATGACCGGAAAATGCCGGTGATGGGACTCGGAACCTGGAAGGCAGCGCCGGGGGAAGTTTATCAGGCAGTTCGCTGGGCGATAAAGATCGGCTATACCCATATTGACTGTGCGGAAATTTACGGCAATCAGGACGAGATCGGCCAGGCGGTTGCCGATGCGGTCAATGAAGGCGACATCAGACGGGAGGAGTTGTTTGTCACTTCCAAACTGTGGAACGACAGCCATGCGCCGGAAGATGTTTTGCCGGCGCTTGAAAAGACGCTGCATGACCTTAAACTGGATTATCTTGACCTTTATCTGGTTCACTGGCCGGTAGCGCAGAAGATGGGTACCGGGCTGCCGGAAAGCGGCGCGGACATGATTGCCCCTTCGGAATTGCCGCTTGAACTGACCTGGGCGGAGATGGAAAAGGCCAAACGGCAGGGCAAGGCGCTGGCGATCGGTCTTTCTAACTGCGGAGAAAAAAGAATTTCCGCGCTTCTGGAAAAGGCGGAAGAAATGCCGGCGGTTTTGCAGATCGAATCGCATCCTTATCTGCCGCAGAACGAACTGATTGACTTTTGCCGCAAAAACATGATTGCGGTTACCGCCTATTCGCCGCTCGGTTCCGGCCACGGCGAACTTTTGGCCGATCCGCGGATCGCCGAGGCGGCGGCGCGGCTGAAAGTGACGCCGGCGCAGCTGGTGCTGGCCTGGCAGATCAACCGCGGCGTCGTGGTGATCCCCAAGAGCACGCATGTCGAGCGTCTGAAGGAAAACTTTGCCGCACTCGGTATTGAACTGGACCGGGCGGATATGGAATTGATTGACGGCATGAACAAAGATCTGCGTTACGTGACCGGCGAAAAATTTGCTTTCGGCGGCTATGTGCCGGCAGAAATTTTTGCCTGAGGCGGCGGCCGAAAAAAAGGAGCGGGTCACAAAGACCGGCTCCTTTTTTAGAGAGTGACAAAAGCGTCAATACGCTTTCACGTTGGCAACGGTAAGGCCGTAAGTGCTTTCGTTGCCCCATTTTTTGTCAGCGTACTTTTTTGCTTTCGCGTTCTTTTCCATCTGCGCCACTTTGGCGGCGGTTGTGTTCTTCAGGAACCTGCCGCTCGAATCGTGGATCTTCCATTGCTTTTTACCGGGCACTTTGGCGACGTAGCGGAAATCTTTGCCGTCGGCCTGTTCAAGTACGATAATCTTTTCCCATTCGGCGGAAAGCGGGCCGATGCCCCATTTTCCGTCCTTGGCGAAGAAGACGCGCTCACCGTGCAGGTAGAAGTCCTGATAAGGACCAAAGGCCGATTTTTCGCCGTTTTTCAGGTAGTATTTGCCGGCGGCGTTTTCAAGCATGAAATAAGCCGGAGCGTACGATACCCTGTCGTAAGTCTGATCGGTTACCGATTGACCTTTCGTGTCGAGCAGAGCCCATTTGACCGGGTCGTCGGCTTTTTGTCGTCCGAGCTGCGCGATCAGATAACCGTATTTGGCTTCTGCCTTAACGTAGAGCGGAGCAGTCAGCGTAGTTTCGGCGCCGGCGACTTTGATCCCCACCAGAGGAGTGTTTTTGGCCGTGTAGGTTACGAGGTTTTTCGTTCCGACAATCGGCGTTTCAACGGATTTGAACCTGTTGCAGCTCACTGCCAGCAGGCAGGCGAGACATGCGAATACGAGCTTTTTCATAAGTGAAAAATTTAGGAGTTAATAAAAGTTAAAAATTAAACATATGACAAAATATACTTTATTTGTCTAAAGTTGTCAATATAATTTAAATGACTTTTTTATTTTTGACGGTTATATTTTACAATCGAATTGTCATCTTTACTTATGAGGGAAAAATGGAGAAAATATCGTCGGAAGAGCTGAGCGCCGCGGTTGAATCCTGTTCAGAGATCGTAAAAACGGAAATCGACCGGGTAACTGCCGACAGCCGGCAGGCTGGCAAGGGGGCTTTGTTTGTCGCCGTGCGGGGCGAAAGGTTTGACGGTCATGATTTTGTCGGCCAGGCCTTGGACAAAGGCGCCGAACTGGCGCTGGTAGAAAGGCTGATGCCCGGTGTGCCGGCCGACCGGCAGGTGGTGGTGCGGGATACGCTTGAGGCTTACGGCAAGATCGGGGCATATAACCGTTCCAAATTCAGGGGAACAGTGATCGGGCTGACCGGCAGCGCCGGCAAAACCACCACCAAGGAGGAAATCAGGTTTGCGCTTTCCCGTTTCGGCAGCGTATACGCCACGTCGGGCAACCACAACAACCATATTGGGGTGCCGATGAGTTTGTGCGAGATGGATATGAACGCCGATTATGCAGTGATAGAAATGGGGATGAGCGCCAAAGGCGAAATTTCGCGCCTGACGTCGTACGTAAAGCCGGACCTGGCGCTGGTGACGAATGTTTACCCGATGCACATTGAGTTCTTTGAAAATTTTGAGGGAATTGCCGAAGCCAAAGCGGAAATTTTCGAAGGACTGAAGACGGGCGGCACGGCGGTGATCAACGAAGATACCAATTTTGCCGACATTTTGGAAAAACGGGCTGCGGAACACGGTGCCCGGGTGGTTAAGTTCGGTCGCCGGCATCACTATGACGGAAAACTGGAACTGGAGCAGGATGGTGAGGCTCAGCTTTATAACGCCTGGGCGACGCTGGCGGTGGTTGATGCGCTGGGGCTTGACGCAGGCAAGGCCGCGGCGGCGCTGAAAGATTTCGGTGCACTGCCAGGGCGGGGCAAGGCCTATCAGCTGAAACTGCCGGCCGGCGGCACTTTTACCCTGATTGACGATAGTTATTCCGGGCAGCCGGAAGCGATGAAAATCGCCATTGACGGTTTGGACAAGATGCCGTGCGAAGGACGAAAAATCGCCGTTCTCGGTAAAATGGCGGAACTGGGAGAAACTTCCGAAGCCCGCCACAAGGAGATCGGTGAACGCCTGTCGGGCAGTTCGGTTGACGTTGCGGTCGGTATCTGCCCGGAAATGAAGACGATGCTTGCCGAGCTGAGGCCGGATCAGGAAAAGCACTATTTTGCGGACAAAGAGGGCGTGACGGAATTTCTCTTAAATAATCTGTTGCAAAATAATGATATTTTGCTTATAAAGGGAGCCAGATATTCTTCAAAATTATATCAGGTTACCGATGCGTTGCTGAAAGGGCTGGAAAAGGCATGAAATGTCCGTTTTGCGGTTTTTTGGATTCCCAGGTCAAGGATTCCCGCCTGACCGAGGACGGCGCTTGTATCCGCCGGCGGCGGGAATGTCCGGAATGCGGATCGCGCTTTACCACCTTTGAGCGGGTGCAGCTGCGCGAACTTGTGGTGGTCAAGAAAAACGGCGACAAAGAGCGTTTTGACCGCGAAAAGCTTGAGCTTTCCCTGCAGCTGGCGGTGCGCAAGCGGCCGGTTGCCCCCGAACGGGTGGAAAAAATCGTGACTTCCATTCAGCGCCGGCTGGAAAGTTCGGGAGAAACGGAAATTTCCTCGCGGGTGATCGGGGAATATGCAATGGAGGCGCTGGCCGCGCTCGACAATGTCGCTTATGTGCGTTTTGCTTCGGTTTACAAGGATTTCTGCGAAGTGAGCGATTTTGAGGAATTTGTGGCGCAGATCGATGAGATGGCCAAACCAAAGGACAATAAGGAAAAGGAATAGGAAATGGCAAAATTCGTTTCGGAAAAAATCAAAATGAGAACCGCCGCCCGGCTTGCCGCGGTGCAGGCAACCTACATGGCCGCCTACGGCCAGATGCCGGTGGATGAAGTGATAAAAGAGTTTTTGAACGGAGAAGTCGGCCGTTTTGTGATCGAAGACAATCCGGAAAACGGCAATGAGGAATTCCGCGAAGTGGAGCCGATGGACAAGGCCTATTTCGAAAAGCTGGTGCGCGGCGTGCAGAGCAACAAGGAAGAGTTGGAAAAATCGCTCAACCTGTTTTTGAATGCCGGCCGGACGCTGGAACGGCTGGACGGCACTCTGCAGGCGCTGCTGTTGTGTGCCGTTTATGAAATCAACAATACGCTTGATCTGGACGTTAAAGTGGTGATTCAGGAATATGTCGACATGGCATACGCCTTTTTCTCCAAAGGCGAGCCGAAAATGGTCAACGCCCTTTTGGACCAGATTGCCCGCGAAGTCCGCAGCGCCTGAGGAGAAAGTCTGAAAAATGGCAAAACTGAAGATATACGAATATCCCGATCCGGTGCTGAAACAAAAGGCCGCGCCGGTGGAAAAGGTGGACGACGGGCTGCGCCGGCTGCTTGACGATATGCTTGAAACCATGTATGCCGCCGCCGGGGTCGGACTGGCCGCGCCGCAGGTCGGGGTTTTGAAAAGAGTGATCGTCATCGACACCCATGATGAGGAAGAAGGCGAGGCGCCGCGTCCGTTGTTTTTGGTCAATCCGGAAATCATCGCTCGTTCGGAAGAAAAAATCTGCCATGAGGAGGGCTGTCTGTCGGTGCCCGATCAGCATGCGGAAGTAATGCGCTTTGCCGAAGTCCGGGTACGTTATCTGGACTATTACGGGGAAGAGAAAGAAGTGGCGGCCGACGGTTTGCTGGCGATTGCCCTGCAACATGAAATCGACCACTTGGACGGGATTTTGTATATCGACCGCATCAGCCGGTTGAAGCGGCAGATGCTTTTGAAGAAACTGCAAAAAATGCGGGCGGAGGAAAACGAAGAATGAAAATCGTGTTTATGGGAACGCCGGAATTTGCTCTGGCCGCCTTAAAAAAACTGGCCGACGAACATGAAGTTTTGGCCGTTTACACCAAAGAACCGAAAGTTTCCGGCCGCGGCAACAAACTGGTGAAAACGCCGGTGCATTTGTGGGCGGAAGAGCAGGGGATTGAGGTGCGCACGCCGAAAACGCTGCGCAATGCCGAGGAACAGGCGAAATTTGCCGCGCTCGGCGCCGATATGGCGGTGGTTGCCGCCTATGGTCTGATTTTGCCGCCGCCGGTGCTGGAAGCCTTTCCTTTCGGCTGTGTTAACATTCACGGTTCGCTGCTGCCGAGATGGCGCGGCGCGGCGCCGATCCAGCGGGCAATTGAGGCCGGCGATGAGAAAAGCGGCATTACGACGATGAAAATGGACGCCGGGCTGGATACCGGCGACATGCTGCTGAAAGGCGAAACCGAAATCACGCCGCAAACGACCGGCGGCGAACTGCACGACAAACTGGCGGAGATCGGTGCGGAACTGATTGTTCGGACGCTGCGCGAGTGGAATGACATCAAGCCGCAGAAGCAGGATGATTCCCTGTCCTGTTACGCCGCCAAAATCGACAAGGCGGAAAGCCTGCTTGATCTGACCGTGCCGGCTGCGGTGCTGGAGCGGAAAATCCGCGCGTTTAATCCCTGTCCGGCGATTTATTTCGAGCATAAAGGGGAGCGGTTTAAGATTTTGCGGGCTGCGGTCAGCGAAGAAAAAGTCGGGCAGGGAGAAATTGTCGGTCGCGGCGGGCGGCTGTTTGCCGGCTGTATTGACGGCACGTTGGAAATTACGGAAATCCAGCGGCAGGGCAAAAAAGCGATGAGTGCTGCCGAACTGCTCAGGGGATATGATTTTTGAGCGCATCGGGAAAAAAGGAGCCGGAAGAAGACGGCAGTCAGGCCGATAATGCCGAAAAGCTACCGATAAGTCCGAAAGAGGACAACCGTAAAGCAGGTGAAAATGCGGCGGCGGAAAATGACGAAGGAGAAAAGGCCCGCCGGCAATATGAAAAAATCATGTTGTTTGTCATCGGCTGGTTTACGGTGCCGTTTCTGACCGGCGGCGTGTGGTATGATTTGTTCGGCGGACTTGATGCGGGGGAAGTCTGGCAGCGGTTGACGCATCCGCGTGAGTTGATTGATGCGCTCGGAATCTACACGATTGCTTTTGCATCGTTCGGCTATCTGCCGGCAAAGATCAGCAAGGCCGGTTGGGGTAAGCGCATATTTTATTTCATTCTTTTTTATTTTCTGCTTTGCCGGTTGGTTGATTTTCTGTTTTAGCCGTTTTGAGAATCAAAAACAACGACTGGCTTTTTTCTTCATAAGCCCCCGTTTATGAAGAAAAAAATTTTTGTGAGAAACAAAAAAATAACTTGAAAACAAAACGTTTAAAAGTTACTAAACTTTAGTGTTACGTTTTGCTGACATAAAAAAATATGCTAAATAAACGGTGGTTTTTAACGACAAAAGCTATACGATTGAAGCTTCCGTCGTGGCCAAATCGCTTGAAAAAGCCAGAGATGTTTTGCTGGCAAGCAAAAAAGTAAACGAAGGCGTGGAACCGGTATCGGTTGATGCCGCTAAGGCTTCGGGAACTTACAAAAGCTGGATAGAGGTGGAACAGACCTGGTCGGAAAGCGGAACCAAAACCTTCAAAAAAGAAGCGTTGTTGAAGCACTACGTGCTTTTCCCGCAGGAAATCTTCCGGTTTGACGCCGGGGAAAAATACGCCGTCCTGGACGACGTTTCCCTGGAAATTTCGACCGATCCCCAAATCCGGGAAGAAGGAACGGCGGTTGACGGCGTCGCCATAGACGTTTACAAGGAAGATCAGCGGGTGGAAATGCGGAAAAACGATGACGAAAATCTCACTTTTACCACCGTTAACGACCACCGTATTTGAACGGGCGCATTATGTCGACGACAAGCTGAGCTGTGATTTTCCGGTACCGGCCGTCTATTCGGACTTTGCGGCTTCGTACCATTTGGTGCACGGTTGGCAGGAAACGGTCAATGATGACGGATTCCCCTGCTGGCAGGCAGAATATGAATTCCGCTTTGCCAGCAAGTACGGCGACAACGTTTATTCTTCCGAACTTCCATGGTTTCTGGAATACAGAGAACGGGAATAAACGGAAGTTTCAACAAAAAGACACCATCCCTTAAGGATGGGGTTTTTTGTAACAAGAAAACTAGCGTCTAGGCCGGTAGTTCCAAAGAGTTTACAGCTTTACAGATAAAAAACTCCTTTGCTAAAATGAGTTAGACGGTCTGGCAAGAGTCTAACAAAAGCAAAGGAGTTTTTTT
>CABUBU010000019.1 GCA_902489795.1 uncultured Azospirillum sp.
CTGCCGGACGAAAAACGGCAAAGTTTCAAACAAAAATTATTATCTGCAACTATTTAATTATCTTATTATCCAAAGAGAGAACCGGCAATGTTTGTTAAGGCCGGTTTGTCGGCTCAAGCAAGTGCGGTTTTCATAAGATAAAAAACAGTGATAAGAAAAAAGACAGTGAACTTAGAATAAAAACAATTGTTAAACTCTTAAAACCCTTTTTTATATGAAAACAAAAAGCTTATGGTTTGCAACGGCAGCAGCTGTCGTTCTTACCGGAATGACGATGATGACTTCGTGCAGCAAGGACGACTTTGAGCTGCCGGAAGTGATTGAAAGCGAAGTTTACGACGAAGGCCGTGCCGAAGAGGTCAAGGCGGAAGTCGGAACGGAAGGCACTAAACTGAGCTACGAGAGCTGGATCATGGTCCGGGGCATTACCCGCGCCAGCTTCGACAACAAAGTCTCGGTTACTCTCAACAATACTCTCAATACGGTTAATCAGGTAATTGAAGTGACTTCTTGGCAGATGGGAGAAGAACGAACCGGTATCAGTTACAAAGAAGGAGACGTTCGTGAAGACGGCTTTGTCACCATAACTGATTCAATTCTGGTTTATTCGGTAGCATTTGATAATTTCTCATTTAACTATGAGCTTGTTTATCAGGTGCCGGTTTATGACGACGGTGTTACCGAACAGCAGATGCCTTATCATCGTTATGAAAATATCGTTGATAAAGGCGGCAGTCTGACGGATCTTGATCCGCTGAATGACGGCGACTATGTTTATGCCCGTAAATTATATCAGCATGTGATAGAGGTTACGTTTGGCGGCAAAGTTTATGAGGTTACGGCAAACATCACGCTTTTGCGCAGGTTAGGTTCAGCCGATGAACCGTACGTTGTTAAAAGCCGCCTGATTTCTTACGGTGCCAGCGTAGTGAACGATGCCGTTTTGTCAATGCTGATTGTTGAGCAGACATGGTCTGACGGTCGTGTTGAGGAAAAGCATTACAATGTGAATTTGAATGCTTATGTGATAGAAGAAGCATTGGATGAGATTTCCATTTCCGGCTATAAGAATGATCTTAAGATTTTAAATAGTGTGGTCGGAGAAGGAAAGCTTAGGCCCCGGTTGCAGGAAGACCGGTTTGTGACATCATTTACCTGTAAGCAGGAATATGTCGTAAATTATAATTATTTTACGATTTCCCTGATTTTGGCTCATGATGTGGCGACATACGACGACGGCGTTTCCACGTTTGAATTTCCGACTTTTGAGTTTGGAAAGATAACGGACGAAACGACGTTTACCTTCAACAATTCTTCGCAGGACGAGCAGGGCGCATATGATGTGTATATTTTCAAGCATCATATCGTTGCCGAGTTTGACGAGCTGCGTCCCGAAGGAGAGGCGGTTACCAGTGTTGTCGTCAGAAAGTAATGTTTCTGAAACTTGAAAAAACGCTGCATCGAAAAGATGCGGCGTTTTTTTTGTGTGCTGTTTTTTGTCAACGCGGTTTGAATTTGACAAAAACGTGTTTCCGGGTATAATGAAAAACAGGTAAAAAATTATTGTGTCCGAATTGTCTGTTTTATTATTGACCGTGCCGGATGCTTTTTTACTTTTGAATTAAGATTAATCATTTAAAAATTCACATATATGAAAGCAAAAATTTTTCAACGGTTGATTATGCCGGTTATGTCGTTGTTCGCTTTAGCGGCCTGCGACCATGAGTTTGACGATTTTCACGGGCTCCCCTACTACAGCTATTTCCGCACCGGTTATTACGAATCGAGTTTTGCCGCGGATTCTTCTTCTTCCGCCAAAACAGAGTTTGAATATCGCGTTTGGGCGGAAGCGGCAACCAAAATGCGGCGGGCGGAGATTACGCTTGAAGCTTCTTTGGAAAACGTAAACACCGAAGTCCGGGTCGAAAACTTCGTCTGCGGCGAAGGAAACGCCAGCATGGATTATCAGGCGGTCAACAGCCGGCGGGACCAGGATATTACGGTTACCGACTCGCTGATGCTTTATCGTATCCGCTACGATAATTTTACGCTTGAATACCGAATGCCGTTTCAATCCGCGTTTTACAACGACGGAAAAACGGCAGGACAGATGGCTTATCTGCGTTTTGCGCCGGAAGTTGTCGACAACGGTTACAAGCTGACTGATCTTGACAGCGAAACGATTGACGGCAAAGTGTTTATGCGCAAGTTGTTCCGTCATTCGATTTCGGTTCGTTTCAACGGCCGGGATTATCAGGCGACGGCGACGGTTGTGCTGAAACGGCAGGCCGGTGCCGACGATGAGGATTTTGTCGTTAAAAGCACGCTGCTGGATTCCGGCATCAGGGATCTTAAAAACGAAGGTAATCACGCATCTTATGTTTCATGGCTCAAAATCCGGCAGGATTTTGACAGCGGCAAAAAAGACACCGTGACTTTCGAGGTTCTGATGTACGGCAAGCTGAGTATGCAGCCGCTGACGGAAATGAACATTACCGGAACCAAACTGGTTCGCGAAAGCGCCGGTTTTGACAAAAGCCGCGAACATGTGCAGACCGTTTTCCGCGACAAGTTCGTGGAAGCCTCCTATTATGAACGTTATTTCGTCGTGCATTACAACTACGGTACGACGTCAACGCTTTTTCAGCATACGGAGGCGGTTTACAACGACGGTTTTACGGTGATTGACTTTCCCTTTATCGCGTATACGGACATTAAGAACAACGGAGCGCTGCGACCGGTTTCTTCCGGAGAAGACGATCACGGCAGCTACGGCGAGTACGAGTTTGCCCAGTGGATCAGCGCAACATTCAAATCGTATACTCACAGCGAGAGAAACACGATCCGCGTGTTTGTGACCGAATAGAAAATCCGGCTGAAAGAAAAACATCTGTCCGTTAAGGGCAGACGTTTTTTTGCATAATGACAAGTTAAAAAACTCCCGAAAATTCCGGGAGTTTTTTGTTTTTTTTGACCTTACGTTTTTCAGGGATTCAGATCCTGCAATTCAGGCAGAACGAAAAGTCCGTCCTTGCGGATCAGCACATCGTCAAACCAGATTTCGCCGCTGCCGTATTCCGGCGTTTGTATTTGCACCAGATCCCAGTGAATGCCGGAACGGTTGCCGTTACAGGCGTTGCCGCAGAAGTTGCCGAGCGCCAGATGAACGGAACCGGAGATTTTTTCGTCAAACAACGTATCACCGACGGCGCGGTTGATAAACGGATTGAGGCCGAAAGCAAATTCGCCGGTATAACGGGAGCCGGAATCGGTGTCGAGTATCTTTTGCAGATCGTCGACATAGTTGTCGGCGCCGGCCTCAACGGCTTTTCCGTTGCGGAAAGTCAGCGAAATGCCGGTAAACATCCGTCCGTTTTGCGGGCAAACGGTGTTGAATTTGATTTTGCCGTTTACCGAATCGATAACCGGTGCGCTGTAGACTTCTCCGTCGGGAATGTTCCGCAAACCGTAACAGGCCGTAACCGGAATGTTTTTGATTGAAAAACTTAAATCGGTTTCGGGCGCGACAATCCGAACCTTGTCGGTTTTTTCCATCAGCTTTACCAGCGGCTGCATGGCGGTATACATCCGGCGATAATCCGTCAGACAGGCCGAAAAGTAAAAGTTTTTAAACTCTTCGGTCGACATGTTCGACTGAAACGCCATGACCGGGGTCGGATAACGCAAAAGGCACCATTTGGTTTTCGGAATGCGGATGTCGAAATGAACGGGCTTGGCGTACTGCCGGTGAAACATCGTGTTTTGTTCCATGCCCGGCACGGCGGCGTCGATCGGGTTGTCAACGCAGTGGATGCCGACATAGGCGTCCATTTGTTCCATAATCCGGGCATGCAGTTTTGCGTGTTCGCGGATTTGTCTCTCCGAGGCATTGCAGAGAAGCGCATTTCTGAGCAGCGTGTCGTTGTAATAATAGAACGGAACGGCGCCGAGTCTGATCGTTTCTTCAATCAAAACGGTTAAAAAATCGGTTGTCAGCGCGCCGGAAGTTTCGATGTAAATCTTTTCGCCGGGTTGCAGATAAACGGAGTTTTGCAAAACGTTTTGTGCCAGTTTTCTTAGACGATGGTCTTTTTCCATATACGAATAATTTTTTAGGGTTAATAATAGCTTTTGTTTTAAATATAGATTTTTTGGGACAAAACTCAAATTTTTTGTGCCGTCAGGGAAAGCGAAAGAGAAAAAGCGGGAGATAAAGTGAGCGGAAGGGGGGGGATAACGACGGGCGAAGGAAAAGCGGTAAAGATGTGACGAGAGCAGAGAAAGGAAAGGGGAAAAGCGAATATGGTGCAAGCGGGAGGAATGCGGTGCGGCGGAGAAAAAGTGTGGTAAAAATGAGCGGTGGAAAGGTAGAGCGGAGCGGTCGAAAACGGTGACGGATAAGAGAAAGTTTTTGATAAAGATGGGAAGAAACGCCTGTTGCCGGATAAAAACGAAAGGAGTTGATCGGGGCGGAGAAAGAAGGAGATGACGGTACGAGGAGGAGAGGGAAAAGATGTGACAAGGGCAGAGGAGAAAAGGGGAGAAAGTCTGGCTGAGAACGGACAGGGAAAAAGATACCGTCCGGCGTAGCCGGTGGTTTTTCTCATACGCCTGAAAAAACTTATCTTACCGGCTATGCCCGGATGGTGCGATTAATTCCGTCCGTACAAATATTATGTGGCTCATTATAAACGACTACCAGCTAACGCAAGTGGTATTAATCGTCCCGAAACTCAAACGCCCAGCCCGAAGTTACGCAAGCCTTACGGCCGGGCCGGTATGTCTGCATCTGCCTGCTTACGCAGACGTTCGAATCATAAACGGGGCTGATTCGTAGTCGACTGACTTGCCTTCTTTTAGGCGGTTCCATATATACTTTGTGATTTTTTGAAGGTTTTCCCTGTTGTATCAACATAGTTACCTATGATGCCAAATTTGTCTGCCTCTGTATTCATATCCTGCATTTTTATATCGTTCGCCTTTCGGACGGGCAGTGATTTGAGATGCCGAATACTTTGCCGGCGGCATATGAATATGGCCTGAACACTTCCCCAGCTTTTATTATATTTTCCTCTTTCCCTGCACAATTCCCTAAATATATCTCCTGTTTCCTGACGACATTCCCCGTTAAATGACTTTCTGTGATAGATGGCATTGGGAGGCGACTTGTGTGTCGTATTGTGTTTATGTTTGTTTGACTCCTTTGTTGTTTTCATTTTTGTAATTGCGAGGAATTATATTCAGACAAAGGCATTTTATTTCTCTGCGGCCGTAAGCTCTCTGTCCCCGGTTTTTCGGCGTGTGTAAAAAGAAACCTGCCGGCCCGGCCGGTCGTTTTCCTGTTGCAAAAAAAATCCGCCGTTTGGCGGATTTTCTCTTAAAAAGCGTTTTTTGTTTATTTTTTCAAAACGACAACGCCCGGCAGTTCCTTTCCTTCCATCCATTCGAGGAAAGCGCCGCCGGCAGTCGAGATGTAGGAAAACTTATTGGCAACGCCGGCATTTTCCAGCGCGGAAACGGTGTCGCCGCCGCCGGCCACGCTCATCAGCTTGCCGGCCGCCGTCAGTTCGGCCGCATGTTCGGCTACCTTGTTGGTGGCGTTGTCAAACGGCTTCATCTCAAACACGCCGAGAGGGCCGTTCCAGACCAGGGTTTTGCTTTCGTCCAGCTTGGCGTTGATTGCGGCGATCGTTTTTTCGCCGACGTCAAGCAGGCTCCAGCCTTCGGCTGGGATGTGTTCGAGGTCGACGGTCTTGTGTTCGGCGTGCGGTTTGAATTCGTTGGCGACAACAACGTCTGTCGGCAGTACGATTTCGCAGTTGTTGGCTTTGGCCGTGGCCATGATTTCTTTGGCCGTTTCCAGCATGTCCGGTTGTACCAGCGAGTTGTCTTCGTTTACGGTATCAATGCCGCTTGCTTTCATGAAGGTGTGAGCCATGCCGCCGGAAATGACCAGCTTGTCGACTTTTTTGACCAGGTTGTTTAAAAGGTCAAGCTTGGTCGAAACTTTGGAACCGCCGACGATAGCAATCAGCGGACGGGTGGGGTTGGACAGAGCGCCTTCCAGCGCTTTGACTTCTTCTTCCATCAAACGCCCCATTGCGGCCGGTTTTTCTTTAGCCGCGGCAACCATCGAAGCATGGGCGCGGTGGGCAGTGGAGAAAGCGTCGGAAACATAAACGTCGGCCGGTGCAACCAACTGTTTGGCGAAAGCTTCGTCGCCTTTTTTCTCTTCGTTGTAGAAGCGCAGGTTTTCCAAAAGCAGCACTTCGTCGTTGCTCATGGCTTTGACCGCGGCTTCCACTTTTTCGCCGATGCAGTCGTCAACGAAAACAACTTTTTTGCCGAGTGCTTTTTCCAGGTCGCCGACGATATGCGAAAGCGAGTTTTTCATGTCGCCTTTGCCTTCCGGCCGGCCGAAGTGGCTGATAACCACAACCTTGGCGCCTTTTTCCATCAGTTCTTTGACGGTCGGAACCGTGCGGTCGATGCGGGCGGTGTTGGTTACATGAAAGTTTTCGTCCATCGGAACGTTCAAGTCGGCGCGCAGCATGACGACTTTGCCGTGCAGATCGCCTAAATCATCCATTGTCTTGTATTCGGTCATCGTTTTTCCTGTTGATTGGGATTTGATAAAAAAATCCCCGCGTTTGTCCCTGCCGGTAAAAAGCGGACGGGGGAACAAAACGCGGGGAGCATGGTTTTAGCCGTTGACTTTGGCCATGTGGGCAACCAGATCCAGAACTTTGTTGGAGTAGCCCCATTCGTTGTCATACCAGCTGACGACTTTGACGAAAGTCGGGGTCAGCTGAATGCCGGCCTTGGCGTCGAAGATGGAAGTGCGGGCGTCGCCGAGGAAGTCGGAAGATACGACCGCGTCTTCGGTATAACCCAGAATGCCCTTCAGTTCGCCTTCGGAAGCGTCTTTCATGGCTTTGCAGATTTCTTCGTAAGTGGCGGCTTTCTTCAGGTTGACTGTGAGGTCAACAACCGAAACGTCCAAAGTCGGAACGCGGAAAGACATGCCGGTCAGCTTGCCGTTCAACGACGGGATAACTTTGCCGACGGCCTTGGCGGCACCGGTCGACGACGGAATGATGTTGCCGGCGGCGGCACGTCCGCCTCTCCAGTCCTTAACCGACGGACCGTCAACGGTTTTCTGAGTGGCAGTGGTGGCGTGAACAGTGGTCATCAGGCCGTCTTCAATGCCGAAAACGTCATTTAAAACTTTGGCAATCGGAGCCAGGCAGTTGGTGGTGCAGGAAGCGTTCGATACGAACTGGGTTCCTTTGACGTAGGAATCGGTGTTAACACCGCAGACAAACATCGGCGTGTCGTCTTTGGAAGGAGCGGACATAACCACATACTTCGCACCGGCGTCGATGTGACCCTGAGCTTTTTCCTTGGTCAGGAACAGACCTGTCGATTCAACGACGTATTCGGCACCGATTTCGCCCCATTTGAGATCTGCCGGGTTCTTTTCGGCCGTAACGCGGATGGCTTTGCCGTTGACGACCAGTTTGCCGTCTTTGACTTCGACGGTGCCGTCGAACTTGCCGTGCATGGTGTCGTAGCGCAGCATGTAAGCCATATATTCAACATCAATCAGGTCGTTGATGCCTACGATTTCGATATCGTCTCTTTTCTGGGCAGCACGGAAAACTAGGCGGCCGATGCGGCCGAATCCGTTAATACCGACGCGAATTGTCATGTTATTATCCTTCCTTATTAAATAAACTGGTGTGCGGAACGCCCCGCACAGGCATGAATTTTTCGTGCTTAATGTATCACCGATTGAGTTTTTTTCAAGCAGTTTTTGCGGTGCGGCGCAAACTTCGGGAAAAACGAAAAAATCCGGCGCGGCCGGATTTTTGTACGGATTTTTACCATTTGCCCCAGTGTATCTTTTCCGGGTGGTGGCGGTCTTCCGGCTGTTTCGGCATTTCTGCCGGGTAGCCCATCGGCACGATGGCAAACGGACGGATATTGTCGGGGAGATGAAGACGCTCTTTTAAGGCGTCGACCACTTTCTGCATCGGCGCGGCGCCGCAGTAGCAGCTGCCGATCCCTCTTGCCCAGGCGGCCAGCATCAGGTTTTCGGTGGCAATCGCGCAGTCGACGTCAATGAAGGTCCATTTTTCGTCTTCCTTGCTGCGGCTGAAAGATTTTTCCGTGTCGCCGCAGACGATAACCACGCAGGCTGCGTCTTTGGCAAAAGACGTCCAGCGCTGGATATGGCGCAGTTCGGCCAGAAACTCCCTGTCGTCGATGACCAGAAATTCCCACGGCTGACGGTTGTGGGCGGTGGGCGAATACTGGGCGGCCTTGATGATTTCCATCATGGTTTCGCGTTCAATCGGCTTGTCCTGATATTTGCGGACCGAACGGCGGGTTAACAGCCCTTCCATTAATTCCATGTTTTTGTTCTCCTTGTTAAGAAAAATGTTTATTGCCGGTGCGGTTCCGTCATCCGTGGCAGAACCGTGTTTTCAATAATAAAGGCAATCGCCCGGTTGACCGTTTTGTCGGTATTTTTGACCGCGGCAATCAGATTTTCGATGTTTGTTTCCTTTTCCAGCCGGCCGGCAAGCGTGAGATAAAGTGCGGCAAGATCGGAAAGCGAATCGATCAGTTCGGCCAGCCCGGCGGAAATTTTCAGATCGCTGCGTCCGCCCCAAAAGCCTTCGACATATCCCTGTTCCAGCTGTTCGGAACGGCGACGGCAGAACTCGCGCCAATATTCGCGGGAAGTTTCCGGCAGGCAGGGCGGCAGTCGGATTTCGTTGTGCCGGACCTGTTCGAAAATTTCGTCCCAAAGCCCCATGAAAAACTTGAAAAAAAGTTCCGCTTCTTCCTTGGTTTGCAGCCGGGGTTCCCGGTTTTCGGGCCACAGCGAGGAAATGACGTCGGTCGGCCGCAATTCCATGTTGGGGCTGCAAACGGCGCCGGCAAAACGCATTTTGACCGCCTCTAGCGGCATTTCGCAGTGATAGTGGTCAAGCATTTTCTGCATTTTGTCGTCGCCGATGTATTTATTTTGACTTTGCATTTTTAACTTCTTCATATATAAATTAGATTTCGGATGCTGTCCTTAATTTAATGGAGATTTAAAAATTGTCTAGGATAAAATTGCCGGGGTGCGCCCTGTTGCTGCTTGTGCTGGCCGGTTGTTCGTGGGTTCGGCCGTTTGTCGACCGCCGCCGCAACGCCGGCGCGGAAGAAGGAAAACTTTATGTCGGGCAGTCGCGGCCGGAAGCGCCGGTCGTCTGCTACAACGGCTGGATGACAAAGTTTGACGAACTGCAGAAAATGGCCGATGCCGAATGCGTCAAACACCAGACCGGCGATTATGCCGAACCGGTGGAGCAGGACGTTTTTACCTGCCGTCTGCTGACGCCGGCGGCCTGGAAATTCAAATGTGTGAAAAAAGAAGAAGCGGAAAGAACTGATCAATGAGTTACGTACTGGATGAAATTATCAATCAAAAACTGAAAACGGCGTTTGCCGGCCTGGGTCTTGATACCAAATATGCGGCGGCCAAAACCTCCGACCGGCCGGATTTAAGCGACTTTCAATGCAACGGCGCGCTGGCGCTGGCCAAAAGCGAAAAGAAAAATCCCCGTCAGATCGGCGAGGAAATTGCCGTCCGGCTGCGCGAGGACAAAGATTTTGCCAGAGTTTCGGTTGACGGCCCGGGGTTCCTCAACCTGACCCTGACCGACGAATTTCTGGCCGGCGTGCTGGACAAGATGGCAGCCGACGAACGTTTCGGCTGCGCTTTGCAGGAAAATCCGAAAACCGTGGTAATGGATTACGGCGGGCCGAACGTTGCCAAGGAAATGCATGTCGGGCACCTGCGTTCAGGAGTGATCGGCGAATCGATGCGCCGGATTGAAGAATTTGTCGGCAACAAACCGATCGCCGATGTTCATTTCGGCGACTGGGGAACCCCGATCGGCATGATTCTGGCGGAAGTAAACGCCGCCGACGGCAGCCTTGACAAGATGGAAACTTACGACATTGCGGAAATTACCCGTTTTTACAAACAGGCCAACAGCCGCTGTAAGGAGGATCCGGCAGCCAAGGAAACCGCGCGGGTGATTACCGCCAAATTTCAGGACGGCGATCCGGTTTACCGCAAGGCCTGGCAGCATATCCGCAAGGTTTCGGTCGAGGCGGTGAAGGAAAACTATCGCGAACTGGGCGTACATTTTGACCTCTGGCTGGGTGAAAGTGATGCGCACGAAACCTGTTTTGCAATCAAGAGAATTGCCGAGGAAAAAGGTCTGCTGGAATATGACGACGGCGCCTATATCATCCGTCTGGACGAGGAAAACAAGCCCAAACCGCCGGTTATCATCGAAAAATCTGACGGCGGGTTTACCTATCAGGCGACCGACATTGCCACCATCAAAATGCGGGTGGACGATCTGCATGCTGACGAGATTATCTATTTTGTCGACAAACGGCAGTCGCTGCATTTCGAACAGGTGTTTGAGGTTGTGGAAAAACTGGGCATCGCGCCGGGGGTTAAACTGCAGCATATCGGTTTCGGCACCGTTAACGGCGCCGACGGCAAGCCTTTTAAAACCCGTGACGGCGGTGTGATGAATCTTGCCGACATGATTAAAATGTCAAAAGACAAAGTAGCCGAATCGATGCCGGTGCCGGATGAAGCCAAAGGCATTACCCGGGAATATATTGATCGTCTGGTTTCCCAGATTGCCGTCGGCGCGATTAAGTTCCAGGATCTGAAAAACAACATTGCCTCCGGTTATGTTTTCGAACTGGACGACTTCGCCAACTTTGACGGCAAAACCGGTCCCTATATTCAATATGCGGTGGCCAGAATCAATTCGATCATGCGCAAAAATCAGAATCTGGTGCCGGGCGCGGTTGTCATCACCAACCCCGAAGAACGCGCCCTCGGGTTAAAGCTGACGCAATTAAGCAGCGTCGTTTTCCGGGCGGAAGCCGACAAAGAACCGAGCGTTATTTCCGACTATGCCTATACGCTGGCGCAGCTGTTCAGCAGCTTTTACAACGCCTCGCCGATCATGGGCGCCGAAACATTGGAGATTGCCGCTTCCCGTCTGGCGCTTGCCAAGCTCACCCGCGACGTGCTGGTCAAGCTGCTTTATTTGCTGGGGATTGAGGCGCCCGAAGCCATGCTCAAAGCTTAAAGTTCGTTCTATGGTCGTCTAATACGGATTTTACGGATATTTTTCCCGCTTATGTACGTCTAAAGTACACCGCGCGGGAAAAATTCCTTAAATCCTATTATCCGCCTCATATAACGAACTTTACGGATAAAAGTCGTATAACGGGCGGCCGGGAAAAAAAGCGGCATTTTGCCGCCTTTTTCTTCTTTTTTTCCGGTCGGTTCGATTTTTATTTTTCAAAATAAGCCAGAACCTGTTTGACGTTTTGCGGCGGCGCGTCGATGTCGATTTCAAATTTGACGTTTGTTCCCGGCGCGATCATGTTTCTTTCCGGCGCCATGTCGGTTTCGCGCAAAAGATTTCCTTCGCGGTCGAGCAGACGAATTTTCATGGTCGGGATATTCAGCAGCCATTCCGAAGGGTTGGTGACTTCGCCCCGCAGGCGGATGGACGGTGTGCCGTCTTTGTCGGCATAATTCCAGATCAGTCTGTTGATTTTCAGGTTCGGTCTCTGTTCGCGAAAGGCGTCTTCCAGTCGTTGGAGAAATGCGCCGGTCTTTTGCAGCAGCGGATCGGCCTTTTGCAGCAGCGGGACAATGGTTTGTTCTGTCAGAGGCCGGGCTTTTTCCGGCAGTCGTTCGATTTGTGCGCGGAAATGCCAGCCGAGGGCGGCGACGGCAGCCGCCGCAAGCAGGGCAAGCAGAAGCGTCGGTGTTTTTTTCTGTTGCCGCGGACGGGAAAGGGCGTCATCGGACATGTCGGCGATCGGTGCCTCCTGTCGGTCGTCCGGCGGCGTGCGTTCTTCCTTTTCTTCGCGGCTGAAGGCAAAGCGGAAGGCGTCGGTATCAAACGACGGAGCATCGGCGGCGGTCTTTTCCTCTTCTTCTTTGGCGGCATCATTGTAAGCGCGCCAGATGCAGCGGCATTTTGCACAACGCATTTTCAGTCCGTTTTCCGGCAGCTTTTCGCTTTCCAGGAGGTAAACGGTTTGGCATTGCGGGCATTTGATCAGCATGTTATTTCCTTATAAAACTGACGGTTAGTGCACAAAATCTTTTTATTGCCGAAAAAAAAGATTTTATTAAAGATAATATTATTATAGTATGTAGTCAGCAAAAAACCAAGGAGTATTCGCCGGAAATGAGCAAAACGCCAATCATTGAGATGGAAAACGTCGGCATCCGCTACGGGCGCGGACCGGAAATCTTAAGCAATATCAATTTGTCGCTGGAAAGGGGCTCTTTCCATTACCTGACCGGCAAGAGCGGCGCCGGCAAAACTTCGCTTTTGAGCATGATGTATCTGGCGCAGAAACCGAGCCGGGGAAACGTCAGCGTGTTCGGCAACAACGTCAATTTCGCCAACCGCAATTCGCTGGCGATGTTCCGCCGCCGAATCGGGGTGGTGTTTCAGGACTTCCGCCTGCTCGAGCATTCTTCCGCCTTTGACAACGTGGCGCTGCCGCTCAGGGTTTGCGGGATGAACGAAAAGGAAATCCGCAAGCGGGTCAACGAACTTTTGAAATGGGTGGAAATTGACCGCAGCACCTCGGCGATCACCTCGACGCTTTCGGGCGGCGAAAAGCAGCGGGTGGCGATTGCCCGCGCGGTGATCAACCGGCCCGACGTCCTGTTGGCCGACGAACCGACCGGCAACGTTGACAACGACATTGCGCCGAAGCTGATGAAACTGTTTGTTGAACTGAACAAGCTGGGCACCACCGTGGTGATTGCTACCCATAACGAAAACCTGATCAGGGAATTCCGTTATCCGACCATTCATCTTAAAAATCACGGATTGTCGATCATTAACCCGGAAGACGGAGACGAATATGCTGAGATATAACAACATGCGCCATCGAGAACTGCCGCTTTCCACCGATTCTTCAAACCTGTTTCTGAAGGTGATGATTTCAATCGCCGTGTTTTTGTTTGCGGTGACGCTGGCCGGCGTGCTTTCCATCAATTCGATGCTGGTCAACTGGAATTCCAGCATTCTCGGTTCGCTGACGGTGCAGATCATTCCGGTCAACGGCGTCGACAAGCTGAAAGCCAAAAACGAAACCCTGATTCAGGAACAGCGGGCGGCGGCGATGCTGGAGGCGATGCCCGAAGTGCAGAAGGTGACGCCGCTGAATGACGGGCAGCTGGAACGGCTGCTGAAGCCCTGGCTCGGCGATGACGTGGACCTCAGCAATCTGCCGATGCCGCGGCTGATTGACGTCAAACTGAAAAAAGACGCCGAAATAAATTTTATGGCGCTGGCGGAAAAACTGGCGACAGTTGCGCCGCAGGCTTCGCTTGACAATCACAAATTGTGGTTAAACAAGCTGATTAACTTTGCCAGCGGCCTGAAGATGCTGGCGCTGAGCGTTCTGGTGCTGGTGATCGGCATTACTTCCGGGGCGATTTTCTATTCTACCCAGACCAGTCTGGGACTGCATAAGGATATTATCGAAATACTGCACCTGCTCGGCGCGAAAGATACTTATATTGCCCAGCAGTATGCGGCCAAAACCGCGGTGCTCGGGTTCTGGGGCGGGCTGATCGGAGTGGTGTTCGCGGTGCCGACGATTTTTGTCATTGCTCATCTGGCGCAGCAGATCGAAGGCGGCATCATCAACGAAGCGCGGCTGTCCTGGGGCGCCTGGATGGTGATTTTCAGCCTGCCGCTGTTTTCAATGCTGGTGGCGATGCAGACCGCTTATTATACGGTCAAGCGCACTTTGGAAAAGATGATGTAAGCCGATGATAAAAAGAACCGTTTGTCATGCTTTGCTTATCGGAATCTGCGTCTGGCTGGGCGGTATGATCGGGTTTGGCTATACTATTAACCATCTGCGGACGGACACCGACGCCAAAACCGATGCGATCGTGGTTTTGACCGGCGGCCGCAATCGGATCGGCGAGGCGGTGCGACTGCTCAACCGGGGCAGCGCTGAGCAGCTTTTGATTTCGGGCGTGTCGAGAGGCACTTCGCTGGAAACCCTGAAAAAACGCCGGGATGTCAAAATTACCACTTCCCGGGAGATTACGCTTGATGAGAAATCGACCAATACGGTGGAAAACGCGATCGAGGCGGCCGCTTGGGTGAAAAAAAACAACATTCGTTCGATCCGGCTGGTGACTTCCAACTACCATATGCCGCGCAGCATGGCGGAGTTTCGCGCCAACAACCGGGAACTGGTGATTCTGGCGCATCCGGTTTATTCGGAACGGGTGGAAAAAAACTGGTGGCGGAGCTGGCGCAGCTTTGTTCTGATCGCATCGGAATACAACAAGTTTTTATACGTGTGGATTAAAAACCGCATCGGCAGACTGAAGGAGGACTGAAATGTTTTTTATTCGTTCGTGGCTGGGAACAATCTGGATTTATTTCTGGATCGGGTTCGGCGTGGTAGCGACCTGTGTGTTCGGCTGGTTTGTGCCGCAAAAGTGGGTGGTTTTCTTCTGGAACCGGCTGCTGCTGCGGATTGCTTTGTGGGGGTTGCGGGTGTTTGGCGGCATCAGTATCGAAGTGCGCGGCCGGCAGTATATTGATCAGGAATGTGCGGTTTATGCCAGCAAGCACGAATCGGCGCTGGAAACTTACGCAATGACGACCATCATTACCCGCGGAGTGATGATTTTGAAAAAGGAACTGACCTATATTCCTTTCTTCGGCTGGGCGCAGTGGTTGTACGGGCTGATCCCGGTCGACCGCGGCGCGGGCGCGCGGGCCATGAAGAAAATGCTGGCAGCGTCCAAAAAACGGGTGGAAGAAAAACGTCCGATCATTATTTTCCCCGAAGGACACCGAATGAAACCGGGAATCACGCAGAAGTATAAGCCGGGTTTTTTGTTTATGGCGCAGAATCTGAAACTGCCGGTGATTCCGGTGGCGCTCAACACCGGTATGTTCTGGCCGCGGAGCTCAACCCGGCATTTTCCCGGTAAAGTGATCGTCGAGTTTATGGAACCGATGATGCCGGGCGATGACAAAAACGCCTTTATTGAAGAATTGCAGGCAAAAATAGAGGCTAAATGTGCCGAACTGAATGCCGAAACGGTCAAAAACTATCCTTATACGGCAGTTAATCTGGCAGTGGAAAAGGAGAAAAAGGCCTGAAAAAGTATCTCTGCCGACTGAAAAAAACACCGTCTGCCGGGAAGGCAGGCGGTGTTTTTGTGATGTTTTCCGTGGTTAAAACCAGTTCATTCGGAAAATCTTCAGGTAGTACTCAATGCTTTTGGCCAACAGCCAGCTGAAAACGGCCAGCAGCCGAGCAGTCCAGGTAATGATGATGCCGCTCAGCGGATAGCTGACCAGCGGAACTGCCAGTATCCAGGGCGAATAGCCGTGGCAGCCGAGCAGCCATACGCAGCATGCGATGTTGGTGATCAGCAGCGTGACGCGGAACCATTGCCGGCTTTTGCCGAGAACGGTGATTTTCAACGCTTTTTTCGGCCAATAGCCTTTGTCGTCGTAATGACCGCAGACAACGGCGATGACGCTTAAAACAACCATCAGTGCCAGAACCGAAAAGCTGGCCCACCAGGCGAAACCGACAAATGCTTCGGCAACGCTTCTTAAAGAAATTGTAATCATAATAAAAAATTTAATGAATGTGAAACATCAGTTGATTTCAGAACCATCTCTCGGGATACAGACCGAAACAGTATCCGATCACCCGTTTTGCCGCCAATATGACAAACGCGAGAAAACTCGTTGCCGTTCTGATGGGAAAGGCACTGAGCGGCAGGCCGACGACAATTGCCGAAAGCCACCATAAAGAGCAGCCTTTCAAGCATATCAGCCACCAGAAGAACAAAATGTTCGGTCCCAGCAGCAATAACTGATAAAGCCGGGGACAATCGGGCAACAGCCTGATGTTTTTCCATAACTTGCCATTGTCATCGTCCGTTGCCGGAGATATTGCGTAATACAGTACCAAAAGAGCCAGGACGACGGACAGCGACGATGCTGCGTGAAGTGAAAGAACTTCCGCAAGATCTTTTACAGGTATCATAATATAAAAAATAATTTGGTGAATTGAGAGAATATTAGTGAAAAAATAGACAAAAGTCAAGAGTTTTGTCGGCAGTGGAAGCCGGGCATTTTATCCGCGGAGGAAGTCAGGCGCTTTGTTGACGTATGAAAAGAAAGCGGGCAATGCCGTAGGCGCGTTCGTCAACGATTTCCAAACCAGCGGGCAAAAGGAGTTTTTCGTCGCGAGCCTGTTCGATCACGCAAAGTGAATCCGGGCCGATCCAGTTTTGTTTTAAAAGCGAGGCCAGCGCTTTTTCGTTCAGTCCCTTGTGATAAGGGGCGTCGAGAAAAATGAGGTCAAACGGCGTTGGAGCGGTCGGCAGCCGGGCGGCGTCGGCCTTCAGCAAACGGATTTTCCCTTTTTCCGCCGGAAAGAGGGCGGCGTTGCGGGCGGCGTCGGTCAGGTCGAGGTCGACCAGCGTTGCGTCGCGTACGCCGCGGGATACGGCTTCAAGGGCAAAGGCGCCGCTGCCGGTAAAAACATCTGCCATTGAAAGTTTGTTCCACGGTTTGTCAAGCCGGGAAGAAAGGATGTTGAAAACGGCTTCCCGCGCCTGGTCGGCGGTGGGACGGATGTTTGCCGAACGCGGAGACAACAGTTTTTTGCCGCGGTAAAGGCCGCCGATGATTCTCATAATTTGAATTTTTCTCCCAGCTGTTCTTTCAAAACTTTTTGCGGCACTTCCCTGACTTCGCCTTTTTTCAGGCCGCCCAACTGGAATGGGCCGTAGGAAAGACGGATCAGGCGGGCGACTTCCAGACCGACATGTTTCATCAGGCGGCGGATTTCGCGATTTTTGCCTTCCTGCAGGGTGATTGTCAGCCAGCTGTTGGTTCCCTGGCTTTCGCCCAAGACGATTTTGACCGGTCCGTAATTGATTCCGTCGATGGTGACACCGCCGGCCAGCGAATCGATTTTGTTTTGGCTGACGCGGCCGTGCACTTTAACCTTGTAACGACGGCTCCAGCCGTTTTGCGGCAGCTCGAGCATACGCGAAAGTTCGCCGTTGTTGGTCAGGAGCAGCAGGCCTTCGGAATTAAGGTCCAGCCGGCCGACCGAGATGACCCTTGGCAGACCTGCCGGCAGATTGTCGAACACCGTCGGACGGCCGGCGGTGTCCTTGTGGGTGGTGACCAGGCCGACCGGTTTGTAATAGAGCCACAGCCGGGTGGTTTCGACCGTCGGCAGCTTTTCCCCGTCAAGCAGGATTTTTTCGCTGCCGTCAACGTTGAATGCGGGGGAATCGACGATTTCCCCGTTGACGGTAATTCTTTTCTGCAATATCAGTTCTTCTGCCGCGCGGCGGGAGCAGACTCCCGAGCGGGCAATGAATTTGGCCAGTCTTTCGCTCATTTTTTAATGCTTCCTTGATAAATTTGTGCCTATAATAAACGAAAAGAAAGAAAAATAAAGATGAATCCTGAAGATTATATGAAAATGGCCCTGAAAGAGGCCGAAAAAGCCTTTCGCGCCGACGAGGTGCCGGTCGGCGCGGTGATCGTCGATCCTCTCAGCAGCGCGGTGGTGGCCAAAGCCCACAATCTCGGCGAGCACGGCAAAGACGCGGCGGCTCACGCCGAGCTGGAGGCAATGCGCCGAGCCTGCCGCAAACTGAAGCAAAACCGTTTGTGGGGGCTGGACTTGTACGTTACGCTGGAACCCTGCACGATGTGCGCGGCGGCGGCTTCGCTGATGCGGATACGGAAAATTTATTTCGGCGCCGAAGACATCAAGGGCGGGGCGGTGATAAACGGCGTCCGCTTTTATCAGACACCGACCTGTCATCATCGGCCGGAAGCCGAAGGCGGTTTGCTGGCGGACGAAGCGTCGGCGCTGCTGAAGGCGTTTTTCCGCGGCAAGCGGCAAAAACTGTCGACAAAACAATAAATGTCTGGACGAAAAGGTGTCGACGGGTTAAGCTCGCTCATCATAATAACGGCGGCGGACGACGGCAATGGAATTTAAAGAAGTTGTATTTACCAAGGTTTCTCCGGAAACAAGAAGGCATAACCGCCGTTTCTTCGAGCGTCACGTGCGCCGGATGTTTATCAAATATCTGGCCTACACCAACCAGTTTGACGGGGTTTTGAACGACCGGGAGATTGAGGAGGCCAAGCTTGGACACCTGCCTGCCGACTTGGACGTGCATCATATCTTTCCGATTGCCGGCAGCGAATCCGAAGACGTCAATTCCTTTACCAATCTGACGGTGCTTCACAAAACGACTCATATACGCGTCAACCGGGAAATCTTTGCTCCTCAGCTGAAAGAAATCGACCGGATGCCGGAAGGAGCGAAACTGCTGATCCGGCTGCCGCTGTTTGAGCCTGTCGACGCGGAGGGAATCCTGCGGGCACGGGCGGAAGCGACTCGCCGCGGTTTGCATAAGAGGGACGGAAAGCTGCCGCCGGCACTGCTGCCCGCGTCCGGCCGCGACGGTCGGAACTGAAAAATGCCGTACGGGGCAGCTTTCAAAACCGGGTGAGACACGAAGCTTGAAAACGGCTGGCGCAACAACCTCCGTTACCTGCGGAGCAGGGCTTTGCGTCGCGGAGCTTGAAAACGTTTTCCGCCTGCTTATTTAAAATTCCGTAAGCTGAATTTATCAAAGCAGGAGAAAAAAACATGAAAAAACTGATTTTGGGCTTGTCGGCGGCGGCGCTTTTGTGCGGCTGCGCCTCGGAGAAAAAGTACAATCGGGAACTGGATTCCTTTCTTGACCAGCCGGTCGGAAAAGTGGAAGCCAAATTCGGCAAGCCGTCGGCAGCCAAGATCATCGACGACAGCAGCCGGGTGATTACCTATACCAAAGTCGACCAGTCTTACGTTCCTTCGGAATATTATATTTACGGCAACACTTTTGTTCCCGGTCAGGAAGTGGTTTATTCCCCGTTTACCGGCGATTACGACTTTTATCCGTTTGAACAGAGTTTCGGCTATACGGTCGAATATGTATGCCAGACCTCGTTTCTGGTGGAAGACGGCATCGTCCGCGCCTGGCGGTGGAAGGGCAACAACTGCGTTGCCTACTGAGCGGACGGCGTAACCAAATATTAACAAAATTTGTCTAATATCCGACTCTGTAACAACAAAGCAGAGTCTTGGCATGGGTTTTTTGTTTGATCTGAAAAGCAGGTTGAAAAGTTCGGGAATATATATCGCGTTTACGCTGGTGATTTTCTATTTCGGATTCTACGCATTCTACGGAGAGCGCGGGATTCGCAAGTATTTGTACCTGCGTCACGAAGTCGAATATGCCCGTACGTTGGCCAAGCAGTACAGGGTCAAAAAGGAACGTCTGGCGGAAGAGGTGCGGCTGCTTTCACCGGACAGTCTGGATTTGGATTTGTTGGACGAAAGGGCGCGGATTGTGTTAAATTTTGTCGGTGACGACGAGTTTGTGATTTTGGACGAGTGATCCGCGGCACGCCGTTTGGAAGCGGGGTTTTTAACGACTGATAAAAAAAGTCTGTATTTTTTTATTTTTTTTTGCTATATATAGTTAACTTTTAATTAACGGAAAAATCTTTTTTCCGCTTACATGGTGATGGAATTTTATGAAAAAAGCCAAAAAGTCAATTCCCGAACCGATGCAGTATGCCGCCAAAAAATCCTTTTTCTCCGCCAAGGAGATCATCTTTCGGAGCAACGGTCGGGCGAAGGTGTTTACGATTTCTTCCAAAATGCAGGTGATTTTCCTGTTTTTGGTCGTGTTCGTCGGCGTCTGGAGCTTTTACTATTATCATATGTATCACCGTTCGGACATGATCATCGTCAAGAAGAACAACGAGCTGATCGCCACTCGCGACGCCTATGTTGACCTGATGGGCGATTTTGTCACGCTGCAGGGCAACATTGCCGACATGATCAAGACGTTGGACAATGCCAAAACTTCGGAACTTAACCTCGGGCAGTATCAGAAGCAGGCGGCGCTGGTGGAAGACAAGATTAAGCAGATTACCACCCAGGTGAAATGGATCAATACCGAAAAGCTGGCAGAAAAGGCCAACATGAACGAAATTTCGCTGCAACGCGACATCGCTATTTCCGAGCGCGATCAGCTGCGGGAACAGCTGATTGAACTGCAAAAAACGGTGGAGGACATCAAAGAGGCGGAAGCGGAGATTTTGGAACGGGTGGCCAAAATTTCGGAAAAGGAAATCGGCAAAATCAAAAGCGCGGTAAAGGCGATTAACGTGCCTTTGAAAAAGAAGGGGTTGTATTTCAACGCGCTGGCCAACGACAAGCGGAAGGCCGGCAGCGGCGGTCCGTATATTCCCGAGGACAACAGTTTTCTTCAGGACAAGGAGGTAAGCGAGAAAGTCAGCCAGATTTTCAAGGCTGCGGACGATCTGGAATATTACCGGGAAGTGATGTCTTCGGTGCCGATCGGCAAGCCGGTGTGGAGTCTCTGGGTTTCGTCTTCCTACGGTCGGCGGACCGATCCGTTTAAGAAAACGAAGGCCTATCACAAAGGAGTGGATCTGGTTGGCCGTACCGGCAACAAAATCAAAGTGATGGCCAAGGGCAAGGTAACCCGCGCGGGCACCGCTTCCGGCTACGGCAATCTGGTGGAAGTGGACCACGGTAACGGTTTTAAGACCAAGTACGGGCATCTGCACAAAATTTACGTGAAAAAAGGCCAGTATGTGGAAGTGGGCGACGTGTTGGGCGAAGTCGGTTCGACCGGGCGTTCGACCGGACCGCATCTGCATTACGAGATTTTGTACAAGGGGCATGATGTTGACCCGATGCCTTTCATGAAGGCTAAAATTTCTTAGAAATTGTGAAGGTTTATGAGGAAAATCAAATGAAAAAGTTCAAAAAAATGATGTATCTCAAACTGGCGCGCGCTTTCGGACGCAGCAACAACTGCCGGCAGGTGCCGACGATCATCGGCGAAACCACCAAGGTTTGCGGCGACATCAACAGCAACGGCATTCTTCATGTCGACGGCTATATTGAAGGCGACATCAACTGCGAGGAACTGGTGATCGGCGTCAAAGGGAACATTCTCGGTACGGTGAAGGCGCAGAGCATGTTTTTGTACGGAACTTTGCGAGGAAAAGCGATGGCCGACAGTCTGTTTATTGCCAAGACGGCAAAACTGATCGGCGATGCTACTCACAATACGATCGCCATTGAACCGGGCGCTTATATTGACGGTCATTGCATCAGGGTGCAGAACAAACCGGCGGCCGAGTCTGCCGCGGAGGAGGCGCAAAAGCCGGCAGCTGTGCCGCAGCCGACGGTTGTGGCTGCGCCGAAGGTGATTGCCAAAATCAAGGCAGTCAAATAGACCGATGGCTGCCAAAAACAAAAAATCTGATTTTATTTCGACCGGGTTGGTTGCCCAGAACCGACGCGCGGGTTTTGACTATTTCATTAACGAAAAGTTTGTGGCCGGGCTTGAGCTGACCGGTACCGAAGTGAAGTCGCTGAGACTCGGACACGCCAACATCAACGACGCTTTCGGTGTGGAAAAAAACGGCGAACTTTACATTTCCAACATGTTTATTGCCGAATATGCCAACAAGGGCTACGAAAGCCATGCGGAAAAGCGTGACCGTAAGCTGCTGCTGAAGAAAAAGGAAATTAACGACATTGTTTCCGCATTGGCGAAAAAAGGCGCCACCCTGGTGGCGATCCGGCTGTTTTTTAACGAAAAGGGCCGTGCCAAGCTGGAAGTGGGACTGGGAACCGGCAAAAAGAACTTTGACAAGCGGGAAACCATCAAAAACCGTGACTGGAACCGGGAAAAGGCCCGGGTGATGGCAAAGTTTTCTTAAAAAAACGTTTATGTCGGACGGGGACGCGAAAATGAGTCATATTAAATCGGAACAAGGCGGATCAGTCGTCTGCCGTTTGCAAAGCCACTGGCTGTATTATGTCCTTTGCGGATTGGCTTTGGTGCTGGCTGTGTCGGAATTTTTGATCTGGCTGAATCATGAGGGCGCGGGGCGGCATCTGCTGAATGCCGTATTGGCTTTGGCGCTGGCCGTTTATCTATTTTTGTCGGCAAAAAATCAGCAGGTTGTTTTTACGAATTCGCGGGTTGTCTGCCGCGGCGGCCGGCTGCCGTTTGCTGAAAGGACGTTTGCGCCGTCGGAAATCAGGTTATGGCAGTCGCCGGTGCTGAAGTGGTTGCAGTCAGATTTATACAATGTTCAATTGATTGACGGAAAAAGAAAATATTCTTATCCGTGGTTGTCGATCAGCGGGGAACAGCTGGCGTTTTTAAATGACCGATGCCGGGTTGAGGTAAAAAACGACTGGCGGGGGATGTTTGGCTGATTTGCCGGTCGGATCATCTGGGGCGGAAAGAAGATTTTGATGACGGGTTTTTTCGTTTTTTGGGCGGTGGAATCGGGGCGTTTTTACGCTGGCTGGTGACAACTTGGATTCATAACCATTGGGGAACCATGCTGGTCAACGTTGCCGGTGCGTTTCTGATCGGCGTGCTGTATGGCTGCTTGTCTTCCGGGGCGGCGCTGAAACCGGAAGTCCGGCTTTTTCTGATGACCGGCCTGCTTGGCGGTTTTACCACTTTTTCAACCTATTTGCTCGATTTTGCCGTTTTGTGCGAAAAAGACAGTTTTTCGAGGCTTCGCTTTATCTGCTGCTGTCGGTTGCCGCCGGGCTGGCGGTTTTGTATGCCGGCATGAAAACCGGCGCATTCGTCTGCGGCGGACAGTTCTAGCCGCCGTTGACGAAAATGCTGTTGTCATAAGTGCGCATGGCCAGCAGCTCCAGCGCTTTGATTTTGTCGCGGTAGACGACGGCCTGTTCAAATTCCAGATTCTGCGCCGCTTCTTTCATCAGTTTGGTCAGTTCCTTAATCTGCTTTTCGATGTCGCGGGCATCGCCGGCGGCGCCGGCCTTGTCGTCGATGTAATCCATGGCGGTCATTTCGCTCAAGGTGGAGGAAATGCTCTTTTTGACCGTTTTCGGAGTAATGCCGTGTTTGAGGTTGAATTGCAGCTGTTTGGCGCGGCGGCGTTCGGTTTCGCCGACGGCTTCCTTAATCGAACCGGTCATTTTGTCGGCATAAAGGATAACTTTGCTGTCGGCGTTGCGGGCAGCGCGGCCGATGGTCTGGATCAGCGAGCGGGTCGAACGCAGAAAACCTTCCTTGTCGGCGTCGAGAATTGCCACCAGCGAACATTCCGGAATATCAAGACCTTCGCGCAGAAGGTTGATGCCGACCAGAACGTCAAAAACGCCCATTCTTAGGTCGCGGATGATTTCTATGCGTTCCAGCGTTTGTATGTCGGAATGCATGTAGCGGACTTTGATGCCGTTTTCGTTCAGGTATTCGGTCAGGTCTTCCGCCATTTTCTTGGTCAGGGTGGTTACCAGCACCCTTTCGCCTTTCAGGACGGTTTTGCGGCATTCTTCCATCAGGTCGTCAATCTGGTTTTCGACCGGGCGGATCAGACAGACGGGGTCGGCCAGTCCGGTCGGGCGGATGACCTGTTCGACGAAAACGCCTTTGCTTTGTTCCATTTCCCAGTCGCCGGGAGTGGCGGAAACGAATATGGTCTGCGGCCGCATGCGGTCCCATTCCTCCAGTTTCAGAGGCCGGTTGTCGAGGCAGGAAGGCAGGCGGAAGCCGTATTCCGCAAGCGTTCCCTTGCGGTTGCGGTCGCCGCGGTACATGCCGCCGATCTGCGGCACGGAAATGTGGCTTTCGTCGATAAACAGCAGGGCGTCCGAAGGCAGGTATTCAAACAGCGTCGGCGGCGGTTCGCCGGGCGCGCGGCCGGTCAGATAACGGGAATAGTTTTCGATCCCTTTGCAATGGCCGGTGGTTTCCAGCATTTCGAGGTCAAAGCGGGTGCGCTGCTCCAGCCGCTGGGCTTCAAGCAGTTTGTTATGTTCGCGGAAATATTCCAGCTGCGGCCGCAGTTCCTGTTTGATGCGGGAAATGGCCTGAGACAGGGTCGGCCGCGGGGTAACATAATGGCTGGCCGGGTAAACCACCACTTTTTCGAGGTCGGCGGTCTTTTTGCCGGTCAGGGCGTCGAATTCGCAGATGCTTTCGATTTCGTCGCCGAAGAAGGAAACGCGCCAGGCGCGGTCCTCCAGGTGGGCGGGAAAGATGTCGAGGGTGTCGCCCTGCACGCGGAAAGTGCTGCGGACGAAGTTGAGCTGGTTGCGTTCGTATTGCAGTTCGGACAGCCGGCGGTATATGTCCTGCGGTTCGATTTCGTCGCCGGTTTTGAGCTCAAGCGTCATCGCCGAATAGGAAGCGACGTCGCCCAAACCGTAGATGCAGGAAACGGAGGCGACGATAATGACGTCGCGGCTCTCGAGAATGCTGCGGGTGGCGGAGTTGCGCATGCGGTCGATCTGCTCGTTGATGGCGGAATCTTTTTCGATATAAGTGTCGGTTTTGGGAATGTAGGCTTCCGGTTGATAATAGTCGTAGTAGGAAACGAAATATTCCACATGGTTGTGCGGAAAGAATTCTTTCATTTCGCTGAAAAGCTGGGCGGCAAGGATTTTGTTGGGCGCCATGATCAGAGCCGGGCGCTGGCAGGTTTCGATGATTTTGGCCATAGTAAAGGTTTTGCCCGAACCGGTTACGCCGAGCAGCACCTGGTTGCGGTCGCCCCGTCTGAGTCCGGCGACCAGTTCGCCGATCGCCTGCGGCTGGTCGCCGGCCGGTTCAAACGGACTTTCGATTTTAAATTCTTCGCTCATGGTTACGATTTAATCCTTTCGGCGGCAGCTTTCCAGTTCCGAGCCGTCAAAGGGCCGGCCGTTCCAGCATCCGTTCGGTCACTTCCCGCGCTTTTGCCAGAGGCAGCCGGGCAAGGACGGCGGAAGCGTCTTCCGGACGCATGAGTTTAAGCAGCCTTACGATTTGTCCGGTTTCCATGGTGCCGATAATGCGGGCGGCGTCTTCCGGCGCCATGCGGGCATAGATCCCCGCTATCCGGCGAGCGGCGGAAAAGGTTTCGCCGGTTTCGGGGGTATCGGAATAACCGGCCGGGGAGGCTGCCGCGGCATCGGCGTCCAGCTGCCGGCGGATGGCTAGATCCACTTCCGGCGCGCCGCCGCGGCGATGGGCGGCGCGTTCATGCCGGCGGAAATATTCGTTTTCTGTTGTACCGACAGCCGCAGACAGATAACGAAAATGTCCGTCAGCGTGCCAGGGGCGGTGCTGCAGCAGATGAAAACCTTTGATGCCGAGCAAAATCAGCAGAAAAACGGCCAGAAAGGCGAAAAATGACGATTTGTGCATGATCTGTTTCCTTTATTTGATCGAACGCAGCGCCTGCAGCAGTTCGAGTTCTGCTTCGGACGGCGCCTCGTTGCTTTCGTCCCTGTCAAAATGCGGTTCTTTTGCCGTGGCTGCCGGTCGTTCTTCCGCCGGCGGTACGACAGGCGATGCAAAACCGGCGGCCGGCGGAACGGCCGAAGAGCCGGTGCTGTCCGTAACCCGGCGGCCGTTGTCGGCGTCGTATGTTTCCGCCGCCCGGCGGAGGGCTGCCGCAAGTTCGATCATTTTTTCCTGATTTTGGTTCAGCTTGCCGAGCTGCCGGCTGAGACGGAAGCTGAGTATGATTGCCGGAACGAGCAGGATAATGGTGGCGAGATTGGTCCAAAATTCAAAATGAGTCATGTTATTTTACCTTGTTTATCAGTTTAACGGCGATCCGGGAGTCTTTGCGGCCGACGACGGCTTTCAGTGCCGGCATGCCCTCGGCAGACAGCAGTACCGGGTCGGCAGGCATAAAGGGCAGCGGAATCCAACTGCCTTTTTTCCATTGCAGAACATCTTCTGCCGGCAGGAGATACGACGGCGTACAAGCCGTCAGTACAACCGTGCTGCCGTTCAGCCCCCGGACGGACGGAGGTTGCCGGAAGCGTTCGGCGCCGTCCGTCCGCCGGTTGTTTTCGGGTGGTGTTTCTTTGCTGCCGAAAGACAGAAATATTTTAGTCTTCCGGCCGCGGATGTCAAGCCGCAAACAAAGCGGCAAAGGGATGAAGGCGGCATTTTTTCCTTTGGGTTCGTCGTTTTCGGCGAGTGTTTCCGCCGCTGTTTCGGCCAGAGTTTTGAGCAGTCTGCGGGTTATTGCGAGGGAAATGCCGCGGAAGCCTGTATGACCGGCCGCCGGCGCGTCGCCAAGAGTCAGGGCGGCGAGCAGGGCGGTGTCCGCCTTTGTCAGACGGCAGGCTATTTTTCTTCCGCCGGCGGAAAAGACGAAGCCGACGGACGGTTCTTCGTCAAAGTTTCCGATTTCGGCGGCAACCGACAGGGGACGGAAGAAAAGAGGGGTAAGACGTTGTGAGCAGGCTGCGGCCAGTCGCCCGGCGAAAAGCTCTCTGTCTGCGTTGCGCGATCGGATCAGTGTTTGCAGGCCGCTTTTGTCTGCCGGACGAAGCAGAAAGGAAATTTCTTCCCGGTTGAGCAGTCCGCCGGGGAATGTCGATTCGGGCGCTTTCATTCGAAGAGCCTGCTGAAGCGGATGTTTTTGATTGTGGCCGGGGCGATGGCGCGGTCAATCTGTTTTCTTAATTCCCCGTGCAGAATCCGCGGATCTGCGCCGGGCGACAGGTCGCGGCAGGGATATTGCCGGAGGCCGGCGGAAATGTTGGCGGCGATTTGTTTTTCCAGAGCGAGAATTCTTCCCGTTTCGGTTCGGTTTTGCGGTTCCAGCGACATTTTCAGTCGCATCCGGCAGCCGTCGGCGGAAACGGCGGTAATCGGCTGCAGTTCGCACGATCTGCCGTCGGCCGAAAGCACGCCCTGCGGTGCGGGCGGCGTCTTTTTCCCCCAGATGACGGTGCCGACGGCCGCTGCCGCCAGAATCAGCAGTATGCCGACGGTCGTCTTCCGATTTGTTCCGCGAGATATGCGGTTGACTTTTACCATGCTTTTTTCCTTTGAATCGATATTTCTCATAGTAAACCAATTCGTCGTCAGGGCAAAGCGCAAAATGTTTTTATAAGCTGTTTTTTTTGCCGGAAAAAGAACGCTTTTAACCGTGTTACAGATATGTGAAATCTGAAAGGCTTTTTATTAATTGCTTTTTTTTTAAACTGATTTATGTTACACTGACAAAAAATGTGGTAGTTTGTGTAAGGGTTGTCCATGTATTTGTGGGTGATTATAGCGACGTTTATCGCCGCGCTTTTTGCGATGAACGTGTCGATACGTTCGGATATCAAGGAACTGTATGTCGAGCCGCAGGCGCAGACCGTGGTGACGAAGCTTTACGTGCAGCACCGTGCGGCGATGAACTATATTTCCAAACGGGATCGCAATTCTACGGTGACGGGGCTGAGTTACAAACCGGGCGAGTTGGCGGCGGGCATGCTGAAGGCCGATCTGCCGTACGGTTTTCAGCAGAACAGCGGATTTAATAAATTTACCACCTGGGTTTACTGTCTGGATAAGGACAAGCTTCAAAACAGCGGCGCCGCGGCGCTGCCGGCAAGCTGTACGTCCGGGCTGCCGCCGACCGGCGGAGATGCAGATAATCCGGGTCTGGGTACCGGCGGCAACTGCTGCGCGGGTTCCTCGACGGTAGTTTATCTGGTGACTTACGGCTGCGTTCCGTCCAAGTGGCGGGACGTGCGTTCCGGAAAGCCGGACGGCATTTTGCTGGGGGCGATGAAGACCACCACCGGTTTTACCCACGGTATGGGGTATGCCATTGACCGTTCGGAATTGAACACCGACATTTACGATGAGAACAATTCCATGTATGAAGAGGGCATTAAGACGAAGATGGGAGTTTATGGTCAGGGTGGACAGTTTTATGTGCCAATCCCGAATTATATTTCGGACACTTCCATGGGCAAGGATTCGTTTGCCAACGTCTGCGGCAGTCTGCGTCAGCACAATAAGGATTATGATCCGGATAATCCGCAGAGTATGGACGATCTGTACAGCAGCTGCGACTATTGTCTGGTATACATGTCTAGGTTTTAGTTAAAAGGGGGAAAGACCATGAAAAAAATGTTTAATCGAATCAATGAAGCCGGTACGATGCTGGTGGAAGCGATGGCAATGCTGGGGCTGATTGCCATGGTTACCCCTATTTTGTATAAAAAAGCGGCGGAAAGAACAACCGAACTGCAGGATATCAATGCTTCAAACCAGCTGCGTATTCTGGCCAATGCCATGGATGCTTACATCAAAGACAACTTTACCCGTATCAACGACGGCGAAACGGTGGTCAACAGCTGTGACGTCGGCAAAATGGATTACAGCGGCTTTACCGATGCGACGTCGGTCAGTTTCGACATTTCCCACCTTTGCGAATATCTGCCTTACGGTTTCTTAAAAGACGGCAAAACGCAGGACAGCAAGCTGTTTTCCAGCGCAAACCCCTCTTTCCAGGTGGTTTTGCGCAAAACGACGGGCACGGAGACGGACGAAAACAACCAGCCTGTAGTGGTCGCTGAAACGGTTACCGGCTTTTTGACCGCGGTGCCGAATGAAGGCGAAGATTTTCCGTCGACCCGCGTGTCGCGCATTGCCACCATGGTCGGCAGTAACGGCGGTTATGTTGAGGACGACGGCGAAATCATGGGCGCGCAGGGTATCTGGAGTTTGCCCAACACTTCCGAACTGGGGCTGAACCTGCCGGCCAACACGTTCGTCATTTCCTCTTTGCAGCCGATTTCTTCTCAGGGGCTGGCTAACGAAGACGTTCTGCACCGCAAAACCGAGCGGCAGAACGACTATGTGCTGAACTCGATGGAAACCGACCTGTTTATGAGCTATAGCAGCAAAAACCATAATATCCGTCAGGTTAACCAGATTATCATGAGACCGCAGAAAGACTGGATGGTCGGCGGTGATTTGAATACCTTTAAGCGGGATGCGCCCAACGAAAACGAACCGACCATGGAATACGGACAGACCTACAAAGCCGATCTGGACTATACCCTTTACATCGGCGATAAGGGCGGCGCCTATATGGAAGGCAATCTGGCAGCGCTGTCGTCGCTATTTACGGTCAGAAGCGAGCTTGAAAACGACAAAGGAGACGGCGGTATCAAATATTACGGTACCAATACGACGACGAATACGACCGATCCGAACAATCCGGTAACAACGACCAATAAAGACAAGGCCATTTTCAGCGTGACGACTTCTAAAATGGAATACGGCAATATCGACGAAAAGACGGCCGGCGCTTTGCTGACGGTGGACAAAGACAACGGTTCCATGGAGTTTGAGTCGAAAACCGGCGGAAACGATCCATCAACGGGAGCGCCGACCGTCAGCGGAAAGCAAAAGCTGATTGCTGCCAATGCCGAGCGGGTCAACGTGATTGACGGCGCGTTGAGCGTCCGCAATCCGGGAATCGCTCCGGACGGCGGCAAATATGACAATTATCACAAAGATCAGTGGCCGGAACAAAATGCGGCGCCGGCGGTTATTGTCGGCGGCGGCAACGTTCACAAGGCGTCCTATACGACATATACGTATAACGAGGACGGCACGCCGGCCATCACCGGAGACGGTGCGTTTGAAAGTTCCGATTTGACCGGTGAGCATGCGCTGACTGTCAACGGTCCGGCGTTTGTCAAAGACAGTTTGAAAACGGCCAAGCTGAAAGCTTATAACGTCGATGCGGCCAAACTGCGTGCCGGCGTCCGTCCCGAAGACTTTGACGACGTTACCGAAGACAAGGATTTTTATCTGGTGGCTGAGCAGAAAGGCACGGATGCCGCCAACCCGGAAGGCAGAATGCTGGTCGGTCATCATGATGATCCGGTTTCCGGCGAGCTGGGATACCGGATGCAGATTGCGGAAGCTGACGATACGCTTGATGACGGCACCGAAGTGCAGAGCGGTATTCGCATGAAGCACGAAAGCGGCATTAATGTGCTGGCCAACGCTACTGCCGCGAACAGTGTTAACATCGGTCTGGTTGAACATGACGTTGACAACAATAGCAGCTTGGTAAACAACAATACAGCTGACGGCCAGATCAAGCTCGGTGCGTTTAACGCCATTTCTCTGTCGACCATTTATGAGAACGGAGTCCCTATCGATAAATCTGTTGTTTCTATTCAGGATGATATGTTGCGTGCTTATGCTCGAGCAGATAAGGCAACCGGTACAAACACACATGCCGCTTATGTAGATTCGGTTACCGACTATGCACGTTTCATCTCGCAGGAGTTTGACGCGGCCGGATATACGCATGATGATCTTTATCAGAGAGAGAGAACAGACAAGGAAGCTAACCTGTTTGGGCTGGGCGGCATGGACTTTACCATCAGCGAAACCAAAAAGGACGGCAATAAGGTGCGGCCGGTTGTTGATATTCGCGCTTCCCGCGAAGACAAATATCTGACATCCCGTTTTTCCGGCGGCTTTGCGATTTATGACCATGACGTCAGCAGCGCCGATTATCCTGATAACCCGTTGACGGGAGGCAAGGACGGAAGTCCGCAGGTGATTCAGATGGGAAACCCGGCCTTGTATATCAATAAGGGGGATTTTAGGATATTGACGACAGTGGCTAATGCCGAGACCCAACTGGATGTTAAAAAGGGCGACACCATTTTGCAGGTAGACAACAATTCAGATGAAAACGTGATACCCGATGACAGTGAGCGCGGCAGCGTTTATATCCGCAAAGGTGCCATTAATCTGGCATCCGCTTCCGTATCCGCTGAGAACCGGTTGACCAATGCCGAAATTAAAGGAACGGACACCGAAGCCGGTTACAAGAAAACTTATGCACCGGTCGGCTATATTGCCGCAGATCGCTTTATTGCCCAAACTGTTCCTGACGGGACCATTTTGCAGGGAACTACGAACGGCACTATCAACAGCGGCGATATAAGCACCATTAAAGGAACGGACGGCGAGGAGGTAATTCCCTTTAACAAGTTTGAAGTCAATCCGGCCTATACGTCGGTTATGCATGACATCAAACTGACGACCCGCGGCGGTGCGCGCTTGAGCGATATCCTGCCGGATTTTGTTAATAAGGGGATCTATGTCGTAGATAATACGTTTGCGGATAATACAAAATGGGCGGATGGCCAGAAGCCGTCAGAAAATAATGATCTTTCAGGGTCAAACACTTCTGCCGAAACATATACTTCTGCTTATCTTGGCTTTATTCCTTCTCCGACTTGTCCGCCGGGTTACTCCAAGGTAATTACCATCAATCCTTCGGGTTGGGCGATGGCGCAGGCCGGTACACCGATGTCTAAAAACAGCAAGATAGATATCAGCACGCATAACAATCCATATTTGTACTGGTATACTCAGGATGGTAAGCTGCGTACGGATACGGAAGAAATTGAGCCGGTCAATCCGCTTACTTTCCAAAAGAGCACATGGTTGAAAGCGATGGTTTTGCCGGAATGTGGTGGTTTGAAAACGGATGGTAAATGTTCTGATTTGAAAAAATTTACCGGCTGGGGGACGGTAATGGGCTTTATTTATCCGGCGGCTTATTATCAAGATTTTCTTTCTGGTAAACTTGGTGCTACAAATGTGGCAGATAAAAAAGGCGGCCATGCCGATGACACAAATCTACAAGATGATACTGTTTACTGGAACCTGTATCCGGTTCATTACCGCGAACTGGAAGCTTATGTGACGGTTTACTGTTATTTCCGCCGCGAGGCATTTGACAGCGACTATGTTGATACTGCTTATGATCAGTTGAAAGCTTATAAAGCAAATCAAACAAATGGGGCGCGGAAATTTTGGAGCAAAACCGGTGCGACAAACCTTGAGCGTCTGAACGATCCGGCTCTGGAGTATAACGATCCGTGGTAATGTTCAGGCTGCTGGAAAATTCCCCGTTCGTTAAGGACGGGGAATTTTTTTGTCGATGTGCCGGCGGGGAATAATAATTTGCAACGATTCTCTCTTGTGCCGGAAATGACCGGGATTTTGCGGTTTGCGGGGAGAGACCGCAACAGAGGGTCGGATCGATTGACGGGGTGTTGCGTGTCCGGGAAAGTTTGGCCGGCCGAAACAGGAACAGATTTAAGCAAACGAAAAATGGCCGTTGACGTTTTTTATTTGTAACGCGTATTTTATTGAGATGTTTTCCGACGAAGAATAATGAAGATCCGTCACCGGGAAAGTGTTTGGCTGAAAAAGGAAAAAATCGCGGCCGGCGCTTAGAAGAAAAAACGCGGGTGAAATACGGGGCATAAAATTTAAGATGAAATAGGGCAAACCGTTGTTTGTGAGGGAAAACATGAAAGGCAAAACGGTTATTGAACGGGGCTGTTGCCATGCCGTGTTGATGACGGGAAAGAAGCGGAATTGAAAAGAAACAGAAATGGATTGCCGCTTGCGGAAAGAGGCGGGGCAAGGGAAGGAAGGCAGGGAAGAAAAACGGATTGAAGCCACCACGCCGTTTTGCAAAACGTTTTTGCGTTAGAGAGGAAAGCCGGGACGAATTATCGACCGGATTTTGCGGCTTGCTGGAGCTTTTCGGAGGAAAAGTCGGGACGGATATTGCAACGGGTTTGCTGTCGTGCCGTGTTGATGACGGGAAAGTTTTTTGCTGAAAAGGAAAAGCGGGACGAATTATCGACCGGATTTTGCGGCTTGCTGGAGCTTTTCGGAGGAAAAGTCGGGACGGATATTGCAACGGGTTTGCTGTCGTGCCGTGTTGATGACGGGAAAGAAGTGGAATTGAAAAGAAACAGAAATGGATTGCCGCTTGCGGAAAGAGGCGGGGCAAGGGAAGGAAGGCAGGGAAGAAAAACGGATTGAAGCCACCACGCCGTTTTGCAAAACGTTTTTGCGTTAGAGAGGAAAGCCGGGACGAATTATCGACCGGATTTTGCGGCTTGCTGGAGCTTTTCGGAGGAAAAGTCGGGACGGATATTGCAACGGGTTTGCTGTCGTGCCGTGTTGATGACGGGAAAG
>CABUBU010000020.1 GCA_902489795.1 uncultured Azospirillum sp.
CTTGCTCATGAACGGGAACTGGTGGCAGGCAACAAAATCTGCTTTGTTGATCAGGTAAGCGGACTTGATCGGATTGTCTGAAAAACGCAGGTGGGAAGTGGTCATCGAACCCGATTTGCGGGAGTCGTAAACGAAATAGCCCTGACCGTACTTGCCGGCGTCTTCGGCAATGATTTTGATCGAGTTCTTGTTGGCACCGACCGTACCGTCCGCACCCAGACCATAGAATACGGCGCGAACGACGTCTTTCGGTTCGGTATCGATTGAATCGTCAAAAGCCAGCGATTTGTGGGTTACGTCATCGGTAATACCGACCGAGAAACCGTTAACCGATTTGGCAGCAAAACCGTTGTCGAACACGGCCTTAACCATGCCCGGGGTAAATTCTTTGGAAGACAGACCGTAACGGCCGCCGACGATTTTCGGCATATTGGCGATTTCGCCATTGGCGAAAGCCTGTGTCAACGCAGCAACGACGTCAAGATACAAAGGTTCGCCGATCGAACCGGATTCCTTGGTGCGGTCGAGAACGGAAACAACCTTGACCGACTTCGGCAAAGCCTTCAGGAAAGATTTTTCCGGGAACGGACGATACAGGTGAACTTTCAAAACGCCCAATTTAGCGCCTTCGGCGTTCAGATAGTTGATGGTTTCTTCCACCGTCTCGGCACCCGAACCCATAATCACAATAACCTGTTCGGCATCAGCCGCGCCGGTATAATCAACCACATGATACTGACGGCCGGAGATCTTGGCAAACTTGTCCATTTCTTCCTGAACGATGCCTTCTACCTTGTCATAGTAAGGATTGCAGGCTTCGCGTCCCTGGAAGAAGACGTCCGGATTCTGTGCGGTACCGCGAATAACAGGAGCTTCCGGACGCAGAGCGTGTTTGGCGTTGAATGTATAATCCACACCCTCAAGCATTGCTCTCAGATCGTCGTCGGAAAGCACTTTGATTTTTTTGATTTCGTGAGAAGTGCGGAAACCGTCAAAGAAGTGCATAAACGGAACGCGCGAACGCAGGGTCGAAGTCTGGGCGATCGCCGCCATATCGTGAGCTTCCTGCACCGAGTTGGAAGCCAGCATGGCAAAACCGGTCTGGCGGCAGCTCATGACATCGGTATGATCGCCGAAGATCGACAATGCGTGGTAAGCCAGCGAACGGGCAGCCACATGCATAACGAACGGCGACAGTTCCCCGGCGATCTTATACATATTCGGGATCATCAAAAGCAATCCCTGGGAAGCGGTAAAGGTTGTAGTCAGTGCACCGGCCTGAACGGAACCGTGACAGGCGCCGGCGGCACCGGCTTCGGACTGCATTTCCTGAACTTCGGGTACCACGCCCCACAGATTTTTCTGCTTAGCGGCAGACCATGCGTCGGCCCATTCGCCCATCGGCGACGACGGGGTAATCGGGTAAATGACGCAGACTTCATTCATACGATGGGCGACCGAAGCGGCAGCTTCGTTGCCGTCCATCATTTTCATTTTCACTTCTGACATTTTATTTCCTTGTAAATGTTAACCATGTTAGAAAAAAATTTCTGCCCTTCCTATAGCACGGAAGAATGCAAAAATCCATCAAAAAATGATATTTTTGAAGATATTTTTATTTGTTAACCTAATCTTTGCAAAATTCTTTTAGACTGACATAAAAATAAGAAAAACAACGGAGAAACAAATGATCAAACCGACCACCGCCGTCATTTTGGCCCTGTTGGCGGCCGGCTGCGCCTCAACCCCCGCCGACAAAACCCCGCGAACCGTAAACGGACAGCTCAACTCCTGCATGCTCGGAGAAATTTACAGCCGTCAGGAAGCGGGAAAACTTGCCGCCGACGAATGGACGGCAGCCAGAGAAGTTTTCGGCGTTTGCATGCGCCGCCTGGATTTAAGCGGCGACAACATCAATGCCACCCAGAGTTTAAATATCGCAGCCAGCGTCATTCAGTCGCTGCGCCCGAAGTCCAAACCAACAGCAAAAAAGTAACGGCAGGAGAAACGAAACAATGGCGGATTACGGCGAAGACTATCTGCTTGACAAACGGGTGAAAATTTTTCAGCCCGACGACGGTTACCGCGCCTCCGTCGACGCCGTTTTTCTGTCGGCGCTCATCGGCAGCGCCGCCCCCGGCGAACAGATTCTCGACATCGGTTCGGGCACCGGCGCTGTTTCCCTGTGTCTGGCGCACCGTTTTCCCGCTTGCGAAATTACCGGGCTCGAAATTCAGCCCCGGCTGGCCGAATTGTCCAACTTAAGCGCCGCCGCCAACGGCTTTGCCAACCTGCGCTATCTCAACCGTGACATCCGCCGCCCGCTGCTCGACATTGCCAACTGCAGCTTTCACCATGTCATCACCAACCCGCCTTACGCCGAACACGATATGCCCTCGCCCAACCCGGGCAAGGCCTTTGCTCACAATTTCCGGCAATTTGACTTGGCTTCCTGGATCGCCTTTGCTCTGAAAATGATGCGGCCGAAAGGACATTTTTACATGATCAACCGCACCGAAGCCGTCACGGAAATTCTTTCCGCCCTCCGCGGGAAGGCTGGCGCTGTCACGATCGTCCCGCTTTATTCCAAAGAAGGACAGGACGCCAAACGCGTTCTCATTTCCGCCCGCAAGGATTCAAAAGCGCCGGCGCGGATTCTTCCCGGACTGGTCATTCACAACAACGACGGCTCCTACTCGGCGGCAGCCGAACGCATTCTCCGCGGCGGCGAATGCCTGCCTAACCTTTAGTCAGCTCAATGAAATAAACGACGGCGCGTTTGCCGGAAACGGCTTTTTGCAAAGCAACGATTGCCTTGCCGACCAAAGTCGTAACCGTATCTTCGGGATCATGCTCGAAAATACTGGCGCCGAAACGGCACTTCAGCCTGTATTCTTCCCCGCAAACGGCAGTTTTCCGTCCGAGCGCGGTCTGTATTTTATCCACCCAGACTTCCGCGTCTTCTCTGGTCGCCAGATAAGGCATCATAATCCAAAACGGATAATTGATGCCGCGGGCAACCGTATAATTCTGCGGCAGCGTCCCGGTCAGAAGTTCCGCCGTCTGCCGGAAAACCGCGGCGCGGAAAGAAGGCGAGGGAAAATCGGCAAGATTTTCGATATAAATGCCGACCACCGCAATCTTCAGCTTTCTCATCCGCTGATCCTTCACCCTTTCGTTGATCAAAGCCATTTTCAGCCGATCTTCAAACAGATTGAAACTCGGCAGCCCTGTTTCCTCGTCATACATATGGCTCGAACAGTCATCCGGCTTAGTATAACCATACCGGCGGACGTGGCCGGCGCCGGCATCCCCGACATATTCTTTTTCTTTCGCTTTCTTTATCATTTAGACAGCCCTCTGCAATTATTCACGCACCGGTTACAATTATGACGCATTTGCCGCAAGACCTCATTTACTGCAAAACTTCAACCGCTTTTCTGATTTTGCGGATAGAATTGAGTTTGATCTGCCGCACCCGCTCTTTGGAAATGGCATAAGATTTGCTCAAATCGTCCAGCGTAATCGACTTTTCGTACAAACGACGCTTGAACAAAATGTCCTTTTCCCGCGGATTGAGGCAGCCGAGCGCCTGGTTAAACAGTTTCTTGCGATAGTTGAGCGTTTCCGTCCGGCTGAGCCACTCTTCCTGATTGGGCTTGGTGTCGGCAATAAAATCCAGCAGTTCGGAACCGTTGTCCGAAGAAGAATCCACCAGCACGTTCAACGAACCGTCATGCGACTTGAGCCGGGTGTTCATGTCGGTCACTTCCTGCACGCTGACGTCAAGCGAACTGGCAATGTTTCTGATCACGTCCTGCGACATTTCGCGGTCGTCGGTCAGATTCAGTCGGTTTTTAACCTTGCGCAAATTAAAAAACAGCTTTTTCTGCGCGGCGGTGGTGCCGATTTTGACCAGTGACCAGGAATTGAGCACGTATTTCTGCACCGCCGCCCGGATCCACCACAGGGCATAGGTGGAAAAGCGAAACCCTTTGTCGGGATCAAACTTGTCCACCGCATAAAGCAGCCCGATGTTGCCTTCGGAAATCATTTCCGCCACCGGCAGCCCGTAACCGCGGAATTTGGAAACCACTTTCACCACCAGCCTGAGATGCGAAGTAACCAGCCGATAGGATATTTTGGCATCGCGGGTTCTGACATATTCTTTGGCCAGATTATATTCCTCCTCCTGGGTCAAAATCGGAAACTGTTTGATATTCTGCAAATAACGCGAAAGGTTTATTTCCGGCGAAAAGTCCAGTCCGTCAAACGAAACTTGATTTTCCATCATATCCTCCTAAAAAACAAAAACTTTCCGGACGACATACCCCGGTCCGGACGTTCGTTTCGTTTTAAAGCAGGTTTTTATTTCGGAGAAGCACCTAAATTTAGTAAACAGGTATCTAAAAGCAGGTGCAGGTCGGCAGGAAAATCAACCGAGAACTGCAAAAATTCGCCGCTGCGGGGGTGAACGAAGCCGAGCGACGCCGCATGCAGAGCCTGTCGTGGAAAACTGTTGACAAAGGCCTTTGTTTCCGGCGGCAACCCGACAATTTTTGTTTTTCCGGACTTTTCATAAAGCCGGTCGCCGACCAGATTGCAGCCGATCGACGCCATATGCACCCGGATCTGATGGGTGCGCCCGGTTTCCAGATTGCACCGCACCAGACTGACAGCGCCGTTTGCACTTTGCAGACAGCGGTAATGCGTCACCGCATGCTTGCCGCCGTTTTCAACCAGCGCCATTTTCTTGCGGTCAAAGCGGCTGCGGGCAATATTGCCGGCGATTGTCCCTTCCGCCGGTTCCGGACGGCCGTAAACCACGGCGTAATAAGTACGCTCGATGCTGTGTTCAAAAAACTGAGCCGCCAGCCCCTGATGGGCAAAGTCATTTTTGGCAACCGCCAAAAGTCCGCTGGTATCCTTGTCGATCCGGTGGACGATGCCCGGCCGTTTCACCCCGCCGACGCCGGAAAGATTGTCGCGGCAATGATAAAGCAGCGCATTGACCAGCGTTCCGTGATATACGCCCGGCGCCGGGTGAACGGTCATCCCCGCCGGCTTGTTGACGACGATCAGGTCGTCGTCCTCAAAAACCACGTCGAGCGGAATGTTTTCCGCCGCCGGTTCGGCTTCTTCCGCCGGCGGCACGAAAACGGCGAAACTGTCGCCCGGACGCACTTTGAAGTCTTTGTCGGCGACAATGTTGTCGTCCAGACTGACGCAGCCGCCGGCAATCAGTTTCTGCAAACGGGCGCGCGACATGGCGGGAACCGTTTCCCGCAAAAAAAGGTCCAAACGCATCCCCGCCTGCCCGTCGGCGGCCGGCAAAGTAAAAAATATGCTGTTGTCGTCCATATTCATGTTTGCGAAAATAAAATTTATGTTATATAATCTCCGATGTATACAGGTTATTTGCCAAATTGCAAGGATTTAAGTTCATGCTGAAGCTCAAGATACTGAAAGCGGTCGTTTTCATTCTGACTTTCCTGCTGATTTTCGGCATCATTGTCCTTGCCTCCCGCTTAAGCGGCGGACTTAAAAAGAAAACGGCGGCCCGCCCCGCGTCCGTCACCCTCGGCGAACCCGAAGGCTCTGAGATCGGCGCCGTCGCCACGGCGGGAAACAACCTGTACATTCCGGTAAAAGGCGGCGGCCGGCCGGACCGGGTAATTATTTTCGACACGGAAACATACCGGCCAATTTCCACCATCAACATCAACTGAGGTTAAAATGAGCGAAGATTCTGAAGACATCATCAAAAAACTGACCGAAGACATTCCCGACGGCAAAGCAACCTTTCCCGCCGACGAAGATGACGAATTTAACCTGCTGCTTGATAATTTCATTCAGTCGGAACTAAAAAACATCGAGGAGGAAAAAAACAACACGCGGATCATGCTGGAAGAGCCGGAACCGCAGCCGATCAAACAAAACGCCAGCGACGACGAAGTGGCCGACGCGCTTGAACTGGCCGAACAAAAGCTCTACACCGCTTACCGCAATTACGTCGATTCAATCCAGGCGATTGCCGACGCCCACGGCCTGGAAGCCCCGGTTTTCCACATCAAGGCACAGGTCTTGTATCCGCGCTATACCCCGAGCCTCGGCAACCTGATCAGCATTGACGTTCTTCAGGGCTGGGACACGATGTTCGAGTCTTTCCCCGACGACGTCGTCAAAATCAAACCCAACGCCACCGATGAAGAGCTGCTGGATTTTGCCGAACAGCATACCGATGAGAACCTGCAAATGGCCGTCGTATCCTACGTGGAAATCCTGTTTGAAATCGAAGGCTGCGAAATCGCTTACGAAAAACGCCTGCTGGAATACGAACACCGCAAGATCGAAGAAGAAATCATCGAAGAACACCGCAAACGCGGCGAACGCGCGCGCAAATACGTTGACGCCATCGAAAGGAAAAAATTCCCGATCAATGCCGAACGGCTGGTTTACGGTTATTTCAAAGTGGCCGGCAAAGACCCGGAAGGATCGTTTCAGGCGCTGACCACCAACCCGGCAATTTTCGCTCCGATCGAAATTGACAAAATCAAGCCGAAGTTTTTCGGACTGATTAAGCCCACCCCTCGCGACGGTTTGATTTTCAACCGAAAAATCGGCGATTTTCTGAAAAAACTGAAAGTCTAGACAAGTCGTGGATTACAGAAAAATATAGACAAAACGAAAAAACAATGCTACTATTTGACAAAGAGCAGATTTGATTTAAAATCTCAGGATTAAAGAGGACCCAGAAGATGGCAGAAGAAAAAAACAATTCTCAGGTTTCGGCAGCGCCGCAGACAGAAATGCGGTCACCGGCGTCGCAGACGACAAACGGCGCGGCCGGCAATGCCGCGCAAAGCGGCAAGCCTGCCGTCAGCGTCAACCAAAGCAAATCGGACAGATTGGCAGAAATCAACGAGCAGCTCAAAAGCGACGTTTTGAGCATAGATCAGCGTGCCAAACTGGAACAGAAAAAGAAGGATCTCGAAAACGACGCTCAGGGCGTAACCAACGAAAAAAAAGACAACGACATCAAGCGGGACGACCCGGATCCCAAGAAGTTCGCCGAAGAAGACATCATCAAATACATGTACAACAAATGGCTGATCGATTTTTTCTGCTGGACCGGCGGAAAAATCGAGAAAGCCGCCGGTTCTGCCTATGACAAACTGGAACGCAGAATGTTCGACAAGTTTGCCCAGTATCGGGCGGACAAGCTGAAAGCTCAAAACTCCAACGCGTACAAGACATACAAAACCGTCGACGCATTGAAAAGAGGAGCCAGCGAAAACATCAAACGACGCGACAGGGAACAGCTTAAAAAAGTCCAGGATCTGGCTACAATCATCGGCGAAGGCCAGCTAAATGCTCCTTCGGCAAAAATTGGAAACAGTTCCCCGCTTGAAATGCTGGCACAAATGCACAATGTCACCAACGCCGATCTGGAGCGATACGAACAATTTAAGAACAATGACGGAATTGTGGATACCGGCAAAATAGAAAATCCGCAGCACAAGGCCATGTTTGAGATATTGAATGCCCAAAACCGGCTGACAAGTGCTCAAAACGATTTATACGGAAGCCTCGGCATCACACCGGAAGATCTGAAAAAAGACCCCAAATGCAAACAAAAGAAACTGAAAGAACTGCAAAAAAGCCCAAACCCGGACGATAAGGAACTGTTTGCCAAAGCCCAAAAGCAACAGCAGGCTCTTGTCGAAGCGCAAAAAGAATTGTGCAAAGTCGGTGCCCGCTTCGCTCAGCAGGAAGGAAGAAAAATTTATTTCAACTCTCTGGTTGACCAGACGGCGATCAATATGGCGGAAGCGCAGATGCTCAACGATGTCGCCAAGGACGGTTCCGTCTTTGGAAAAGACGACCTCACGGAAAAGTTCAAAAGCGTGTCCGAGCAAAACCGTCAGGCCTTAAACGAAGCCACCTCCGACGAACGGGCAAACTATCTCAAAGGCCAAAACCTGAAAACAATCTACCCGGCTTCCGGCATGGCTCCCGTTCAGGTAAACCTGCCCGGCACAATCGAACGCTACAACCGCATGTCCCAGCAGGCTTCCAATGCCGCCGTTTCCAACATCGCCAGTTTTAGAATTGCGGAAATGGGAAAACAGCCGCGTCCGAACCGCGCATTGAACAATCTGGAAAAAATGGTGGACGAGCAGCGCCGCAAGCATCAGCCGCCGACGGAAGAAAAACAGCAGGAAGCCGAACAAACGGCAGCGGAAGAGAAGAAGCAGCGCGAGGAAGAGCTGAAGAATCCGCCGCGGGAAGACGCTCCCCAAACGCCTCCGCCGCACAACATGTGCGAGGAAGCCGCCGACAACCAAACCGTTGACAAACAACACCAGGACAGACGCTCTTCCTTTGAAGAAGAAAAAAGCGCATTGACGGTGCGGGAAGCTCAGCATGCCCAAATAGGCAGTTTTCTGTTGCCGCGCATTAACCAGATCAAATACCAAAAACAGCAGGAATTGATCGCCGAAGGCCGGAAAAACAACTTCCAGGGCTGGAAGTATATGCCCCGCGGACAAGAGATGTAACCATGAAGAAGCTTGCCAAATATCTGCGGCTGCTTCTGATTCTTGTCGGATGGACAGTTTTTTACCTTTGGATCATCGGCCTGATCATGAATTATTTTTGGCATTTCAACATTTTTGAAAAACGCTACTGGCTGATCATCAGCGAGTTCTGGAGTGCCGGCGGGGTCATTGACCAGCCGTCAGAATACATGTTCCTGCTGATGCTTGTTCTGATTGTCCCCGGCTGGTTCTGGGGCTTCAGGAAAGCCAGGCAATTATCTTACGTCAAAATTATTTTCTTCCCCGTGTTTTGGTACCATGACTACATCAGCCGCAAATATGCCGGCCAGCCGTCGCATATCGTGCTGAAAAACATGGGCGGCGGCAAAATCAAAAAACAAACGCCGCAGCAGATGATGGAAGAGATGATCTCCAGCCGGATGCCTCAGGCAAAAGAAAAAAAGGATCTCAACTCCAGCAAAATCCGCAGCAACTTTGAGCAGAAAAACCGCAAATTCCACGAAAAAATGGAATCGGGCGACAGCTGACCGGAGGATGTAAAACACTTGTTAACCATCTTTCGCTTACAATGGCTAAAAACTTTATGGAGATTTAATTGAAGCCCTTACTGATACTGACCAGAATCATTATTGTCGGCCTGTTGTGGAGTGTTTTCTTCATGGAAAGCATACGGGTAATCATGCTCCGCAACTGGCATTTTGACATTCTCAACATGGAGCACTGGCAGATCGCTTGGGACCTGTGGCTCAACTCCTGGGTCATCTCCGAACCGAAAGAATGGGCGTTTGTCCTCATCATCATTTCGTTTATTCCTCTGTGGTTTACCGGCTGGATTGCGTTGAGCCTCGTTTCCTGGGGAAAAGTCGTCTGGTTTGTCCTCACCCTGCCGTGGAAGCTGTTCAAAAACTTCTTCTACAAACCGGTCAAAATCATTACCACCAACACCGGCGTAACCCCGATCAAAAAGAAAAAATCTTATAAAGAGATCCGCCCGCGAGCCGTCCGCTCCCCCCTGACGACGGAGCGCAGCGAACTGACGCCGTCGCCGATCAGCATTCCTGCCGTCACCCCAACCCTGATTACGCCGAAAATGACACCGGCGGCCAAACCGGTAGCAGCAGTCGAAAGCAAACCGGCGCCGAAAAACTTTGAACATGCCCTGTTTAAATTCGACGACAACTTCGACGATTTGGACTTTGACATCGATTCTTTTGAAGTCGAAAGCAAAAAAGCGCCGGAAAAGCCGGCTTCCTCACCGGTCAAAACGACCAGAAGCCAAAGCCGCGACGAAGATTATGACTACGATTCCCCACGTGAACGCAGAGAACGCAAGGACAATCGCGGACGCGAAGAAAACCGGGGGGAACGCGACGACGAAAGACGGCGCGAGCGCGACTATGAACGCCGCGAAGACAGAAGGGACGACCGCCGCGAAGACGATCGACGGCGCGACCGCGACGGCGAAAAACGCGATGACCGGAGAGACAAGGACCGCCGCGACAACAGAAGAGATGACAGGAGAGACGACCGGCGCGAAGAACGCTCCCGCGACCGTGACGGAGAACGCAAAAAAGAACGAGTTCCCGCCGCGGCACCTGCTGTTCAGGTTTCCGCCCGCCAGCCGAGCGGTTCCTGCCTCGACATCATAAAACAAAAAGGCTATGAAGTCATCAGCCGGGTCACCATCAAGAACACGGTCATCGACTATGTCGGCGTGTCGGGCGACCGAATTTGCCTGTGCATGCTCGACCGTGAACCGGGCGACTGGCTGGCCGACGAAGAACGCTTTAACGACGAAGAACCGCTGTGGTTTTCTGAAAGTTCGCACCGAATTTCCCCAGTCCGCAAAATAGACTTGGCAAAACAGGCGCTGCTTGATAAACTGGACAATGCGGAAATGAATTTTGTCGTCGACGCTTTCGTCGTCGTCCAGATCGGCAACATCATCAATGCCGAAGACATGTTCGAAATCTGGGACGAACTGAACGTCAACGTCACCCGTATCGACCGCGGCACGCCGAAGGAAATCAAACTGTTTGCCCGGACGCTTTCCGAGGCTGAAAAAACAATTCCCGCATCAAAACTGGACAAGGTCATGAAATTAATCCGCAGCATGAGTTGAGAGGTAAGATAAATGGGATTACAAAAAAGAGGAGAAGAATGGGAAGAATATGACCACGCCGTGCAATGGATGTCGCTCACCGTCATCATCACGCTTCTGGTCACCATCTTTCTGGCGGTCATTTCCATGCCGCTCGGCTATATCATCGGCAACGGCATTTCCAAAGAGTCGATGGACAACGTCGGCAAATTCATGGGCATGATCTTCAACGATCCGTCATACCTGTTCTCGCGCTATTGGAACTGGATGCGCCAGATCGGCAATTACCACGGACCGTTCAGCTTTTCGCTGTGGCTGCCGGTGCTGCCGATTCTCTCGCTGCCGATCGGCCTGATCATCGGCGCCGTTACCAACCCCTACCGCTTCCAGTCCAACATCCACGGTTCCGGCCGTATCGCTACTTTAAAAGACATCAAGGCGATGAAGCTGTTGGACGGTTTTTGCATGGTTATCGGCAAATTCAAAGGCTATTATCTGAAACTGCCGGAAACCCTTTCCACTCTGTGCTGCGCACCTCCGGGTACCGGTAAAACCGCCGGGGTGGTTATTCCCACCATTTTCAATTCCAAGGGCTTAAGCCTGGTCATCAACGACCCGAAGCCGGAACTGTGTTTCACCACTTCGGGCGCCCGCGCCAAAGAAGGACCGGTTTTCATTATCAACTGGGGGGCCGAAGATAACCCGGCCGAGGGCTTGTATTATCCGAGCTGGAACCCGCTGTCGCCGACGGCTCTGCCGGCACAGGGACCGGGACGCGACATGTATATCGATTCCATGTGCAACATTTTGGTGGAAGACCCCAAAGGCGGCGCCGACCCGCACTGGTCGCAGACCGGACGCGCCGCACTGACCGGCTTCATCCACTTCATCGCCTCCAAATGCGAAAAAGCCCGCGCCAACGACTACTTTATCGGCAGGGTTTATGAAGGCAAACTGGACGAAGAAGACAAACAGGTGCTGGAAGGTTACTATGAAGACATCAAAATGCACAACCCGGCGGCCGTCCGCGCCATCAGCGACCTGCGCAACAACAATCTGACGGTAGAAAACTACGTGCCGATCGGCACCTGGGATCTGCTGCCGGAAAAATGGGTCGGCAGGGAAGCCTGCATCGCCATGATCATGGAATGGCTGACCGAAGCGCAGATCAAACAGGGACAGGAAATCAAACGCCGTCTGGCCGAAGGCGACCAGATGGCGGCAATGGCCGACCCGATGCGCGACCTGCTGGACGCCGCGATTGAAGAATCGCGCAAATACGGATATTCGCAGCGCGCCTATACCGAACTTTCCACGTTAAGCAACATGCCGGACAAGGAACGCGGTTCGGTTATGTCGACGGCGTTTGCCGGCATCGGCGTATTCAAAAACTCGGCGGTCGTTTCCCGAACCAGTTTTTCCGACCTGCAGTTCAAAGACCTGCGCGGTATGAAAGACCCCATCACCGGCGAATGGAAACCGATTTCGGTTTATCTGTCGATCAACCAGGTAGACGCCCGCGCTCTGGGCGTAATCAGCGGCATTTTCATTGAGCTGATGTCGTCATACCTGATCTCCAACCCGCCGAACTACGTCAACGCCACCGACGGCAAAATGGGACCGTTCCCCGCTCTGTTCGTTCTGGACGAGTTTCCGCAGATGCCGAAACTGAAGGCCGTTATCGACGGACCGGCGGTCGGACGCGGACAAAAAGTGTCATACCTCCTGATCGGACAAGACCTGGGTCAGATTTCCGGCAAATACGGAAAAGACGATCTGGAAACGGTTATTTCCACCACCGCCTGCAAAGTCATCCTGTCGCAGAACAACGAACAGACGGCGCAGCGCTTTTCCAAAATGGTGGGCAACAAAACCGTCCAGACTTCGTCCTATTCCAAACAGGAAGGCTTTTCCAAACAGGCTAACCCATTCTCGAAAAACGTCAACTATCAGCTGCAGGGCGTTTCGGTCATCACCACTTCCCAGCTGCTGAGTTTGCCGATGTTAAAACAGGTTATTCTCTACCAAAGCTATATTGACCGGCCGATCATTGCGGATTCCCCGCGTTATTATCTGGATCCGAAAATGCGTGCCCTGTCAAAACTGCCGGCGGCACCGAACGTTCCCGAATGGATCGTCGCCCAGCGCGAGGATATTAATGACAATATGCTCGAAAAATTGGGACTGGGAGAAGAAGAAGCTTAAAAAAATCCCCGAAATGCTCTGCTCAAAATTCGGGGATTTTTTTACAAAAACTTTATATAGGGTTATACTGATTATACACCAATCAATATAAATAGAAAATATGTCACACCTAATCATTATACGCGGAAATTCCGGCAGCGGCAAAACCACACTGGCCGATGCCTTGCAAAAAAAACTGGGACGCAACAACTTGATGATTTCACAAGATGTCATCCGCAGAAAAATGTTGTGGGTACACGATGAAAAAAACACCGCGGCTGTTTCCTTGTTGATTAACCTAATAAATTACGGAAAAGAGCATTGCCAATACACTATTTTAGAAGGCATTTTGAATGCAGATTGGTATCAGCCGTTATTTGCGGAAGCGCTTCGTTTGTTTAATAATAAAATATTTGCCTATTATTACGACCTTCCCTTTGAAGAAACCCTCAAAAGACACCATACCAAAAAAGAACATTCCGAATTTGGTGAAAAAGAAATGCGCTGTTGGTGGAAAGAAAAAGACTTGATCAATATCATTCCTGAAAAGCTTTTTTCTCCAAGCATCAGCATTGAACAAGCCCTCGACATCATCTATAATGATGTTTTAACCGAAAATAAAAAGACCACAGCTTAATAAAGATAAAACTCAGCCATAAATTTCGTCCAGCATTTTTAGCAGCCGCACGGCGTTGTCGTTTTTAACCGAATAGTAAATGGCCTGCGCCTGCCGCCTGGTATCGACGATGCCGGCCGACCGCAGAACCGCCAGATGCTGCGACAGAGCGGACTGGCTGAGACCGATGATTTTTTCCAGGTCGCCGACTTTTTGTTCGCCTTCGCGGAGAATATACATCACTTCCAGGCGTTTTTTGTTACCCAATGCCTTCAGCAGTTTCGACCCCTGAGTCACAGCCGGATTTTCCATCGTTTTATCCTCCTTCATGTCTAGCGGATTATAGAGATATCGGTTATGCAATGTATTTAGTATTGAAATTTGAAAATTAAACTAATAATATTATTTATTATTAATACAAGGAGCAAACAAATGTCAGCAGAAGACAACGGCGAATTAAGCTTTGAAGAGGCACTTTCCCGTCTGGAAGCCATCGTCCGCGAACTGGAAGCCGGAAGAATCAAACTGGACGACGCCGTCAACGCGTACGAACAGGCGGTCGGCCTGAAAAACTTTTGCGAAAAGAAACTTCAAGAAGCCAAACTGAAAATCGAAAAAATAGTTGTTGCCCCCGACGGCACGCCTTCGCTGACCCCGCTGGACAAGAACGATGACTGACAACGACATCAAAGACGTCTTAAAACAATACGCCGCCCGCTTCAACCGGGAAATCGACCGCTTTTTTCCCTTTCCCGAAGGCGACGAAAAACGCGTAAGCGAAGCGATGCACTACTCGCTCACCCGCGGCGGAAAACGTCTGCGTCCGTTTCTCACCTACGAAACGGCGGGACTTTTCGGCGTTGCTTTCGAACAATCCCTGAACGTCGCCATGGCGCTGGAAATGCTGCACACCTACTCGCTCATCCATGACGACCTGCCGGCCATGGACGACGACGACCTGCGCCGGGGCTTTCCGACCTGCCACAAACAGTTTGACGAAGCCACCGCCATCATTGCCGGCGACGGTCTTCTGACCTATGCTTTCGAAATACTCAGCCGTCCGTCGACAGCCGCCGATCCCGCCGTCCGCTGTTACCTGATCGAAATGCTGGCCAATGCGGCAGGCGCCTTCAACGGCATGGTCGCCGGGCAAATGCTTGATCTGATCGGCGCCGCCTACAGCGTCAAAGACAACGACAAGGAAGACCTGATCCGCCATATCGAAGAGATGAAAACCGGCCGCCTGCTGCGCTATGCGGTGGAAGCCGGCGCCGTTCTGGGCGGTGCGGACGAAGAGCAGACAAAAGCGCTGATCAGCTATTCGCGCCGGATCGGCATCGCCTTTCAGATTGCCGACGACATTTTGGACGTTACCGGCGATGAGAGAACCATGGGCAAAACCCTACACAAGGACGAAAAGCAAAACAAGCTCACTTTCGTCAGCCTCTACGGACTGGAAAACGCCCGGCAGATCGCCGCCGAACTGACGGCCGCCGCACGCGAAGACGTCGCCGTCTTCGGCAGCCGCGCCCGGAATCTGCAAAACCTGGCCTCTTATATTATCGAACGCCAACATTAAAGGAGAACCCGGAAAATGAAAAAACTGCTGACCCTCGCCGTTTTCTTCTCTGCTTTCGCTTCCGCCGCTTTTGCTCAGGTGGAATTTGAACAGATAAAAAGCCGCACTCAGGAAAAACTGCACGTTACCGGCTTTTTCGACTATTATCCTTTCGGACAATACGAAAACAACGTCTATTCCGGCGTTTTCAAACCCTTTATCGAATATTTTTCCGACTACGGCCAATACGTTCTCGACTACCTGCCGGTCAGCATGAGTTATGAGGACACCATCCGCGAGGCCGGCAAAGGCGAAGCCGACGTGGTTCTCGGCATGTATGCCGAAACCAGCCTCTACGCCGATCTTAAATTCATCTATCCGGCCGCCATCGACAATCCGATTCATCTGGCCATGCTGCCGTCCAAAATGGGCGCCGTCCGTTCGGTTCGGGATCTGAAGCCCTTAAAAGGCGCGATCCATTCCAAAGAACGTTTCAGCGATTACATCAACGACAAATTAAAAGACTTTCAAATCGAATACGTGGATACCTCCTACGAACTTTACGGCAAACTGATCCGCGGCGAAATAGACTACGTCCTTACCAGCATTTATTTCGGCACCATAGAAACCGCCAAGCTCGGACTTCGCCATCAGGTCGCATTCTCCAAACAAAGCCTCTGGACCATGCCGGTTTTCATCGGCATTTCCAAAGCTTCCGTCCACCGCGAATACCTGTCGCACACCTTGAGCAAAATGCTGGAAAAGCCGGAAATCAAAGAAAAGATAAAAAAAGACATGGAAGACATCGTCAACGGCATGGTTGAAAAATACGCCGGCACGGTTCCTCCCTCTTTTCTCCCCGGCGAAACCCCGCCGGCGGAAAAAGCGCCGGAATGAAGCAACCGCGCTTCTCCCGGTTGCAGACAGTTTTCGTTTACCCGCAGGTAGCACTTGACCTCGGACAAACAAATTGCTAAATTATACAAAAAACCGGTGCAATTTCAAAAACGGGGGGTAATAAAACACATGGTTCTTCTGATACATCATCCGGTATCCGCCATATCGCGCAAAATCCGCCTGCTGATGGCGGAAAAACGCATTTTGTTTGTCTTAAGGGAAGAAGAACCCTGGAACCTGTCGCCGGAAATATACAAGCTCAACGTCGCCGGAGAGCTGCCGATTTTCATTTTTGACGGCAACGTCATCGCCGGCAACTACGCCATCACCGAATTTCTGGAAGAAGTCAACCCCGACGTGCGTCTGATCGGCGGCGATGCCCGGCAGAAAGCCGAAATCCGGCGTTTAACCGAATGGTTTGACCTGAAATTCGAGCGCGAAGTCGGACGCAGTCTGATCAACGAAAAAGTGTTCAAACGCTTCGGCAAAGGCCTTGCTCCCGATTCAAAGGTTCTGAAGACAGCATTGAACAATCTCAATTTTCACATGGAATACATCGACTGGCTTTGCGAATCCCGCAATTATCTGGCCGGCAGCAGTTTTTCGCTGGCCGACGTCGCCGCCGCCGCTCATCTTTCGATCATCGACTATCTGGGGGACGTGCCGTGGGAAGGCTACAAAAACGCCCGGCTGTGGTATTCGAAAATCAAGTCCCGCCCCGCTTTCAAAGACATTTTAAAAGACAACATCAAGGGAATTCTCCCTGCCAAACATTATGCCAACCTGGATTTTTAAACATGAAAAAAATTTTGCTCTTCTTTGCCGCCCTCCCTTTGCTTTCCGCCTGCGCTTCCGGCGACGGATCCGTTGTCTACCATTGGGAACGCTACAACACCGGAATTGAAAAATTTGCCCGCGATCACAACGCCTGCATGCGCGAAGCGGAATCTTTCAGCATGATGCCGCGGATGAAAACCCTGTGGCATTCCATGTTCTACACCGAAGAACAAAAGCTGGCCATCCGCGCCGACTGGGACGCCGACAAAGGCATCTGGGCAACTTATATCCCCTACCCCGGCGCCCAGCCGCTGATCGTCAACTATCTGCGTGACGACGCCGACGTCGATCCGGGCGACTACAGCGACTGCATGAAAAGCAAAGGCTACACCATCCGTTCGTATGAAATACCGGAAATTACCAACATCCGGCTGCACGGCCGTTCAAACTGAGCGTTCAATAACCGCCGCCGACCGCTTTGTAAAAACTGATGATATTGCGGTAGACGGTACCGCCGGAAGCGGCCAGGTTGTTTTGCGCGGTGAGCAGATTCTGTTCGGTTGTCAGCATGTCGCTGAACTCGATCAGCCCTTCCCTGTATTTGTCACGCATGGAAGAAAGCGCCCGCTGCATGTTGCGCACCGACTTTGACAACGCCTGATAACGCTCATATTCCTTGCGCACGGCGACGGTCGCGTTTTTCACTTCCTCCACCGCGCCGAGCAGCGTGTTTTTATACAGGTAAACATATTCTTCCTTCACTTCCCGGTTAAGTTTGACCTGATTGATCAGTTGTCCGAAATTAAACAGCGGCAGCGATACTGCGGGCGTAAAGCCATATGCCGCAGCCGAAGACGAACCGAGACCGGAAAAATGTTTGGCCTGCCAGCCGAGGACGCCGCCGATGCTCACGTTCGGAAACAGTTCCGCCACCGCCTGACCGATCGCCGCGTTTTTGGCAATCAGCGCATTTTCCGCCATCCGCACGTCGGGACGGTTGCGCACCGCCGCAAGCGGAAAATTATACAGATTTTCGACATGGAAAAAGAACGGACGGCCGATAAGGTTGTCCCCGTCGTCGTCCAGCCCCGTCAAACTGCCCGGCAGCACGCCGAGCAAAACCGCCAGCGCATTTTTGTAGCTCTCCTCCTGCTGTTCCAAGGCCGGCAGCAGCGCCTTGGTCGTCTGCACCGCAAATTCCGCCTGATTCAGCGCCGCATCGTCGGCCAGGCCGTTGTCGTACTTTTCCTTCACCGTCTGATAAATGTCCTGCTGCAAACGCAGGTTTTCCTTAGTGATCCGCAGCTGTTCCTGCGCCGTTTTCAATCCGATGTAATCACTTGCCGTTTCAGCCGTCATCGAGAGCATGACATTGACCAGATTATCCGCCGCTGCCCGCATCAATGCCCGCGATTCCTCATTCAGACGCCGGCCACCGCCCCAGATATCAATCTCCCAGGAAGCGTCCAGGCCGGCCTTGTAATAGTCCTCCACCGTCCGCGGCAGATTTTTGCCGTTGGCAAGATAATTGTAGTCATAACCGCCGTCGGCATTGAGCCGGGGCAGGAATTCCGCCTCATTGATCATCAGCGTATAGCGCGCCTGCTTCAGCTTCTGCACCGCAATCTGCACGTTCGGACTGCCGGCAAGCGCCCGCCCGACCAGCCCGTTCAGGGTTTCGTCCTCAAACTGCCGGTACCAGCGCACGGAAATCGGAAAACTTTCACCGCCGCCGGCATCCAAAGCGGCGGACAGCTGCCCGTCGTCAAAAAACTCCGGCCGCACGTAATCGGGACCGACCGTACAGGAGGCTGCCGCCAGCAGCGAAACCAACGCCCAATGTCTGCCGTTCATTTCGATCCTCCTTTCCTGCCGCTTTTTTTCTTCTGCCGCTCCGACCCGCCGCCGGCTCGTTCCTTGATTTCCTCAAACAGGGCAAAATAGGCGGGGATAAAGATAATGCCGACCACGGTCGCGGCAATCATGCCGTAAAACACCGAGGTGCCGATCGCAATCTGGCTCGAAGCGCCGGCGCCTTTGGCCACAATCATCGGAAACACGCCGAGAATAAAGGTCAGCGCCGTCATCAGCACCGCCCGGAAACGTTCCGACGCCCCTTTGACCGCCGCATCAAGAATGCTGTCGCCGCCTTCACGGTAGGCCTTGGTAAATTCAACGATCAAAATCGCATTTTTGGCCGCCAAACCGATCAGCATCACCAGTCCCAACTGGGCGTAAATGCTCAGCGGCTGCCCCATCAGATGCAGCCCGGCCAACGCGCCGAGAACGGCAAAAAGGGTGGAAAACATAACCGAAAAGGCCAGCATCCAGCTTTCATAAAGCGCCACTAAAAACAGATAGCAAAACACCATTGCCAGCATAATCAGGAAAACAACCAGTCCGGCCGCTTCCACTTCCTGCAGGCTGAGGCCGGTCCAGGCAATCTTGTAGTCGGCCGGATCAAGAATTTCCTTGGCCGTTTTTTCCACCGCCCCGATGGCCGTTCCGGTGCTGACATCTTCTGCCGCGGAAGCGGTGATTGAGGCATCCGTATACTGATTGTAGCGATTGATGATTTTCGGCAGCATGACGATTCTGACGTCGGCAAAACTGCCGATTTTGATCATCTGTCCGGTGCTTGAGCGCACATACATGTTTTTCACGTCATCCACTTTGCCGCGGTAGGTATAGTCGGCCTGAATGATCACTTTGTTGATCTGCCCGGTCAGGGTAATGTTGTTGACATAACGCGAACCGAGGTTGTTTTGCAGCACGGCAAACAAATCGGACACCCGTATCCGGTACGATTCCAGCTTGGTGCGGTCAATGTCGAGATAAACGTGCGGCGTATCGGCGGTATAAACGCTGAAGGCATAGGAAAGCGCCGGATCGGAATTCAGCTTGTAAAGGAACTGCTGCAGTTTTTCAAACATCTCGTTTGACCCGAGGCTCTGGTCGATCGCCAGAAATTCGAGCGACAGGCCGCTGCTGTTGCCGATGCCGGGAATCGCCGGCGGCGCAAAATAGTTGATGCTCACATTTTTCATCTCCGCGGTCGCCTTTGTCAGCTCCGCCGTGATCGCGTCGATCGAAAGCCCGGGAGAAGTCCGCTCGGCCCAAGGTTCCAGCCCGATCACGCCCATTGCCACGTTTTCTCCGGCGCCGCCCAGAAGACTGTAGCCGGCAACGCTGATAAAATAGCGCACGCCGTCGATCTTCATCGCCTTGTCCGCCACTTCCGCCAGCATTTCGCCGGTCTGGTTGATGCTGGCGGTGTTGGACAGCTGCAAATTGGCAAAAATAATGCCCTGGTCCTCTTCCGGCAGAAACGACGTCGGCGTCAGCTTGAAACCGCCGGCCAAAAGAACGATGACGCCCGCCGTCACCGCAACCGTAACCGGCAATTTGGCGGAAAAGAAACCGACCGCGCCGAGATATTTCTCTTTCATTTTGTCGATCATGTCGTCAAACCATTTGAAAAATCCGCGCGGCTTGTCTTCTTCGTCGCCTTTTAAGAAAATCGCGCACAACGACGGACTGAGCGTCAGCGCGTTGAAAGCGGAAAAGATAATCGCGGTTGCAATCGTCACCGCAAACTGCTGGTAAATTTTGCCGGTAATGCCGGCCATCAACCCTACCGGCACAAAAATCGACAACAACACGAACGTGGTGGCAACAATCGCGCTGCCGATCTGCTGCATCGCCTTCACCGACGCGGCATGAGAATCCATTTTCTCGTAAACCATCAGATACTGCACCCGCTCAACCACGATGATGGCGTCGTCCACCACCAGCCCGATCGCCAGGATCATGGCAAACAAAGTGAGAATATTGATGTCAAACCCCAGCAGATAAATGACGCCGAAAGTGGCGATCAGCGACACCGGAATGGTAATCAGCGGAATGAGAGTGGTCTTTGCCTTCTGCAAAAAAACATAAGTTACCAGCACCACCAGAGCAAAGGTAATGATCAGCGTTTCGATGATGCCGGCGATCGAAGAACGGACGTAAAGCGTGGAATCGTAGGCGATTTTCAGTTCCATGTCGTTGTCAAACGAAGTTTGCAGATCGGCAATCGCCTTGGCCACGTTGTCCATGATGTTGAGCGAATTGGAACCCGGCGTCTGGCTGAGCGACATGATTACCGCCGGCGCATTGTCAAATTTGGCGTTCATGGTATAGGTGTCGGCGCCGAGTTCCACCCGCGCCACGTCTTTCAGACGGACCAGGCCGCCGTTTTCCGAAGTGGCCACCACAATGTTGTCAAAATCTTCCACCGTATTGAGCAGACCTTTGGCGGTCAGCGACAAAACCTGATTGGTGCCGGCCGGGCTGGGCGCGGTGCCGATGCCGCCGATCGAAGCCTGTACGTTCTGGCTTTCGATAATCTGTACAATGTCCGAACTGGTCAGCCCCAAAGAAGACAGCTTTTCCGGTTTCAGCCAGACGCGCATGCTGTACTGAGGACCGAAAATCTGCACGTCGCCGATACCGTCCACCCGCGACAGCGGATTTTTCAGATTGGCGTAGGCATAGTTGCTCAGATAGAGGTCGTCATAAGTGTTCTGCGGCGAACGCAGCGCCAAAAGCGCCAGCATGTTGGACATCTGGGTATTCACCTCCAGCCCCTGCTGCTGAACAATTTCCGGCAATTGCGACATCACCTGGTTCAGGCGGTTCTGCACCTTCACCTGGGCAATGTCCGGATCGGTGCCGATGTTAAAGGTGATCGTCAGCTTGTAACTGCCGTCGTCGTTGGAACTCGACGTCATATACAGCATGTTTTCGACGCCGTTGATCTGGTTTTCCACCGGCACCGCCACCGTGTCGATCACCACCTGGGCGCTGGCGCCGGGATAGGTGGTGCTGACCACGATCTGCGGCGGCGTAATTTCCGGATATTGGGAAACCGGCAGCACCGCAATCGCCAGCAGCCCGAGCAGAATCATGATAATCGAAATCACGCCGGCAAACCGCGGCCGATCAATAAAATACTCAGAAAACATCAGTTTTTCTCCCCGGCCGCCGCAGCGCCCTCCATCACGATTTTAAACTTGTGTCCCTCGTCCCCCGCACCCATCTTGTCCAGCACAATACTTTCGCCGGGCGTAAAAGTGTTTTTGAGTATATAGTTGTTATTGCCGTATTCGCTCAAAATATCAACCGCCGTTTTCACCACCCCGTTTGCACCGGCCACATAGATATAACTACCGTCCGGTTCGATATAAACCAGATCCTTGCGCACGACCATGCCGCGGTATTTTTTCTCCACCAGCACATTTACGTAAGCGTTGGCGACAAGCCGCTTGTCCGGGTTGGCAAAATCCGCGTAAACCGCAATCGAATTGGTGCTTTTGTCAATTTGGTTGTCAACGTAGCCGAAAGTCCCAGTCTGCGGATAAACGGCGCCGTCAGCCAGTTTCAGCCGAAGAGTTTCGCCCGCAAACATTTCCGGACGGCCGGCTTCCTCCAGATAATCCTTGTCGGTAATCGAAAACACGACCCGGATCGGATTATACTGGATCACCGTCAGCAACACGTTTTCCGGCGACACGTAATCTCCCTTGGACAAAGGCACATCGCCGACAACTCCGTCAATCGTCGCCCGGATCACCGTATAGTCGTAATTTACCTGCGCCTCCGCCAGAGCGGCTTTGGCCTGTTCCAAAGCGGCCTCCGCCGACAGGAACGAAGCCTTGGCGTTGTCCAGTTCGGTTTTTGAAACCGCCCGCGCACCTGCCTTCTGCATCCGCTGATAATAAACGCTGCTGTTGTTGAAACTGGCCTCGGCCTGAGCAACCGCGGCCTTGGCGGCATCAAGCTTGGCCTTGTATTCGGCCTGGTCGATAATCACCATCACGTCACCGGCCTTCACCTCGGAACCGCCCTTCACCCGGATCTCGTCGACAAAACCGCTGATGTACGGCCGCACGCTCACGTCATGAACCGGCGTCACGTAACCGATGTAGTTTTTTTCAACCTCTGCTTCCCGCTCAATCAGCGGTGCCGCCGAAACCGTACGCTCGACGGCTTCTTCCGCCGTCTCCGGCGTTTTTTTGTAATGCTGCCAGGCAAAATAACCGGCAACAATCAAAACCACAAAAAACAAAACCGAAAACCGGCCCGCGTCCTTTTTTTTGCCGTCGTCGCTCATTCCCGTGCCTTTCTTTTGCAATTGCTCCGTAAACTAAAATTTAAATAGTGGAAGCAAACTCTAATTCAAGACGCTTCTAATGAATTTTGTCCGCGCATTTTAATCAAATTTTTATATATTCCGCCTATTTTATAAGGAAAATTTCGTTTCTTTGAGGATAATGCCGATGTTTGCCGCTTTGTTTTTACCAGATCAGATGCTTTTGATCCGCATTTTAGCCGCTTTTCTGACCGCTCTTGCCGCCGTGCTCGCCTGCGGCGGCAGATTCATCGCCTTTCTGCACGGCTGCCAGGGACTGGGCCAGCCGATCCGCGAAAACGGCCCGCAAAGCCACCTGCTGACCAAAAAGGGCACCCCGACCATGGGCGGCATTCTCATTTTGGCGGCAATCATCGTTTCGTCCCTGTTGTGGTGCAGCCTTTCCAACCTGTTCGTCTGGCTCTGTCTGGCCGTCATTCTTGTTTTCGGCGCCACCGGTTTTGCCGACGATTATGTCAAGGTCAAAAAACACACCCCCGACGCCATGACCGCCAAAATGAAACTCCTGCTGCAGTTTGTCACCGCCTTTGCCGTGGTCTGGCTGGTTATCGCCGACACTTCGGAAAATTTGCGTTTCAGCCTGGTGTTTCCTTACGTCAACCGCATTTTTGACCTGTGGTGGTTTTACCTGCCGTTTGCCATGGTCGTCATTGCCGGCACCTCCAACGCCGTCAACTTAAGCGACGGGTTGGACGGACTGGCCGGCGGCCTTTGCCTGACCGCGTTTTCGGCCTTCGGCGTCATTGCTTTTACCACCGCTTTTCCCGAAACGGTCAATTTTCGCAGCATCCTCATTCCCCAATGCGGAGAAGTCGCGGTCGTCTGCGCCGCCGCCGCCGGCGCCTGTCTCGGCTTTCTCTGGTTCAACAGTTCGCCCGCCAAAGTGTTCATGGGCGACACCGGATCGCTGGCTCTGGGCGCTCTTCTTGGCACCGTTGCGGTGATGACCAAACACGAAATTCTGCTGGCCGTCATCGGTTTTGTCTTTGTCGCCGAGGCGCTTTCGGTCATGATTCAGGTTTTCTGGTACAAACGCACGAAAAAGCGCGTCTTTCTGATGGCGCCGATCCACCACCACTTTGAACAACTGGGCTGGAAAGAAACCACGGTGGTCGCCCGTTTCCGCATCGTTGCCATTGTCTGTACCGTTATCGGCCTGTTTTCGCTTATTTTCTGACGGAGGACACCGGTGCTGATTTTTTCCCATAACAACCGAAGCCTCGTTGCCAACTGGTGGTGGACCGTTGACAAAACGCTTCTGGCCTGCATCAGCATTTTAATCGTCCTCGGCATTTTGCTGACTTTTTCCGCCAGCCCCGCGGTGGCAACGCGGATCGGCTTTGATAGCTATCACTTCATCAAACGCCATCTGTTCTTTGCGCCGCTGGCCTATATGGTCATGATAGCCCTTTCCATGCAGAAGCTCAAATTTATCCGCCGGCTTTCGCTGGTCGGCTACCTGGCGGCCATTGTGCCCGTCATCTGCACTTTTTTCTTCGGCGAAGCCAACAAGGGCGCCGCCCGCTGGCTGATCGTCTTGGGCTTTTCGCTCCAGCCGTCTGAGTTTGTCAAACCATTTTTCATCGTCACCGCCGCCTGGCTGTTTGACGGCCAGCGCCGACATCCGGAATTTCCCGGCAATCTGCTGTCGACCGCCCTGTTTCTGTTTACCGCCCTGCTCATCGTCCGCCAGCCGGACATCGGCATGACGATGGTCATCACCGCGGTCTGGCTGTTTCAGTTTTTCTTAAACGGCATGCCGCTGCTTCTGCTCGGCGTCGCCGGGCTGATCGGCATGGGCGCTGTCATCGCCGCCTATTTTGCCTTTCCCCATTTTCAGATCCGCATTCACCAGTTTCTGGCTTCCGGCGGCGAATTGAGCTATCAGGTCAAGAAATCGCTCGAAGCCTTCCAAAGCGGCAGCCTGTTCGGCCGCGGTCCGGGCGAAGGCGTGGTCCGCTCTTCCATCCCCGACGCGCATACCGATTTCATTTACGCGGTGGCGGCGGAAGAATACGGCGTATTTCTCTGCCTGACGATCGTCGCCCTGTATCTGGCTATCGTCATCCGCTCAATGATTATTTCGTGCAAAGACAACAACTTGTTTATTATTTTATCGGCCTCTGGACTGGCTGCCTCTTTCGGGTTACAATCCATCATCAACATGGCTTCAACGCTGCACCTGATGCCGACCAAGGGCATGACACTGCCGTTTATTTCCTACGGCGGCTCGTCGATCATCGCCACCGCCGTCGGCATGGGCATGCTTCTGGCCATTACGCGCAAAAACGTTCATGCGGAGGACAAAGATGACGTCTAAAAAGAAAAACAGCAAAAAACCGCTGATTATCCTCACCGCCGGCGGCACCGGCGGACACATTTACCCGGCCGAAGCGCTGGCGGAAGAACTTTCCCGCCGCGGCTGCCGGCTGATGCTTGTTACCGACCAACGCGGTCTGAACAACTATCACGGCACGCTGGGCAAAATCCCCAACCGTTCGGTTTTGTCCGGCGCCGTCATGGGCAAATCAAAATGGTTCAAAATCAAAAGCCTGTTTAAGACTGCAATCGGCGTTCTGCAATGCATGCACCTGCTGCTGAAAGAACGTCCGGCCTGCGTCGTCGGCTTCGGCGGCTATGCTTCCTTCCCCTGTTCGATGGCGGCAATTCTGCTCGGCACCGACCTGATCGTCCACGAACAAAATTCGGTCATGAGCCGTACCAACCGCTTTCTCGGCCGCTATGCCACCGCCGTCGCCGCCAGTTTCAAAAAGACGAAATACGCGCCGGCCGGACGCAAAACCGTACAAACCGGCATGCCGATCCGTAAAGCGATTGCCGAACTGCACGACCGCCCCTACCCCAAAACCGGCAAAACCCTGCCTTTTAACATGCTGGTTCTGGGCGGTTCCCAAGGTGCCAAAGTGTTTGCAGAAGTCATCCCGCAGGCGATAAAAATGCTTGCTTCCAAACAACAGAAAAGGATCCGCCTGACCCAGCAATGCCGCCGGGAAGACATTGATGCCGTCCGCGCCGCCTACGACGGCGCCAAATGCACGCCGGAACTTTCGCATTTCTTCGACAACATGCCGGAACTGTATGCGCAAACCCATCTGATAATCTCCCGTGCCGGCGCCTCCTCGGTTTCGGAAATTGCCGCCGCCGGCATTCCGTCAATCCTGGTTCCGCTGCCGACGGCCGCCGACGACCACCAGACTTCAAACGCGACCGAATTCAAAGCCAACAAAGGCGGCATCGTCATCGCCCAGAAAGACTTTTCGCCGACAACCCTCGCCGCGGTCTTAAACGATCTGATGCAGAATCCCGCCGCTTTGAAAACGATGGCAGAAAACACCGCCAGTTTCGCCATTACCGACGCTGCCGTCCGGCTGGCAGACCTGATCGAAAACAAAATCATTATTCCGGCCGCAAAACGGCCGGCGGAGAAATAAAATGTTCCGTATTCGCTTCAAAATGCCGCAGAAAAAAGACCCGTTGATCAAAATTCTGCCCGTCGTCCGCGGCCGCTATCTGCAAAACATCAGCCTTGCCCGCCACACCTGGTTCGGCGTCGGCGGCAACGCCGAAATCATGTACATTCCGGAAGACGCCGACGACCTTGCCCACTTCCTGCGCAACCGGCCGCACAACGTTCCGGTCTGCCTGATCGGCGGCGGATCCAACCTGTTGGTTCGCGACGGCGGCGTGCCCGGCGTGGTCATCAAACTGGACAGCACAAGCTTTCAGAAAGTCACCGTCGGCAACGGCACCATAACCTGCGGCGCCGGCTTTCGCAACGTCAGCCTGAAGAAACATCTGCTGAAGCACGAACTCGGCGGGCTTGAGTTTCTCTGCTCGATTCCCGGCGTTATCGGCGGCTCGGTCAAAACCAACGCCGGCTGTTTCGGCCGGGAAGTAGCCGACGTGATGCAAAGCGCGGAAATCATGAACGGCGAAGGCAAAATCCAGACAGTTACTGCAGCCGACTTGGGCTTGTCCTACCGCAGCAGCCTGTTCCCCGACGACTGGATCATCCTTTCCATCACTTTTAAAACCGAACCTTCAACCCGGGAAGAAATCACCCGTTTGCTTGAAGAACACAAACAATATCGTAAAGCCCGCCAACCCTACAACCAGAAAACCTCCGGCTCCACTTTCAAAAACCCGGAGGGGCTGAAAGCCTGGGAACTGATCAAAAAAGCCGGCTGCGCGGAACTTGCCGTCGGCGGAGCCAAAGTTTCCGAAAAGCACTGCAATTTTCTCATCAACACCGGCAACGCCACCGCCAAAGATATTGAAACTCTGGGCGAAATGATCATTCAACGGGTACGGCAGCAAACCTTTATCACGCTTGAATGGGAAATAAAAAGACTGGGAATAGAAAAATAACCATGATTACCGCACCGACAGTTTCCCCTTCATCTCCGGCGGTTTCCGCCGCTGACAAACGGGTTTATCTGCCCCGGCTCTGGCCTTACCGCCTGATCGGCAATTTATTACTGCTTATTTTGCTCGGTTTTGCCTCGGCCGGCATGGTCATCGCCAAAAACAATCTGGTCACGCAAAAACTCAATTCCCTCTCCGATTATTTTTACACCCTTACCTCCTATCTCGGCTTTACCGTCGACGACATCCTTGTCTACGGGCGCAATAAAACCGCAATCGAGGAAATCAACAACATCGTCAACAGCCGCCGCGGCGACAACATACTCCGCCTCGATATCCGGCAGATAAAAAGCGATCTTGAACAACTGCCGTGGGTCAAGTCGGCAACCGTCAGCCGCTCCTACCTGCCCAACCTGCTCAAAATCACCCTCAAAGAACGCCGGGTACGCTCGCTGTGGCAGATTAACAACGCTTTTTACCCGATCGACACCGACGGCGCCGTCATCCGTACCGACTTCGTACCATCCCGTCCGGTGCTGCTGATCGTCGGCCGCGGCGCGCCGGAGCATCTGAACGAACTGCTGGCTGCGGTTGAAGACGACAACGAGGTTTTTCCCCGGATCAAAGTCGCCAACTTCATTTCCGGCCGCCGCTGGAACCTCATTCTGGACGACGTAGAAAACGGCATCACCGTCAAGCTGCCGGCCGAAGACATGGACAAAGCATGGAAAAAATTGCTAAAATTGAACAAAACCCAGGGACTTCTTAAACGTAAATTAACCATCATTGATTTAAGATTCGCCAATAAAGTTTTGGTAAAACCGCGCCGAACCTCCGACGAAGAACGTCTGGCTTCGGACGCGGAGGATGAAAGCAACATTTGACAGCGAAAGGCATGAGATCGTGACTCATTCATTTAACCGATTGACCACAATTGCCGCTTTGGACATCGGCTCGTCCAAAGTCTGCTGCGTTATTGCCCGCATCAGCCGCGATCAGAAAATCAGCATTGCCGGCTACGGCTACAATGCTTCCAAGGGAATCAAAAACGGCATCATCACCGATATCAAACAGGCCACCTATTCGGTCTGCGACGCGGTGGAAGCCGCCGAACAAATGGCCAACGAACGGGTCAGCCGCATCATTGTCAACATTTCCGGCGACCGGGTAAAAAGCAGCATCAAACGCTCAGCGATCAATTTAAACAAATCCAAACCGGTATCGGAAGCCGACATAAAAAAAGTTATCGAAAAAGGCATCAACAAAATCAACGTCGAAAACAACGAGCTGATCCACTGCCTGCCGACCGGCTACCGGCTTGATTTCGGAGAAGAAACAAACGACCCGCGCAATCTTTACGGCGAAAGTCTGTCGGTCGACGTGCTGCTCGGACTGGTGCCGGAAATCATGTACAGAAACGTCAAAACCGTACTCGACAACTCGCATCTGGAAATTGCCGAAAAGGCGCTTTCCTCCTATGCCTCGGGCCTTGCCTGTCTGGTTGACGATGAAAAGGAACTGGGCGCTACCGTGGTCGACATCGGCGGCGGAACCACCAGCATCGCCAGTTTCAAACACGGCCATCCGGTATACTTTGGCTCAATCGGCGTCGGCAGCAACAACATCACTAACGACATTGCCTGGGGACTGACAACCTCGTTTACCCATGCCGAGCGTTTAAAAACGCTGCACGGCTGCGCTTTCATGACGTCGCAGGACAAAAACGAAACCATCAACGTCTACCCGGTCGGTGAGGAAGACGACAGCCTGATCAAACAGGTGCCGAAATCGGAACTGATCGGCATCATCACCCCGCGGGTGGAAGAGATGTTTGAAATGGTCAACGGCAAACTGGCCGACCACGGCTTAAAAGACATCAGCAGCCACCGCATCGTACTGACCGGCGGCGGATCGCTGTTGTCGGGCATGCGGGAAGTGGCTGCCATGATTCTCGACAAACAGGTGCGTCTGGGCCGCCCGCGCAGCATTGCAAACATGCTTGACATTTCAAACTATCCGGTATTGCAGTCGCCGGCCTTTTCTTCCGTCATCGGCCTGCTTTTGTTCGTCATCAACTATACCGAGCGTAAACCGAACAAAATCATCAGCAAACCGGCGGGCATTGAAGGTGGCCGGTTCGGACGGATCCTGAATTGGCTGAAACAAAACTTTTGACAAATTAACGAAAAATATCGTTTTGGTAACGAAACCTTAAGCACTTTTCAAATATTGTATATTAAAATTGAATAAGCACAATACTTTTGGGAGCGAGCAATGTCGATAAAATTAGCAGTACCGGAAACCAACATGATCACTTTGAAACCGCGCATTTCCGTTATCGGAGTCGGCGGCGGCGGCGGCAACGCCGTCAACAACATGATCGTCAAAAATCTCGAAGGCGTTGATTTTATCGTTGCCAACACTGACGCTCAGGCGCTTGCCAATTCAAAATCCGGCCGCAAAATCCAACTCGGCGTGGAAACCACCCGCGGGCTCGGTGCCGGCGCCTGTCCCGAAGTCGGCCGCAAAGCGGCGGAAGAAGCGGCGGAAGAAATCGAAAAAGAGCTGGAAGGCGCCAACATGGTGTTCATCACCGCCGGCATGGGCGGTGGCACCGGCTCCGGCGCGGCGCCGGTCGTTGCCCGCATTGCCAAACAAAAAGGCATCCTGACCATCGGCGTCGTCACCAAACCGTTCCAGTTTGAGGGTCGCCGCCGTTACCAGATTGCCGAAGAAGCGCTCAATGACTTTACTTCATCGGTCGACAGCATCATCATCATTCCCAACCAGAACCTGTTCCGCATTGCCGACAAAAACACCACCCTGGCCGACGCTTTTGTCATGGCCGACAACGTACTTTACGACGGCGTCCGCTCAATTACCGACCTGATGATGATGCCGGGACTGATCAACCTCGACTTCGCCGACATCAAAAGCATTATGGAAGACAAAGGCAAAGCCATCATGGGCACCGGCGAAGCGGAAGGAGAAGACCGCGCCATCAAAGCGGCCGAACAGGCGCTTTCCAATCCGCTTCTGGACGACAGCAACATGAAAGGGGCCAAAGGCGTGCTGATCAACATCACCGGCGGCATGGACATCACCCTGTTCGAAATCGACGAAGCCGCCAACCGCATCAAAGAAGAAGTGGATGAAGAAGCCAACATCATCTTCGGTTCCAGCTTTGACGAAAATCTGGCCGGCAAAATCCGTGTTTCGATCGTTGCCACCGGCATTGAAGGCGGCCGGACGGAAATGCCGAAAGCCAAGCCGCAGCCCAAACCTGCCAACTACATTGAAGAAAGCTTTTCCGACGAACCCATCATTCCGATAACCCCGAGCGAAGAAATGGATTCCAATTTGGCAAAATTCGCCGCCACCCTACCCGCCGATCCGGAAGAAAACGAAGAAACCCCGACCCGGCTGCAGGAAACGGATGAAGAACCGGCCGTTGAACTGACGGAAGAAGAAAACGCGGTCGAAGAAAAAACAGAACCGGCCGCCGTTGTCGAAGAAGAGCCGGAAATGTTTGCCGATCCGCAGTCCCGCGCCCCGTCATCCATGAGTGACATGCCGCAGGCGTCTTCTTTGTTCAATGCCATTTTGAACAAAAACGAATTTAACGACGTCGACGCACAGTTGGAAAGCCTGATTTCCAGCCAGGGCAGCACTTTCAGCGCCAAAAACGCGCCGCGGATGGTCGAGGAAGAACCCGAACTGTTCGGCCACAATCCGCAGCTTTTTGCCTCACCGAAAGAAGAACCGGTTGAAAAACTGATTGTCAACGACGAGGAAGAAGAATACACGCCGACCCTGATTGAACGCGTCACCGGCTTTTCCATCGCCAAACGCAACCGCAAGAAAAAAATGGAAGCCGAGCATTATCAGGAACCGGTAACCCCGTCTTTTTCCGACAGTGAGGAAGACCGCGTCAACCTTGATATCCCGTCGTTTCTCAGACGTCGTTGATACAGTAAGAAATTCTTTTTTCATACCGGGCTTGCGTCCGGTATTTTTTATCCTTCGACCAGCTGCAAAAGAGCTGTTAACGCTTTGAAAAAATAAGATTATTTTCATTTTTTGTCTGTAGCGGAAAAAGGTACGATAAAATGCGGCGGAAATCAAGACGAAAAAACAAGGGTTAGCGGAGAAAACATCTATAACTATCTATCGTACAATATTTTACATCACCTGAACAAAATATATGGATAAAGGGGGAAGGTCATGAAAATATTGTATAAAACCATGAGATTAGGGCTTTTGTCCGCGTGCC
>CABUBU010000021.1 GCA_902489795.1 uncultured Azospirillum sp.
TTTGACCCGTTTACGGGTAGCAAGTAATCTTCGCCCTGTCAGACCGTCATACGCCCTTAAGGCGTTCGCTGGCACCATTAGGGGTACACCCGCTTGAGAAGAACCACCGGCTTAGCCGGTGGGTTACTTTTTTTATCGGAAAAACTGCCGTCTGGGCCGGCAGAGTCCTTTTGTGCGTTTTCCGACAGATTATCTGTCGAGTTTCAAGTGCAAAATCGGAAACGGATTGCCCTGATCGTCAAGCGAACTGCGGCCGTCAACGGCAAAACCGTGCTTGCGGTAAAATTTCAGGGCGGCGGGATTTTGCTCGTTGACGTCAACCAACGTGACGCCGCGTTGTCTGACGGCAAAAGTCAGCAGTTCGGAACCAATCCCCCTGCCGAAACAGTCCGGCGAAACAAACAGCATTTCGGCCTTGCCGTCGGCAAGGCCGATAAATCCGAGAATTCTTTCCCGTTCCGAAAACGCATACAGTTCCGGAATCGGCGCCAAAACGGAACAGACTTCGCTTTCAAGCGCGAGAATGTCCTGTTCGCTCAGAAAATGATGCGTAGCTCTGACGGAAGCCTGCCACAGGCGGAGCAGTTCATTCGTCTGCCGGTCGCCTGGCTCGGTAATGCCGATAATTTTTTGTTTGTTCGGCCATACTTACATCCTTTGGAGTATTTCCTTGAAATAGTTTATCACCGCCCGCACCCGGGGCAGATCCTTGACCCGTTTGCGGCTGAAAAGGTAGATGCTTATATGACTGTTCCAGTCAAAATTGTCAAGACAAATCAGTCCTTCCTCGGCAAAGCGCAGCGGCATGACACAAATGCCGGCATTGTTGCGCACGGCGTCGATGACCGATCCGCTGGAGTTGGAAATGTAACGGACGTTTTCCGAGTTTTTCAGAATTTCCCGATATTGCTTGTCATAATAAACGGGATCGGACTTGCAGACGATACGGTGGTTTTTGACAATGTCTTTGATGTTTTGCGGGTAGCCGTACTTTTTCAAATAAGCGGGAGAGGCAAACAGTTTACATTCAATGTTTTTGACAGCAAGGACAGTCACGTCCTTTTCCTTTGGCTCGCAGTAGGAAATGCCGATGTCCAGATTATTGTATTGCAGTTGCAGGCTGTCCTGAAAAATGATGCTTTGTATCTGGATGTCGGGAAAGCGGGAGAAAAAGGCGTCTATGTCGTAAAACATCAGGTTGCTGCTGATGCCGACGTCCATTCCGACCTTGACCGGGAAGAAATTTTGTGTGTTTCTGCCGTTTTCGGCATACATTTGCTGCAGGAGTTCTTCCATCCGGGAAGCGTTTTCGGTAAATTTTACCCCTTTGGGCGTCAGTGTGCACCCGTGTTCCGAACTGATGACGAGTTGCAGGCCGAATTCCGCTTCCAGGTTGCCGATGTATTTGTTAAGGGTGTCTACCGAGGCGCCGATAGCTTCCGCCGCTTTGCGCTTGCTGCGGCATTCTCCGAGGGTGGAAAGCATAAACAGGCTTTCTATGTTTTGTAGGTCTTTGCGGTTTATCATAAAACATCTTACCTTTAATAATTGATTTTTTAAAAAACATTACCTTGAAGTTGTAATGAGCATCATACAATTATACCTTGTGCAGTCAACAACAAAATTCGTCTTTTGCATGCTTTTGTATAAAAATACAACCTTTTGGCTATGGTTGGCAAAAAAAACGGATGCAAATATCCGGTTTTTTTAAGTTTGGGTGTCTATTTTAAGATGGAAACCGCCAGTTCAATGTCCGCTTCGTTTCTTTCCCGGCTTTCCCGTTCGCAGCGCAGATTGGTAAAAGCCGAAGCGCGGTCGATCGGCACGTTGTCGTCGGCGTTGAACGTACAATAGTCCGGAATCAATCCTATTTTGTCGATTTTCTGGCCGGAGGGTGTATAGAAATGTGCCGTTGTCAGAGCCAGTTTGCCGCCGTTTTCAAAACTGTACATTTCCTGAATGCTGCCTTTGCCGAAGCTGTTGGTGCCGACCAGTTTGGCCTGAACCTGTTCGCTGAGGGCGGCGGCCACCACTTCGGCGGAAGAGGCGGTGTTGCCGTCGATCAGGACGATAACAGGCAGATTGAAGCTGCTTTCCTCGTCAGCGTTGTAATATTTGACCGCGCTATTGTCCCTGCCTTTGACCGAGGCGATGATGCCGCCGTCAATGAAAATGCCGGCCACGTCGATGGCTGCCGTCAGCAGACCGCCGCGGTTGCCCCTGAGGTCAAGAATCACGCCTTTGGCCGCGGGATAATCCTTGAGGGCGGAAAGCACGTTTTGTTTGGTGGCGCCGTTAAAGCTGCCGATTCTGATGTACAAAACGTCGCCGATCATCCGCCGGGCAAAAAGCCTTAAGGGTTTGGGAGCATCATTCTCCGTTTCGTCAAGCTCCGAATAATAGCGGGAATTGTCGTTAAGGCTTTCCGCCGCGGCGGTCATTACTTTTTCGATCAGTTCAAAATCCCGTTCGGCGGCTTTCGGCGAGTTTTTGACGGCCGCTTCCGTCACCTTCAGGGTGATTTTGGCCCAGGCATCAATGTCATCGGGGTTTTCCGGCTTATGCCACAGGTCGGCCTGCTGCCTTTTGTAATAGAGATAAACCATTTCCCTGCCATCGGCGAAAAGCAGATCTTTATCAACTGCCGACAGTCCCTGCAGTCCGTTGACGGTCAGACGTTCGGCAGTTATCGGTTCGGCGTGTTTTTCGCTGACGGTCGTGTAGAATGCGGTGATCAGCGAAAGCTCGTCGGCGCGGACGTTGCCGGTGGCAAACAGGGAGATCAGCAGCAGGAGTAATTTTTGCATCGGTATTCAGGCTTTCTTATCGGGGCGCTTTGTGTTTTTTTTGCGTTCTTTGTTTTTTGTCTTGGTTGCTTTTTTCTTTTTTTCCTTGCTTGGGCGGGCGGGTTTTTCTTCCCTGACGGGGTCTTCGCCCGCATAGCGGAAGATCAGGCCGCCGCTTTCCGGCGAGGCTTCGCATAAGACGGCGGCAAGCTTTTGTCCGAGACGGAACTTCAGTTTGTTTTCCGTTCCTTTAAGACAGCTGCCGGCGTCAAGCAGGGTATAATAGTCTTTCGGCAGCGAGCGCATCGGAATCAGCCCTTCGGCACCGAGGCTTTCTATTCTGACAAAAATTCCGGCGTTGGTCAACCCGCTGATTTTAACTTCAAATTCGGTTCCCGTCAGCGGCTTCAGATAAAGCGAAAGATAACGGGCGGTTAAGTCCCTTTCCGCCGCCGCGGCCGTGCGTTCGGTGGTGCAGAGATGATCGGCGGTTTCGGCAAAGGCGCGTTGGGACGGCATTTCTTCTGTCGGGGAAAAGGCGCAGGCGTTGACCAGTGCCCGGTGGATCAGTAAATCTGCGTATCTGCGGATCGGTGAGGTAAAATGAACGTATTCTTTCAGACCAAGTCCAAAATGCCCAATGTTTTGCGGAGAATATTGCGCCTGACATTGCAAACGCAGAACCAGGTCGTCAATACCGGTGCCGCGATCCTTTTGCCGGCAAAGCTCGATAAGGCGGTTGAAATGTTCCGGCTTTAATGCCTGGAAATCCGGAAGTTTTAGTTTAAGACTGTCAAGCAGCGGTTTGATTTCTTTTAGTTTTTCTTCCGGCGGACGGTCGTGAACGCGGTACATGACCGGCTGCCGGGAAAGCTGCAGCCGACGGGCGGCGGCCACGTTGGCGGCAATCATGAATTCTTCGATGATTTTGTGGCTGATGAGGCTTTCCTGTTTTTCGACCGCGGCCACGTTTCCGTTCTTATCGAGGCGGATTTTGACTTCTGTCGTTTCCAGCTCCAGCGCTCCGCGCCTTTTGCGAGCCAGAGCCAGTGCCTGATAAGCTTCGTAAAGAGGCGCGATCGCCGTCTTGAAGAGCTTTTTGGTGCGACTGTTGAACTCGCCCCGGATTGCCGCTTCCGTTTCTTTGTAAGTCAGACGGGCAGCGGATTTGATGACAACCCTTCGGAATTCCCGGTCAAGCAGGTTTCCTGCCCGGTCGATCTGCATGAAACAGGCGATTGCCGGGCGCTTGACGCCGGGGTTGAGCGAGCAGAGGTCGTTGCTGAGGATTTCCGGCAGCATCGGGATTACCGTCTGCGGCAGGTAAACGGAATTTCCGCGGCGGCAGGCTTCGCGGTCGAGTGCGCTGCCCGGACGCACGTAAAAAGACACGTCGGCAATGGCAACGATCAGCCCGAAACCGTCGTCGGTGCGGCAGGCGTAAACGGCGTCGTCGAAGTCTTTGGAGTCGTCGCCGTCAATGGTGACGAACGGCAGTTCGCAGAGGTTGACTCGTTCGGAAGCGGCAAAGTCGGGAAATTTCCGGCATTCGTCGGTTACTTCCCGTTCAAATGCCTGCGGCAGTTTGTATTTTTGCGCGATCAGCACTTCGTTTAACTTTTCCATGCTAAACGGGCCGAAGTTTTTAACCACCGACGCCTGCCGGGAGGCGCCGCTGCCGCTGACGGCGATTTCGACAAAGTCGCCGCTTTTCAGAGTTTTGTTTTCGCTGAGGACGATCGGTTTGGCGCCGCGTTCCACCGGTGTTACAAGGCAAACGTGGTTTTGCCGCTCAATCGTTCCGAACAGGTTTTCGCCCGTTTCCGTCCGTTCTCCGGCAAGGCGGGAGACTGCTTTGACGCAAAATCCTTCCGCCGTTTTCTGCAGTTTTCCCAGAAATTCGTCGCCGACGGCCGGCGCCGGCAGCCGGCGGCTGCTTTTAAGCGGAAAATTTCGATTTTTATATTTTCCGTCGATGGCGGCGGCCAACGGTTCGCCGTCTTCGTCGACGGCTGTTATCTTGAACAGAACGTAACGTTCGTCCGCCTTGTCGTTATGTTTTCTCATGGGCGGAACTCGGCAACAAGGGCGGTATGGTCGGAGGGTTTGGGCGCCAGCCGGGGGCTTTTGTCGACCATGCAGGAAAGCAGCCGGTCAACCGCCGGTGCGTTCAGAAACAGATAGTCTATCCGCATGCCGAAATCGGCGGCAAGGGCGTTGCCGGTATAATCCCAGAAGGTATAACCCGGGTCTTTCGGATGCAGGGTGCGAAATGCGTCGTAAAAACCGCCGTGGCACAGGGCGTTCAGCCTGCGCCGCACTTCCGGGAGAAAAAGGGCGTCGTCGACAAAAGGTTTGGGATCATAAACGTCGTTTTCGGTCAGAATGACGTTGAAGTCGCCGCCGAGAACTACCGGACAGTCAAGTTTCTGCAAATCTGCGGCATGACGGAGAAATGAGTCCATCCATTCCAGCTTGTAAAGATATTTGGAACGGTCGGCGCTGTTGTTGTAGGGTGGGTTGCCGTTGGGCAGATAAATTGAGGCCAGCCGCCATTTCTGCCCCTGTACCGACACTTCCGTTTCGAGATATCGGGCGTTTTCGTCGTCAAAACCAGGCAGTCCTTCGCAGACGACAGAAAGCGGATGCCGGCTCAGCACCGCCACCCCGTTGTAGCTCTTCTGTCCGAGCATTTTCGCTTCGTAGCCGGCGGCGCGGAGTTCAAAGAAGGGAAAGTTGTTATATTCGCTTTTTATTTCCTGCACCAGGACGACGTCGGGCGCCGCTTTGGCAAGCCATGCGGTCAGGTTTTCGATCCGGGCGTTAATCGAGTTCAGGTTGTAGGCGGCAATTTTCATAAATTTATACCTTTACTATTTGATCTTTTATAATGTATATTACTTTTAATTTGATTGAAAGCTAAAAAAACGCCTTGGCGCATAATATATGTTTAAGGCGGAGGTAACAGGAGAAAAGATGATGTTAAACGGTTTTCCGGACAATTTCCGAATGGGCGACGACGATGTTTTAAACGAGTTCCGCCAAAAACAGGCAAATTTTGATCTTGAGGAAAAACGCAACGAAATCAACAATTCCCGCAGTCTGTTCATCGGCGCGCTGGCCGGTCTGGCAATGGCGGCCGTGGTCGGCTGGTTCGTGCTGGCGCCGCAGTACCAAAGCGGCGAAGAAGAGGAAGTGCCGGTGATCCGCCGTCCGCAGGAAGAAGTGAAAATTCCGCCGGTGGAACCCGGCAGCGTGGAAATTTCCAACCAGGAAAAAACCGTCTACGACATTATTGAGCGCAAACCCGAAAATCAGGAGGAAGCCAACGTCCTGCCGCCTTCTGAACAGCCGAACGCCGACGCCATTGAAGCGTTGGTCGAAGAGGTAACCGCCAAAGAAAATGCCGCGCCGGCTGCCAAAACAAACGAGATCCGGGCGGAATCGCTGGCCGTGTCGGCCAAACCGGCAGAGGTAAAGACTGAGGCGGAAAAAGCGCCGGTCGTTCCGGCCGCGGCTGAAGCTGCCGCCGAAAAGGAAAAGCCTGTCGCAGGCAAGGCCGAAGAACCGGTTCAGGCAGAAACAAAGGCCGTCAAAACGGCAGTTAAGGCCGAACGATCCGCACCGAAGGCCAAAGAAGCCGCCCCCGCCGCAGCAAAGCAGGGAACGATTGCCAAAGGAGCCTGGCAGATTCAGCTGATGTCTTCGCCCAACAAGGCGGCGGTTGAAAAGTCGTGGAAGACCATGTCGGTAAAATACAAGATTTTGTCGGGGTTGCCCCATGAGGTCAGCAGCGTTGATCTCGGCGCCAAGGGAACCTATTACCGCCTGAAAGCCGGCAGTTTTGCCACCAAAGCCGAGGCTGCCGCTTTGTGCGGCAAATTAAAGGCCGCCGGCGGCAGCTGCTTTACCGCAAGGAAATAGTGATGGAAGTGTATCTCGGCGTTGCCGTTTCCCTGTGTTCCGTTTTTCTGGCGATCGTATTGCACGAAGTGGCGCACGGCTATGCCGCCTATATGCTCGGAGACGATACCGCCAAACGAGCGGGGCGGCTGTCGCTTAACCCGCTTAAACACATCGACCCGTTCGGTTCGGTTTTTCTGCCGCTGTTTTTACTCTGGAGTGGCACCGGCTTTTTGTTTGGCTGGGCCAAACCGGTTCCGGTCAGTTTTTACCGGCTGAAAAGATTTCCCCGCGACATACTGATCGTTTCCGGCGCCGGAATTGCCGCTAATCTGGCGCTGGCGTTTGCGGCCGGGCTGGTATTCAATCTTTTTCCCGGAATACCAAGCTTGCTGAAGCTGTTTTTGCTGTATTTTGTCATCAGCAATCTGGTGCTGGCGTTTTTCAACCTGTTGCCGATCCCGCCGCTGGACGGTTCCAAGCTGTTTTTCGGCTGGATCCGCCGCCCATGGGCGCAGAAGTATGTTTCTTCCGACCGTTACGGACTGGCAGCGCTGATCGTCGTGGCCGTCGTTCTGCCTGCTTTCGGTGCCGCATTCGGCGTGCCGGCGATAGATCCGCTGCGCTGGTATCTGTCGGGAGTGTTGTCCTGGTTTATGGGAATATTGGGAGGTTAGAATCATGTTGTCGGCGTTGGTTTCGGTAAGCGGCCAGAGTTTAAGCGACGAGGAAAAGCGCTGGTTGGAAAAGTATCAGCCGGCAGGCGTTTCCCTGTTTGCCCGCAATGTCCGCGATGCGGATCAGCTGCGCCGCCTGACCGGGGAAATCCGCGCTGCTGCCGGTCGCGACGATATCCTGATTGCCGTAGATCAGGAAGGCGGACGAGTTCGTCGTCTGAGCGGCTCTGATTTTCATCCTGCGGCGTCGCAGTATGTGCTCGGACAACTGGACGAAGAAATGGCTGCCGCCCATGCGGAAATTATCAGTAACGATTTGCGCCGGACGGGGATCAATTTCAATTTTTCACCGGTGCTGGATATGGCTTATCCCGCCACCCATCCGGTTTTGAAATCGCGTTGTTTCGGCAGCAGCGAACAGAAGACGGCGCTGCTCGGAAAGGCGATGATCAGCGCCTACCTGTCCAACGGCGTCTGCCCTTGCATCAAACACATGCCCGGGCACGGACGGGCGAAAACGGATCCCCATCTGGGGCTGCCGGTTTTAAACAATGCTTTGCCGGAACTGGCAAAGGATTTTTATCCGTTTACCGAAAATAACGACTGCCCGGCGGGCATGACCGCCCATATTGTCGTCAGTGCGGTTGACGACCGTTTACCGGTAACTTTGAGCAAAAAAGCGATTGATTACCTGATTCGCGGCCTGATTAACTTTAACGGTTTGCTGATCTCCGACGCCATTGACATGAAGGCCTTAAACGGCAGTGTCGGGGAAAAGGCCGCAGCGGTGATTGCCGCCGGCTGTGATCTGGTTTGCTATTGCGGCGGCAAAAGCGAAGACCTGGCGATGCTGGCGGAAAACTGTCCGCAGGCTTCCGACCGCACGCTTGAACGGCTGCGGGCGGTGTATGAAGTCATTGCCCGGCCGGGCAAACCGCTTGATACCGTTTTGGCGGACCGTTACTACCGGGCGGTCGGTCTGGTTGAGGAATATGACGAAACTTACGATGCCACCGAAGTGCTTAACCGGATGCAGAAAGGAAACGACGTGCGGTGAGCCGACTTTATCTGTCAATATAACCTTTCGCCTGTCCACAGGGGGTGTATTGTCCGTTCCGAGCTGCGTTCGCTCAGCCCAAAATTTCGCCAGCCTTGCGGTTGAGCCGGATGTCAGTCTGCCTGCCGGAGAAGACGTTCAAATCGTAGATATCTCCGGGGAAACCCGGCACTAAACGAAGTTGAACTAAATCCCTTTGTCCTTGATACTTTGCATAATTTTTAATTACTTCTTCGTTTGCCCCAGCACTACTGACGAAGTATTCCGTAGACCAAACCACATTTTCCCTAAAATATAGCTTTGATAACCAATTATAACGCTTTCTCATCATTGAGACCGATTGGCTTTTTTATTTTGCTACCACATCTGATATGCTATATTGGGGCGGAATTATCATCACAAAATGAATATGGTCTTTATCGAAGCCAATCTTTTCGATGACTACTCCTGGAATACTTCGTAGTAGCTTCGGAAAAATATTTTTCAAATAATCAACGACACCGGGGTTTAGGATGCGTCGGCAATATTTCGTTACCCACACTAAACTATATACACTATGTGAACTCTCTACAAACTGTATATCTTTATTATATCGCCGACTTTTTATTCATCCACCACTAAAGTGGTTGTTTTCTACAAGGCATTAATAAAAAAATCCCGTTTGAAACAGGGATGTTTTTTGTTTTTGGAACCGCCTTTGCCGCTTTTACGATTTGGCGGCCGGCGCGGCGGAGGAAGCTTCTTCACCGTCTTTCGTCAGCAGTTCCAGATCGTTGGGAAAATTGACGTCAAGGCAGGTTTCGGCGTCGCTTTCAACCAGGCTGAGATAATCGGAATGTTCAAGAAAAACCTGACGCAGATGAGAATCTTCCGGTACCAGATCCGCCGTCGGATAAAGGTCGCTGCTCCACAGAACCGGATTGTATTTGTGCCCGCCGTACGTGGAAACCAAAAGCTGGCGTTCTTTGCCTTTGTTGAAAGACCTTATCATCCGGTTAAGGTATTCGGCCGTAATGTTCGGCATGTCGGCAGGGATCAGCAGTGCGCCGTCGCAGGAGGAGGGCACCGATTTTAGCCCCAGCCGGATGGAGGTTTTGACGCCCGAAGCGTAGTCGTGGTTGCGCAATATGTTGATGTCGATGTCTTCCAGATGTTCTTCCAGATTTTCCGCGTCATGTCCGGTAATTACGAAAACCGGCGAAGCCTTTGACCTGACGGCGGCTTCCACCGCTTTCATGAACAACGGTTTGCCGCCTATTTTGACCATCAGTTTGTTGCGGCGCGCGCGGGAACTGACGCCGGCGGCCAGAATGACCGCGGCAATGGACGGTTCTTTCTTGTTTTTCTTGTCGTCCGGAGCAATAATCCTGTTTTTTTCCTCATTGCTCAAAATCTCGTTGCCGAGGAAGAGGTTTTGCTCAAAAGCGAAATCACTTTGCGTGATTTTGTCTTTTTTGACCGCGATGCGGATGAAGCGGTCTGCCAGCGGTGACTCCGTCTTGTCGTAATTGTACGGCATATGAATAATTTTGGCGTTGCGTTTGACCGCAATCATCAGATCAGGCGCGTCGGCTTGGGGAATGTGGAAACAGACGATGCTGTCGACAATGGTTTTCAGCGCGGCCGGCGCGGTGTCGTCGGGGTGACAGGCCGGCATGCCGGGAACAATCATCACGACGCGGTGTCTGCCGGCGGCGTAGGCCACCGCTTCGGCAATGCCGTCAACGGTATGCGGACAACTGTATTCGGCGGTAAATTCCAAACCGAACGGCGTGTAGTTTTTGACCATTTTGCGCACGATTGCGGAAAAATGTCCGTTTTCCGCCGCGTCGTCGTAGAATTTCGTATAAATGACCGCCGCCTGTTCGTTTTTGGTTTCTTCCACCGAAAGCAGCGGTTCGTTGCCGGAAAGCTTAAAGTCGATTTCCTCCAGCAGCTCTTCTTCCAGCGCCGGCGGACAAACCGATAAAATGGCGATAACTTCGCCTTTGCGGACATTTTGATAAGGGGCGATCGTGTTCAATACAACCTTGGAAGACATGCGGTTGAATTTCAACAGCCGGTTTTCCTGGCAGATGAAGATGCCGTCGCGATCGGCGGCGATTTTGCACAAATTGTGCTCCGGCGTGACGTAAACGACGTTTTTGCCGGCGATTCTCGGCGCCAGGTTGGAAAGCGCGTTTTCCGCCGAAAGATCGGCCACGCCCATTTCTCCGGCGGTGATTTCCCTGACACCGGTCATTTTGAGGTATAAAATGTCTTCTTTGCTCAGTTTATGCCCGCGGGGAAGGATCCCGGTATCAAGACGTATGTCGTTAAGCAGTATTTTTCCGTCGGCGCGGTTTATGTCAAATTCGCCAATCCGCATGAGTGTTTACCCCCAAACATTGTTTTTCACGAAAAGGTTAGCGCAAGAACAAATTTTCGTCAATAAATAATAAGCGGAATGCCGGAAAAGGTGGGATAAACGGAGATAAAAATTGACGACTCCGGCAACAGGTATAAAATAAGGACGTTTTTAACCGACTGCTGACAAGGACTGGAAAAGATGAAAAAGAAAATCTGCGGACTGTTGCTGACGGGGCTGGCGCTGACGGCCTGCGGCGATTTGTCCGGTTACATGCGGGCGGACAAAGACGCACCGTTCAAAACCAGATTGCGAGCCTGCATGCTGAGCGAGGCCAACGATAAACTGCAAAACGGCACTTTGCTGGACAAAAAGCTGAAGGAAACGGCCGACGAAATTGCCGACGACTGTCTGCGCAAACTGGCGCTGCAATCGGCCGGGCTGGACGATGAAGCGGTTTCGACGGCGGAGAACATTCTCGACCGTTTGGTCAATGCCGGCAAATAACGTCCGGAGCAAAAAACGAAAAGGCTCCGGTTTGTCCGGGGTTTTTGTTTGAAAAAAATCTGTGCCGTCTTTATTTGCCGCCGGGAAGACGGGTACCGTCATATTCTTTGCCGTTTTCATTTGCCGCCGAGAAGACGGGCACTGTCATATTCTTTTTGCAGGGTGGAAATTTCTACTTCTGTGTAGCGTTGGGTGGTGGAAAGCGAAGCATGCCCGAGCAGCTCCTGAATGGAGCGCAGGTCGGTTCCTTCCGCCAGCAGATGGGTGGCAAACGAATGGCGCAGCGCATGCGGCGTCACGTTGCCGGGAAGATGCAGTCCGTCGCGCAGCTGTTCCGTCAGCCGCTGGACGATCCGCGGATTAAGCTGTCCGCCGCGCACGCCCAAAAACAGTGCTTCGTCTTCATGAATATGGTAAGGGCAGGCGTTGAGATAATCTTCGATTTTCTTAATCACCACGGGTAGCAACGGTACCAGTCTTTCTTTACCGCCTTTGCCGCGGACGCGGAGAATGTCGCCGGTTTTAAGGTCGGCCGGAGTTATCGACAAGGCTTCCGAAATGCGCAACCCGCAGCCGTAAAGCAGGGTGAGTACCGCTTTGTCGCGCAGTATGAGCCAGTTTTCTTTTTCGTTATTCCCGGCCTCGTCCAGCAGCCGGAAAGTTTCCTTGACGCCGACGGCTTTCGGCAGCACTTTGTTTCTGCGCGGGGATGAAAGGATGCTGACGGCCGGGTTTTGGATCAGATTCTGCCGGTCGAGCCAGCGGAAAAAATTGCGGATGCTCGAAAGTTCGCGGGCAATGGTGCTTTTTTCTCTGAAACTGGCGCTGCGGGCGCCGATAAAACTGCGAAAGTCGCGGATTTTCAGTTTTTTCAAAAGGCCGAGCGATACTTTTCCCTCCGAGCAGAGGTCTTCCCGGGCTGCCAGAAAGGCGGTGAACAAAGCCAGGTCGCGGGCATAGGCGTCAACCGTGTGTACGGAATAGCGACGTTCGTCCAGCAGCCATTGGCGCCAGCTGCGGATCGCTTCGTTTAAAATGCCGTCGGCATGAAATTTTATTTCCTCTTTCATAAAAATGAATTTTATCCGCTGAAGTTTAAGATTTTGTAAAGCCCGGTTGACAAAAGCGGAGAATAATATAAGCTGTTAAATACGCAAATACGATTAACACATTATTATAATTTTTTAAAACACAAGCGTCATGGAAACAACAAGCAGATGGTATAAGATCACGCGGGCACAGTTCGTGATTTATACCGACCCGGAAACCGGAAAAATCATCAGCCGCAATCTGATCATGCTGGAAGGAGGTGCCTGCCGGATTTTTGAATACCCGCGGGACGGCGTTCAGATGATGCTGCTGAAAACAGGTGACAGTCTGAAGATCGAAGGTTCTTCGTACTCGGGCCCGGTTGTTATGGTTAAGTAGCCTTGTAACGGCCTGATGTTTAAGAAAAATCCCGTTTGCTTTTGCGGCAGACGGGATTTTTTTTACGTGACAAGGCGTGTGTTGAAAGCGGATTTGTTTCAGGCGTATTCCTCACGGAAAAAGTTCATGAATTTGCGCAGCGTCGACGGTTTGGAAGCCGTTTGTTTTTCCGTGTCGACGGAAGGGGCGGCCCTTTCCGTTTCCGCCGCCGGCAGACGGCGGGCGGCCGCTTCGGCGGCAATTTCTTCGCAGCGGTAATGCCTGTCGGCAAAACGCGGATAAGCCGGCGCCGGACTGCCGCCGGTCATTTCCGCCAGTTCCTGCCGTTTTTGCTGCAGCCGCAGATTGTCGGCCCGCATGCCGGCCACAATGTTTGCCCGTTGAACGCTTTCGCTGTTGCGGCGGGCGCGGAAAGCGGCAATCCGGTTTGAGATGGCGGAATGGTTTGCGGCCATGGCGGTGCAAAGGTCGTTCATGTTTCCGTTTTCTCTGCCGTTGTCCGCGGTATCGTTGAAAAATTTCAGTTTTTCTTCTTCGGAATAGGAATCGAAAATAAAGTTTTTTTTCTCCGAACGGCGCGGGCCGGTTGTTTGCGGTTTGACCGGAGAAACTTCCTCTTTTTCTTCCTCCCGTGCTTCGGGCAACGGCGCTTCTCCCGTCAGTTCCCTCAGCATTGCGTCGAATTCCCGATCCCTTTCGGCCTGTTCTTTTTCCCGGGCAAGAGCTTCCGGTCCGAGTTCCGTTCCTATCAAATAACGCAGATTTTCCTTGCTCAGTTTTGCTTGGGGATCAAGATTGAAGTTATACCGGGTTTCCATCACCCGGGCGTAGATTTCCCGTTTGTCGTCCATATAATATGACTGAACTTTTTCCGGAGTGCAGGCCTTTTCGCTGTCTTCCAGCCTCAGGGCGTGGGTGGCCTCGTGCACGACGCGGCTGCCGAGGTTGTCCGCGTTGCGGCTGACATGGATAACGCTGTCGACCGGATATTCTTTTCGGTTGATGGTTATCTTTTCGTTGTTGTCCGTTATGCTGAAATAGCCGCTTGCCCGCATACCGCCGGCAAAGTCGTAAGCTTCGTCTTTGGTAGCGACTACCAGATTTTGCAGCTTTTTGTGTGCTTTTTCATATTCGGCGTCGCTCATAAAACCTCTTTGGTGCCGCTTTTCGATCCAGTTGTTCAGCCAGGAAACGGCTTCGTTGATTTCCCGGCGCTGGGCGTCCGAAATTTTGCCGTTGTCTTCGGACAAAACGGTTACGCCTTTGTTGTCTTGTTCCGTCATTTTTTTCTCCGTTGCCGGTCAGTATAACATGCTTTTTGCGTTTTAGCAATCGGCGGATGCGTCGGGTTTGTCAGGTTTTTGGGGATTGTTGTGCCTTGCGTCTGGTTTTTTGGGAGGCAGCGTGTATGATAAAAGCGTTTTTTTGAAAAAAGAGCGGATAAATGATTATCGGAGTTTTGCTGCCATTGCCTTTTAACGAACCGTTTGATTACGAGAGCGAAGAAGAACTGCCTCTCGGAACCATGGTGCGGGTGCCTTTCGGGCGGGAAGAACAGATCGGCGTGGTCTGGCGGCACGGCAAAAGTTCCGGGCTTGACGGCAAGCGGATCCGAACGGTGATCGAAAAGTTTAATTTTCCGCCGATTGCGGAAGAACTGCGCCGGCTGGTGGAATTTACCGCCGCTTACAACTGCGCGCCGCTCGGACTGGTACTCAAAATGGTGATCAGCGTGCGGCAGGCGTTTGATGCCCCGCAGACGACTACGCTCTACCGTTTGAGCGGCAAGACCCTGGCCGAGGCCAAATTAAAAAATTCCGATGCCCGCTGGCATGTGATGGATCTCCTGAAGCATGCTCCTTATTCGAAATCCGAAATATGCAAAGGTGCCGGTTGCGGAGCGGGGGTTGTCAATACTCTGATCGGAGCCGGAGTGCTGATTCCTTTTACGGTGGAAAAGAAAAAGGCGTTTTCTCCGCCGCAGCCTGATTTTCACAAGGTGGAACTGATGCCGGAACAACGGGCAGCGGCGGACGCTCTGGTGCAAAAAGTCGGACAGGGTTTTTCTGTGACGCTTCTGGACGGTGTGACCGGCAGCGGCAAAACGGAAGTTTATTTCGAGGCCGCGGCGGAAGTTTTGAAAAACGGCCGCCAAGTGTTGATTCTGGTGCCCGAGATTTCGCTGACGACGCAATGGCTGGCTCGTTTTGAAAACCGGTTCGGGGTGCGTCCCGCCTGCTGGCATTCGGGTTTGGGGCAGCGCGAACGTACGGACACCTGGATGGCGATTGCCGAAGGCCGGGTACAGGTGATCGTCGGCGCCCGTTCGGCTCTGTTTCTGCCCTATACCGACCTTGGGCTGATCGTTGTCGACGAAAGCCACGACCATTCCTTCAAACAGGAGGAAATCGTCAACTATCAATGCCGCGACATGGCGGTCATGCGAGCCAAGTTTGAGCAGTTTCCGCTCATTCTGTCAACCGCGACCCCGGATTTGGAAACCATGGTCAACGTCGAAAGCGGCAAATATGACGCGGTACGTTTAACCCGGCGTTTTGCCAATGCCAAGCTGCCGAAACTGAAAATCGTCGACCTCAAAAAAGACAAGCCGCAAAAAGGGCCGTGGGGCGTTTCCTGGCTTTCGCCGCCGTTGGTCGGGGCGCTGGAGGAAAACTTGCAAAAAGGCGAGCAGTCGATGCTGTTTTTAAACCGCCGGGGCTATGCGCCGCTTGTCATCTGCCGCGACTGCGGATACCGCATCCAATGTCCGAACTGCACCGCCTGGCTGGCCGAACACCGGAGTACAAACCGGCTGATCTGTCATCATTGCGGCTATACCATGGTCCGGCCGGTGCGTTGTCCCGACTGCGGATCGGAAGAGGGGCTCACTTCCTGCGGGCCGGGGGTGGAACGGATTGCCGAAGAAGTGGCCAAACGTTTTCCGGCAGCACGGACGGCGGTTCTTTCCAGCGACACGACTTCGAGTCTGGCGGAAGTTTCCGAGATTTTCGGAAAAATGGAGAGGGGAGAACTGGATATTTTGATCGGTACCCAGATTCTGGCCAAGGGGCACCATTTTCCCGAGCTGACACTGGTCGGCATTATTGACGCCGACCTCGGACTGATGGGCAGCGACCTGCGGGCGGCCGAACAGACCTATCAGCTGCTTTCGCAGGTGGCCGGGCGTGCCGGTCGCGGTGAAAAGAGCGGCGAAGTCTGGATCCAGACGCTGTATCCCGAAAACGCGGTGCTGCAGGCGCTGGTCGACAATGACCGCGGTCGTTTTCTCGAGTTGGAAAAACAGACCCGGCAAATACTCAAACTGCCGCCGTTCGGCCGGCTGGCGGCGCTGGTCGTTTCCGGCGAAAATCAGACGCTGACGGAAAAGGCTGCGGTCGAACTGGGACGGTGCGGGCCGGCTTCGGACCGGATTTCTGTCCTTGGACCGGCGCCGGCGCCGATATTTATGCTGCGTAACCGCTACCGCTACCGGCTGCTTTTGAAAACCGACAGGACGGTAAAGCTTCAGAATGTGGTTCGGCAATGGCTGCAAAAGGTGAAAATTCCCGCCAAAGTGCGGGTTGCCGTTGACATTGATCCCTATTCGTTTATGTAAAAGAAAAAGGCGTTATTAATAAAAAAGAAACAAATGTTATATATAACCGAAGATTATTGTGAGAGAAGAAATGAAAAAGGATTCTAAAAACAAACTGGCCGCGTCTTATGCAGACGCAATGTTTGAAGCGGCACGGGCGGCAAAAGCCGAAAGCCGGGTTCTGGCCGACGTTGAAACGCTGAAAAGCGCGTTGGAAGAAGACCTGAAAATCGTCGGAATACTGGCCAACCCGCTGTGGAAAACGGACGCGAAGAAATCCGCCGTAAGCGAAATCGGCAGTCGTCTCGGCTTGAGCAAGGTGACGGTAAACGCGTTGCTGGCCGCCGCCGATAATAATCGGTTGAACCTGTTGCCGGAAATTCTTGACCGCTGTAAGGCTCTTTTTTATGCCGCGGACAATATCGCCGAAGTGTCGGTGACGAGCGCGACGGTTCTGAAAAAAGATCAGGACGAACGGCTGAAACGCGGTCTTGAAAAATGGCTGCAAAAAAAAGTTGTGATTAAATATACGATAAAGCCTGAAATTTTGGGCGGACTGCTGGTAGAATGCGGATCAATAATGTTTGACGATTCTCTCAAAGGCAAGCTGGAAAAGCTGGAATTATTGATGAAAGGGACGAAATAAATGTCTGGAGCAAGTGAAATATCTTCAATTTTAGAGGCCAAAATTGCCGGCTCGGAGGCCGGGGCGGACGTAGCCGAAGTAGGACGTGTGCTTTCTGTCGGCGATGGTATTGCCCGCGTATACGGCTTGGATAATGTTCGCTATAACGAAATGGTGGAATTTGCCAACGGAGTTAAGGGTATGGCCCTTAACCTGGAAGAAGACAACGTCGGCGTCGTTTTATTCGGTTCCGACGAAGGAATCCGCGAAGGCGACATTGTCCGCCGTACCGACCGCATCGTCAGCGTGCCTGTCGGCAAAGAACTGCTCGGCCGGGTGGTCGACGCGCTCGGCGAGCCGATTGACGGGTTGGGCAAAATCAATGCAACCGAATACAGCAATTCGGAAGTGAAGGCGCCTGGCATCATTGAACGGCGAAGCGTGCACGAACCAGTACAGACCGGACTCAAAATCGTCGACGCACTGATCCCGATCGGCCGCGGCCAGCGCGAGCTGATCATCGGCGACCGTCAGACCGGCAAAACCTCAATTATCCTTGACACCATCATTAACCAGAAGAAAATCAACGATGCTGCCAAGTCGGACAAAGAAAAACTGTTTTGCATTTACGTGGCGGTGGGGCAAAAACGCTCGACCGTAGCTCAGGTGGTCAAAACTTTGAAAGACTACGGTGCAATGGATTATACAATCGTGGTTGCGGCCACCGCTTCCGATGCGGCACCGATGCAGTTTATCGCGCCTTATTCGGGCTGCGCGATGGGCGAATATTTCCGCGACAACGGCATGCATGCGGTAATTTTTTACGACGACCTGTCCAAGCAGGCGACGGCTTATCGGCAAATGTCGCTTCTGCTTCGTCGTCCGCCAGGGCGCGAAGCCTATCCGGGCGATGTTTTCTATCTGCATTCCCGCCTGTTGGAACGGGCGGCGAAAATGAGCGATGAAGAAGGCGGCGGCTCATTGACGGCGATGCCGGTGATCGAAACCCAGGCGGGAGACGTTTCGGCTTATATTCCGACCAACGTCATCTCCATTACCGACGGCCAGATATTTCTCGAAACCTCGCTGTTTTATCAGGGCGTGCGGCCGGCTGTCAATGTCGGTATCTCGGTCAGCCGGGTAGGGTCTGCCGCGCAGATTAAGGCGATGAAGCAGGTGGCCGGCAAAATCAAGCTGGAACTGGCGCAATACCGGGAAATGGCTTCCTTTGCCAAATTTGCTTCCGACATGGACGCTTCGACCAAACGGCTGATCTCCCGCGGCGAACGACTGACGGAGCTGCTGAAGCAGCCGGTTTATCACCCGATGTCGGTGGCGGAAGAAGTGGTTGCCATTTTTGCCGGCGTCCGCGGTTATCTCGACAAGATCGAGGTGAGCGAAACGGCGGATTTTGAAAGCCGGGCGCTGGCGGAAATCCGCACCGCTCATGAGGATTTCCTGAGGGAAATCGACGAGAAAAAAGTCATTTCCGAGGAACTGGATAAGAAAATCGGTGATTTTTACGCCGCGTTTACCGACAACTATCTTGCCGACAAGCGGCAAAAGGCGGCATAGGAAAGCAAAATGGCAGGGTTAAAAGAGTTACGCAGCCGGATAGAGGCGATTAAATCGACCGAAAAGATCACTTCGGCGATGAAAATGGTCGCCGCTTCCCGCCTGCGCCGCGCTCAGGACGTGCTGGACAAAAGCGCGGCTTACCGTGACAACCTCTATGCCGCGGCGGGGCGTGTCTGGCGCTTCGTACAGCGGAAAGCCGAGGAAAGCGGTCGTCTGCCAGAGCTTCCGGCCATTTGCAGGGGCAGCGGCGAAGATAAAAAATATCTTCTTGTGGTGCTTTCTTCCGACCGCGGTTTGTGCGGCAGTTACAACGCCATGATTGCACGGGAGGCGATGAACCGGATTGAGGAACTGAAAGCGGCGGGAAAAGAGGTTAAAATCATCACCCTCGGCACCCGCGGGTATAATGCACTCAAGTATCATTATACGGACGAAATCGTCCGTTCGGCTGAGTCTGCTGCCAACCGGGGCGTCGATTACGAAGAGGCGGAAGCCCTCGCGGCCGAAGTGCTGACGATGTACGGGCTGAAAGAACTCGATGTCTGCGAAGTCGTTTACAGTCATTTTCGTTCGGCGATGAGCCGCGATGTCAAAAGCCGGCAGATTCTGCCGCTGACGCCGGAAATGCTGATGGACGAACTGCCGGATGAAATGAGTGGTAGCGCCTTCTTTGAAAGCGAACCGGAAAGTAGCCTGATGCTTGAGCAACTGATGCCGCTGGTTTTCAAAGAGGCGGTTTTTGACATTATGATAAATTCCCAAGCTTCGGAACAGGGGGCGCGAATGACCTCGATGGACAACGCGACCCGCAACGCCGGCGACATGATCTCCCGCCTGACGCTGAGGTATAACCGCATGCGGCAGACGGCGATCACCACCGAACTGGTGGAAATTATTGCCGGCGCTGAGGCAATTTAGAGCAGGATTAAGGAGTGTTTGATGAACGAAAAAACAGAACAGGCGGGACATATATTTCAGGTAATGGGGGCGGTTGTTGACGTTAAGTTTAACAATTTGGATGAACTGCCTAATATTTATACTGCGCTTGAATGCGACAATCAGGGCAAAAGACTGGTGCTGGAAGTGGAGCAGCAATTAGGCGAGGGGGTGGTTCGCACCATTGCTATGGACACGACCGACGGTCTGACCCGCGGCCAGCCGGTGAAAAACACCGGCAAACCAATCGAGGTGCCGGTCGGTCCGGGACTGCTCGGCCGCATCATCAATGTTACCGGCGATCCGGTGGACGGCCGCGGCAAAGTCGAAGCCAGGGATTATTTCTCCATTCACCGGGAAGCGCCGTCTTTTACCGAACAATCGACGGAAACGGAAATTCTCACCACCGGCATTAAAGTCATCGACCTGCTGGAACCCTATGCCAAAGGCGGCAAGATCGGTCTTTTCGGCGGCGCCGGGGTCGGCAAAACGGTTCTGATTATGGAACTGATCAACAACATTGCCAAAGGCCACGGCGGCTATTCGGTTTTTGCCGGGGTTGGTGAGCGCACCCGCGAGGGGAATGACCTGTATAACGAAATGATCCAGTCCGGAGTTATCGATATAGAAGGCGGCAACTCCAAAACCGTGCTTGTTTACGGACAGATGAACGAACCGCCGGGGGCGCGTGCCCGCGTGGCTTTGAGCGGCCTGACGGAAGCCGAATATTTTCGCGACGTGGAACATCAGGACGTGTTGTTTTTCGTCGACAACATTTTCCGTTTTACTCAGGCCGGATCGGAAATTTCCGCGCTTTTGGGGCGCATTCCCTCAGCCGTTGGCTATCAGCCGACTTTGGGGACCGACATGGGCGCCATGCAGGAACGCATCACCTCGACCAAAAACGGATCGATCACCTCGGTACAGGCGGTTTATGTACCGGCCGACGACCTGACCGATCCGGCGCCGGCCACCACTTTTGCCCACTTGGACGCCACCACCGTGCTGAGCCGCAGCATTTCCGAGCTGGGCATTTATCCGGCGGTTGATCCGCTCGATTCCACCAGCCGCGTGCTGTCGCCGTCGGTTGTCGGCGAAGAGCACTATCAGGTAGCGCGCGGCGTACAGGAAATTTTGCAGAAATATAAATCGCTGCAGGATATCATCGCCATTTTGGGGATGGACGAGCTTTCCGACGAAGATCGGCTGACGGTTTCCCGCGCCCGCAAGATCCAGCGCTTTTTGTCGCAGCCGTTCTTTGTCGCCGAGGTGTTTACCGGCACCAAAGGCGAGTTTGTCAAACTGGAAGATACCATTAAGGGCTTTAAGGAAATCCTCGAAGGCAAGCACGACGATGTTCCCGAACAGGCCTTTTATATGGTCGGCACCATTGAACAGGCTTTGGAAAAGGCGGAAAAGATGAAAAAAGGCGGCGAATAGAAGAGGAAGCAAATGACGGAAAAAGTCAAACTGGTGCTGACAAGGCCAGACAAAACGATAAAAAGCGGAACGTATGCCGGGATTGTGCTGCCGGGTTACCCGGACAACCTGACTGTGATTGCCGACCGCGCGCCGAGCATTGTCCGAATTGAACCGGGTGTTGTTCAGCTTTTAAGCGAGGCCGGCAATGCGGAAGAAAAGTTTTTTGTTGGCAACGGCGTGGCTCAGATAGTGGATAATGTTTGCACAATTTCGGTCGAAAAGGCAATTCTTACTCAAGGTATAATGTTACAAGATGCGGTTAATCTTTTAGAAAACTCCCCGAGTGAATCTGAAAGGAGGTTCTACGGAGTCGTTGTAGAGCATCTTATTGCTTATTCATAAAAATTCATTTCTGCTTTGAGGTTGCAAGATGCTTCAAAGCAGTTTTTTTTATGCTTTTTAAGACAGTTGTGTTAATTTTTAATTTCTCTGAAAAGTTTTATACACAGTTTTTCCGTTACTAAATATACTGTATTTACAAAAAAGTATCAATTAACAACCGTATTGCCGTTCGATTTCTAACTTAAGGTTATCTTTTTCGTATTGACTTATTAGATAGTAGTGCCAAACTCGATTACATCGTTAAGAATAAAACATCCCGTTTTTTCTTGTAACGTTTGCGTAAAACTTTTTATAGGAGTTATTCATGAAAAATAAACTTTTATTAACAACGGCATTAGCTGGTGCAGTGTTTGCTGTATCGGCAAATGCTAAAGTTGTAGAAGGTACAAAAGGATACCTTATTCCTCAGGGAGAAACTTATGTTTTAGAGGAAAATTCACTTGTACAAAACAATACAAGTGATATCGGCGGTGCATTCTCTACAAGTAAGCCCGGAAAGAATGGTGCTGGAAAGCTGGTTGTAAAATCTGGCACTGTGTTTAAAAACAATACCGGTGATTACGATGGTGGTGCTATTGGCAGCTTCGGAATTTTGGAAATTGATGGGGCAAAATTTGAAGCTAACAAATCACAGTTAGGAACAACAGATTCCCAACCTATCGGCGGTGGAGCCATTTCCTTGGGTATCGATGCTGTAACAACTATTTCTAATACCGAATTTGTAGGTAATGAAACCGGATTTAATGGTGGTGCTATTGGCACAAGACGCACGATCAATAATGGCGATATTGCCAACCAATCGCATAATAACCATAGTTTAGTTATATCAAATTCTAAATTTGTCGGGAATACAGCAACAGGTAAAACAACCGACCAAAGCGATAATAAACTTACAGGTGGCTTCGGTGGTGCAATTGCTAACTCCTTTAATAATACGCAAATAAGCAACTCTACGTTTACAAGCAACAAAGCTGTAAATGGGGGTGCAGTTTATAATCAATCTCTTTTTAATACCAATAACCAAACACAAGAGGTTGATAAAGGCGGAAATATTAAATTTGCTGATGTTACATTCTCGGGAAACACGGCAAGTGCTAATGGCGGTGCCATCTATAGCGACCGAAACACAAAAACAGATCTGACTGGAAAGGTTGATTTTACAGGCAACACCGCGGATAATGCTGGTGGCGCTATTTTTGTTGCAGATGCAAGTAGCAAGATGGATATTGCTTCCGGTGCAACTTTTAAGAATAACTCCGCTAAACTCGGTGGCGCTATCTACAACAGAGGCACAATCGGCAATTTAGATAAGGTTACTTTTGAAGGAAATAAGGCTTCTGTAAATGGCGGTGCAATTTTGAACTCTGGTGGCAAAATTGGCTCTATTACAAACGGTGTTTTCAAAAACAATACTTCTGTTGCTGGTGGTGGTGCTGCTATTTATAACAAAAATGGCGAAATTAAAGAAATTAGCAATACTGTTTTCGAAGGTAATATCGCTGAAAAAGGCAATGGTGCAGCTATCTTTAACGGTGGATCTACTTCTGCAAATATTAAGCTCAGCAATGTTCAATTCGTTGATAACCAAGCCAAAAATGGTAGTGGCGGCGCCATCTCTTCGAGTGGTGTAACTGATATTTCCAATGCCAAATTTGTAAACAATACAGCTTCAACAGGTGCCGGTGCAATCAATGTAGATGGTACAGTTAAACTGAGAGGAGAAAACACATTTGCTGGAAATAAGGTCGGCAACACTTTAAATGACATTAACCTGAACCAAAAGAATGGCGCAGCTAAAGTTGATGTTAGCGGAACTTTGACCCTGGATGGCGGTATTTCTGGTGCAGGTACAACTGCATTTGCAGACAATACAAAGCTCAACATTACTGAAAACACCACATTTGCAAATGATGTTCAAATCAATATTGGCAAAAATGCTCAATTGGGTTTGATTGTTGAAACAGGTGCAAAGACTGCAAGTTTTGACACAAGCAAATTACTAACCGGTGAAAACAAGTTTACTTTAGCTCAAAATGTTTTGTACAATGCAAGCCTCGGAGCGGACGGAAAAGTTACCATGAAGCAGAAATCAGCTTCTGAAGCTGCAGCTGCTATGGGGGCGTCTGGTTCGCAAGCAAATGCCGTTTTAGGGGCAATTATGGGTGGTTCTTCTAATAATGTGAACTTTAACAATCTTAGAGCATATTTGAACCAGAATGTTCAATCTGCCGACAAAGCCCAAGTTGCAAATGCTGTCAGCGCAGCAGAATTGTTGACTGCAGATGAAAATCCAGTTGTTCGCTCAGTTGAAACAGGTATTCACAATATGGTTATCTCTGCTGTTGCCGATGAGCTGAATGGAACTTCTGAAGCTATGGCAGAAGAAAAGACAGAATATGCACCATTCAAATATGTAAAAGCTTGGATCAGATCTCTGTTTAATAAAACTGACCATGAAGCAACTTCTAAAGTAAGAGGCTTTGATTCTGACAGCAATGGCGTTGCAATGGGTATTGATAAGCAAATTGACAACAAGACAAAACTTGGTGTTGGTTATGCTTATAGTAGCACGGATGTTTCTTCTGGCATTCGCAATACAGATGTTGACACGCATACCGCATTTTTATATGGACAGTACAAACCTGCAAACTGGTATATTAACACGGTTGTTGCTTACAACTGGTCCGATTATAGCGAAAAGAAATCGGCATTCGGTTTTAGAGCAAATGCTGATTATGATGTAGATGCTTGGACAATCCAGTCCGTATATGGATATGAAATGGAAGTAAAAGATCATACAGTAACTCCTGAAGCAGGATTGCGCTATGCCCATATTTCGAATGATGGATATACAGACGCTCTCGGAACAACTGTTACTGCAAACAATAGCGATATTTTGACTGCTGTTGCCGGTGTAAGAGTTTCAAAAAATTATGCTCTGAACAGTGGAACAGTTATCCGTCCAGAAATGAGAGTAGCTGTAACTTATGACTTGTTTACGGATGATAACAAGTCTAACGTTATTTTGGCAAATGGGGCAGCTTATCGCACCAACGGCGAAGAGTTTGATCGCTTAGGGTTAGAACTTGGTGCAAAGGTGGCTACCGATGTTTCTGATAATTGGGAACTGGCTGTTGCTTATGAAGGTAACTTCCGTGATGATTATGCAAATCATACAGGTATGCTGAACGCTAAGTATAAGTTCTAGTTATCATACTGTTTGTGCAAAATTATTCTGACGTTTTGCTCTGTGGTGGCTGTTCAAACAAATAAGAAGTACTGCTAGGAGTATTTGGTTAGAAATTGATAATAGCACCGTCTTTTTGACGGTGCTATTATTGTATTGAGAAAACCACGCGCCAAGCACATGGTCTGTTGTAACCGGATACTCCCGGCCAGGCCGGGGCACGATACAACAAAACTCCCCGCCGGAACGGGGAGTTTTGTTTTGATGCCTGACAGACTGCTCCCCGTTTACCGGGGGATATCTATAGTACCTATTTTTTCTCCTGTTTGGTGTTTGGAGTGTAGGGAAAAGGCACCCGAAGGTGCCTTTTCTATAGAACCCCCAGTTTGCCGGGGGATATCTATGTGATGCCTGACAACCTACTCTTGGTTTATCAGGGCATCTATGACATCTATTTTTTCTCCTGTTTGGCTTTCATGTAATGTTCCAGCCAATGGATGTTGTACATGCCGTCGATATACTCCTGCTGGGAAATGATTTCCTGATGCAGCGGAATGGTCGTCTGCACGCCTTCAATGACAAATTCTTCCAACGCCCGGCGCATGCGCATGATGGCGGCGTTGCGGGTCGGCGCGTGCACGATCAGCTTGGCGATCATGCTGTCATAAAACGGCGGGATGGCGTAACCCGAATAAATTTCGGAATCCACCCGTACGCCGAGGCCGCCCGGCGCATGCCATTCGGTAATTTTACCCGGGCAGGGAGTGAAAGTCTCCGGGTTTTCGGCGTTGATCCGGCATTCGATCGCATGACCGTTGAACTTGATGTCCTTTTGCTCAAAGCCAAGCGCAGCTCCGCTGGCAATGCGGATTTGTTCGCGGACAATGTCAATGCCGCTGACGGCTTCGGTGACCGGATGTTCAACCTGCAGGCGGGTATTCATCTCCAGAAAATAGAATTTGCCGTCTTCATACAGAAATTCCAGCGTTCCGGCATTGAAATAACCGATTTTGGCAATTGCCTTGCGGACGATTTCTCCGATTTCTTCCCGCTGCGCCTGATTTAAGGCAGGCGAGGGCGATTCTTCGATCACTTTCTGGTTGTTGCGCTGAATGGAACAGTCGCGTTCTCCCAAGTGAACCACGTTGCCGTATTTATCGGCCAGAATCTGCATTTCGATATGGCGCGGTTTTTGCAGGTATTTTTCCATATAAACCACATCAGTCGGGAAGGCCGCTTTGGCTTCTGCGCGGGCCATGGTATAGGCCTCTTTGATGTCGTCGTCGCCGAAAGCCACTTTCATGCCTTTGCCGCCGCCGCCGTCTTTGGCTTTGATAATGACGGGATAACCGATTTCATGCGCCCATTTTTTGGCGTCTTCCAAAGTGTCGAGCGAAGGAGAACCCGGGGTTACCGGAATGCCGGCTTCGATCGCTGCCTGACGGGCGGTGATTTTGTCGCCCATTTTGCGCATTTGCGCCGCGGTCGGGCCGATGAAGGTGAAGCCGTGTTCCTCGACCATTTCGGCAAAGTCCGCGTTTTCGGAAAGGAAGCCGAAACCGGGGTGAATGGCGTCCGCGCCGGTGACCAGAGCGGCGGAAATAATCGCCGACTTGTTAAGGTAGGAGTCGATTGAACGGGCCGGACCGATGCAGACGGCTTCGTCCGCCAGACGGACGTGCATGGCGTTGGCGTCGGCTTCGGAATGCACCGCCACGGTGCGGATGCCCATTTCGCGGCAGGCGCGATGAATGCGCAGGGCGATCTCTCCGCGGTTGGCAATCAGTACTTTTTCAAACATAACATTTTCCTTTAAGCTAAAAATGGCTTATTCGATCACGATCAGAGGTTCGCCGTATTCGACCGGATCGCCGCTTTCAACCAGAATCTTGGTAACTTTGCCGGCGGTGTGAGCTTTGACCGGGTTAAAGGTTTTCATCGCCTCAATCAGGCAGACGGTGTCGCCCTGGGCAACGGTGTCGCCGATTTTGACGTAGTTGGGGGTGTTCGGATCGCTTGACAGATAAACGACGCCGACCATCGGGGATTTGACGCAGCCCGGCAGTTTGGACAGGTCGGCGGCATTGTCGGCAGCCGGCGCGGCGACGGCAGGCGTTTCGGCAGCAACGGCGGAAGCGGCGGGAACCGGAGCCGGAGCGGGTGCAAAAGGCGCCGGCGCGGGCGGCAGCGGCGCATGCGATTTAATCAGGGAAATCCGGCAGGTTTCGGTTTCGTATTCCAATTCGGCCAGATCGTTCATCTTGAGGATGGCTGCCAGTCTGCTGACAATTTTGGTATCAATGGGATCAGACATTTTTTAGATTCTCACTTTGTTTGCAGTTAAAAAACAATTAGGTTAGTCAGAGCAGATTCATAAACCACCTTTGACATAAAAACAACAAAAATATTCAAAAATTGCTCATTTTTGGGTAAAAAATGCGCAAAAACTGGCAAAAATGACGATTTTTCGCCAATTTTAAAAATCCGTGCGCGGACACTTTAACGGGATCGGGGCCGCATCAGCTGGCCGAAGCCAGCCCGCATGTGCCCTTTGGTCTGCGAATAGACGAATTCCTCTTCGCTGTTCATTTCCAGCAGATCGTTGAACAGTTCCCGGTTGTCTTGCGCACGGCCGGTTTCGGCAATAATTTTCAGATCGTTGAGATAATCGTCGTAAGCGCGTTGAAACTTCGGCTTTTCCATACTGTCGAAACGGGTCAGCATTTCCGCCGCGGCCGCGTTGCCGAGTCTGGCATATTCCGCTTCCGGCGGGGTTTCCTCCGCCCGGCAGGGAAAAGCCGCGCAGCAGATTATGAAGACGGTATTCAGCAGCTGTTTCATGTCTTTTCCCCGAAAATTGATTTTACGCTAAACTTATGTTAATCAATTAATGGTAAAAATATTATTATCAAAAAACGTATAACGGAAAAACGATGAAAAAGGCTTTGATTTTGGCGGTGCTTTCCCTGCTTGCCGGCAGTTCCCGGGCAGATGCTTGGAGTTACGGCGAATTCATTTCCTGCAATGCGCTCAATCCGATGCCGGCGGTTACCTTCAAAACCTCTTACGGACAGCTGGTTCACGACTTCAATCTTTCGACGAACGAGATTACCGCCAAGGCTTCCGGTGCGGAAAAGGGCTTTTTGTCGACGGGCTGGCGCGTGTCGGCACCCGCAGTTCTTTCCGCTTGCGGCCGTTATACCGTGCGGCGGCTTGATGCCGGCGCCACCTGCGTTTTGCCGGCGGAAGTGGAATTTTTCTTCGGTTTCAAAGAGCCGGAAATATATGTTTCCAAAGATCTGGACAAGGACAGCTGCCGCTTTTCGGTGGTGATCCGTCACGAGCAGGTGCATCAGCGCATCAACAAACTTGTGCTGGAATATTTTCTGCCGCTGATCAGCGACGAACTGCAAAAGGCGGTGCGCGATGTCAAGGCGGTCAAGGTTTCTTCGCCGGAACAGGGAGAAGACGGAGCCGAAGAACTGATAAAGTACTATCAGGCCAGGCTTGGCCCGCTGATCACAACTTTTGAAAAGGTGCTGGAAAAAGAACAGGATAAGCTGGACAACCTGACCAACTATCAGATGGAATGGGAATTGTGCCGGAAATATGAATCTGAACACCCGGCGGAGCAGACAGAATAAAAAATCATAAACTGCCAAAATTTGACAAATTCCTGTTGACGCTGCCGGCAAACCGTATTACATTGAAAAACAGTTGAAAAAGTTATTGTGTGGAATTATTTGGCCTGTTTCTTTGTATAAAGGCAGCGGCGGATTGACTCGTTTTTCGATGACGGCGAAATCCGCGGAAACACGAAGGCTTTTGCAAAAAATCTTTGTTTAACAAAATAAAAACTGTTTTTTATGAAGAACATTTTTTCAGTAAAGACCCTGGGTCATTGGTGGCGCGGCGAAGTTTCCGTACGCTACAATCTGTTTACGGTGGCAAGAATGCTGCTCGGTCTGATCGCTGTTCCTTTTCTGTTGCTTTTCTATGCCGGAAAGGGGCTGTATTTGGGGGCGGTCTGGCTGTTTAAACGGCTGAAACCCCTGGGTTCGGCGATTGCTTTCCGAGCGGCCGCCCTGTGGTTCGGACTTTGTCGGATGTGCAAACGCAAACCGAAGACTGAACCCGCTTCCGAGACTGCCGAAACGCCGTCGTCGGAACGGAAAACGCCGGAGCAAGGCCGGAGCGATCGATGGATGTGGTGGCTTTTGCTGCTGTCGCTGTTGGTTGCGCTGATCGGCACCTGGCGCAGTTGCTCGTCCGCCGAAGACAAGGGAGAGGGCGAACCGACGGTCGTATATGACCGGGCGTTTGACGAAGTCATCGTGGCGCGGGCCTATCTTGACGGCGTACAGGAAAAGGTTTCCGCCGATTGTCCCCGCGCTTTGGTGGGCTTCAAGTTTATCAACGACCGGCTGGTCAGGGACTTCGATTTTGAAGGCATGACCTATGATCAGGCCGTTGACGTCGTTGCCCGTGATTGGAAGCCGCTCGTCGTTGGTCATCTCAACCCGGAGGTTGTTTTGAGCAAACAACAGATGGCGGTGGTTACGCTTGCCGCCATGCGCATGGGCAAGGCCGGTTTTGTCCGTTCGACGTTCCTGCAAAAGGTTAACGAAGGCGATCTGACCGGTGCCGGCAAATGGCTGCTGCTGCAAAAGGCCGACGGTTCTGTTTATCCGACCGGTAACGAGCCAAAACAGTATTTTTACGTTTTGAAGCTGCTTTGGTACGGGGATTTGGCAATCGGCGAACTGCTCGATTTTCCGATGTTCTCGTATAAGGGGATTGACGTCGGCTCTGTTTATACGATCGACGGCGAATATGTTTATACGCCGGAAATCGGGGACAGACTGACGCGGGGAAACTATCCGACCCCGAGAGAGGCGCTGGAACTTTGGTAGCCTCGAAACTGAAACGAAAAGCCCTTCCGCTTTGTGCGGAGGGGCTTTTTGTCTGTGATGCGGGGCAAAAGCGGATATGGAAAAGTTTGCCGATCAACAAAAATTCACATTATTTGGCGAAGAAAGCTTTTTTTTCTGCCAAAAATAGTGAACAAAAATCAAAAAGCATTTGAAACCGAAGCTCTTTTCGGTTAAGCAGAATCTAAAATTTATAACTATCAGGAACAGACTATGGGATATCGACGTTTGATCGTCACCGTCGTTTTGACGGCAGTTTTGGCGGCGCTGGCACAGCCGCTGTATTCCGTCGGCGGCATATGGACGGGGATTATAAACAGCAGGAACAACAAAACCGTACGGCTCGACCTGTTAAAAACCGGCGGGAAAGACAACAGATTGACATTTTCAAAGATGTCCATGCTCCGTTTTTCTTCCGACCGCTGTCCGGCAGGAACGGAAAAGTCCGGCTGTTATGCAATTGAAGGCGGCCTGAAATCCAAATGGCGTGCGTATGAACTGACGGCGCAGGCTGCCGCCGACGGAGAGATTAAAATTGTTTTGAAAAGCCCGGTCAGGGACGGCCGGATTACGCGAACCGATTTCCGCGGCCTGAAAATCAACGGCCGGGAGATGTTCCGCGGGGAATGGGCATTTTCCGTCATGCACCCTTACGAATATACGACGAAAATAAAAAAAGGGGAAACGCTTCGACTGTCGTTTGAAGCGCGTCGTCATCGTTTTGCTTTTGCCGATCTTAAAGAACACGGCATCAATTTCTGCATGCTGTTTACGGTGACGGTTGTTTCTTTTCTGCTGGCTTACGGTTTGGTGACTTACGTGTCCAGATTCAAACTGCTGGAACACTGCAGCCGCATTGACATCGTTTTCATCTGCGTTTTTTTCTTTCTCCTGCTGGTGCCGGCCTCAGAAATCAGCCGTGAAGAAAAGTCCGTTCAGGAAAACCGGCGGCTGGCGGCCTACGTTCCGCTGTTTTCAGACCAAGGGCTGAATAACCGTTTCGGACAGGATTTTGAGGCCTGGTTTAACGACCGTTTTAATTATCGGGAAGCGGTCATCTCGTTTTATTCCGATCTGGAAATGCTCTTAAACAGCCGTATCAACAACAAGGTCGCTTTCTTCAACAAAAAGACCCATTGGCTCTTTAACAACGAACAGCTAAAGAACCGGAAGCTGTCCCGGCAGACGGAAGACCGCGTTTTGCGGGAATTGAGCGCCGCCGGACGTTTTTTCCGCGGGCAGGGAATCAAAACCTATATGCTGATGGTGCCGGGCAAAATTGACATTTATGCCAAGGCGGCAGAGCCTTATTACAAGGTTCGCGGAATCCAAAACGAAGGAACGATCAAAAGAATGATGTCGGAATTGCCGTTTCCCGTGGTTTATCCGCTGGCCGAGCTGCAGGAAGGGGCAAAGGAAAACTTCGTCTTTTTCAAGACCGAACATCATTGGACGGAGTGGGGTGCCTATCTCGGCTATCGCAAGCTGATGCAGACGATTGCAAAAGATTTTCCTGCGGTCGGGGCGGTCGGTGAAGACGCCTATGACATTTTTTACAAACGCCGGGTTCGCGGTGGCTGGGATCGCGAAGATTTCACCCTGGGACAAACCTTTGTTCAGATGAACGTCAAATATCCCGAAGACAAACTGTTGGATGTCGAATACAAGTATTATAACCCGAAAAAGGTTCTTGCCGAAGACGTCAACGATACCGAAATGACCAAACATTATCATAACCCGGACGGCAACGGGCTGCGGGTGATGCTTATCGGCACCAGCATGAGCGAAAACCTGCTGCAGTTCTTGCCGCAGAATTTCTCGGAGCTGAAATATTTCCGTACCAACAACAGCCCGATCGTGCCCGTGGACGAAGAGAAAAAAATCATGAAACGCTACAAGCGGGAGATTCTCGAATATAAGCCGGACATTCTGGTTTTCTGCTTCACTATTTCTAATATTCCCGGCTTTGTGAAATTCAATGAGGATTAAAAAAAGATGCTGTTTTCATCAATGACATTCGTTTATATTTTCCTGCCGCTTGTCTGCATTGCCTACTTTTTTGTCCGGCCGGAAACCCGTAATTGTCTTCTGTTGCTGGCCAGCATAATATTTTACGGGTGGGGAGAACCGAACTATCTTGCGGTAATGATCA
>CABUBU010000022.1 GCA_902489795.1 uncultured Azospirillum sp.
TTCGGGATTGTTGCCCCAAAAACTGTTGCCTAACTGAGGATAGTTTTCCGGTTCAATACCTTGTTGTTTTAGACTTTCAGTCAGTTGGTTTTCTCTTTCCTGACGGGCGAATTGATATTCCAGTTCGTCACGGGTGGAAAATCCACTGTGGTCGACACCGTAAGCATCAACTTGATTACCATCGGCAACATAGCCGAACGGGGTGGTATATTTTTTATAAATATTCATATTTTTATTCCTTGTAAAATTAATATTTAAAACAAAAAAAGAGCCATAACTCGTATGACTCTTTCCACATAAAAAATGACGGAAGCAGGTGCTTATACTGTTTCCATCATGAGAATTTCTATATCACATTTTGTTGTTCTTGTCTACAACTTTTACGCAATTAAAATATCTGTTTATAATTTTTAATTGAATTGATATTGATTTGTTAAAAAACTCCCCGGTTTGAGGCTGGGAGTTTTGAGCGTTTATTTTTTATTGGGTTTGACGTAGGCCAGAGCTGCGTGTTCTTCGCAATAGGTCTGTCCGATGCGGACTTTTCTGCCGCAAAAGTGAAAATTTTCATCCTTCGGATCGCCGATCGGCCAGCGGCAGGTGTGGTTGTCAAGGTCTGTCAGTTTGACGTTGCTGACAACGTTTTTCCGAATGACTGCCGGTTTTTCGGCAACAGGCTGAGGAGCGGCGGCAGGTTTTTCTTCCCGCGGTTCGGTTTTCTTTTCGCTTTTGGCTTTGACGGCGGCCGGTTTGGTTTCGGCGGTTGCGGCAACTGCCGCATTTTCCTGTTCCTCGTCTTTTTTCTTGATCGGTGAGGGGCGGGCGTCGAGCTGCAGACGGTGAACTTTGCCGACAATGGAGTTTTTGGAAACGCCCAGACGTTTTCCGATTTCCCCTGTCGTCAGTCCCTGTTTCCACATGATTTTAAGGTCCTCAACCATTTTTTCCGTCCAGGCCATTGCCGCATCTCCCATAAAAAAGTTAACATATGTCGCAAATAGTAAATCAATATTTTGGTCGAGTCTAGTATTTTCTTGTCAGAAGTTCTTTATTAATTGAAATATAAGTTGTAAGATAAATAATCGTGAAAATTACGGGAACAAAGATGAAGACGAAAATTTTGTGCTTATTCACGGCGTTGACCGTGTTTGCGGCGGCCGCGGCGGAGGCCGTTTCTCCGGCTGATTATGCCGATCGTTTCAAAGTGGACATGAACGAGCAGATTCCGCCGATAGAGGAACTGCACAAAATGTTTGCGCCGAAACCGGTTTATGACCGCAAGTTTGACTATTTCTGGAACATCGGCACGGTTTTTGACAAGGGTTTTGCCAAAACCATCCGGCAGTACGGCACCCGGCAGACGCGGTTAAAATGGCCGGGCGAGGACATAATGCTGGAACAGTTGAAAAATACGCCGAAGGAATATTACCAGTATATCGGTCCCTATCTGCACACCATTCCCGGAATTTCGGAAAAAATCCTTAACTATCCGGGCATTAAGGAAACGAAAAACCAGTTTCCGAAGCGGGTGGCGCCGCAGCTGGCGGATATAGAAAATCTGGAATTTATGTCCCCGGCACTTTATTTTGCGCTTAATCCCGATTTGTGGGAGGAAAGCAACCTGAGCCGGGAGCAGGTGAAATTCAGGACGCTGCCGCAGGTCAACCGTTACGACACGAGTTTTATGGACAAGGTGATGGAAACGGTGCCGCCGGAAGATTATGCTCCCGGCGCCAAGCCGAAAGAACCGCTTGAGAGCCGCCTGCGCACGATTTCGCCCGACGCTTCCTCGCCGCTGACGGGCAGGGACGTTCAGGCGGTGGCCCGCAGTCTGGAAGCATTGGCGGATTACGGCGCCGACATCAACAATCAGGCCAAGATCATTGAGGCGGGGGCGCTGCTTGATGCCTGGGAAAATTCGCAGGGACGGGGCACGATGCTGCCCAACTTAAAAGACCTGGTTCATCCCTGTCAGCGGCTGGTGCAAAAGATCAGGATGCAGGGAATGGAAGGCGAGTTTGCCAAAATTGTCGCCGGGGAAGGGTTTAATCCGGAAGAGTGGGCCTATACCTGTGACAAGACGATCAAAGCTTACCGGGTGCTGAGGATGAGTTCGCCGGAGTTGCTGACGCTGCTTTTGTACAAACGAAACGTATACGAAAATCAGCTTAACCTTTATTCTGACAAGACGGCGCCGAACATTGCGGTGACGATGCAGGGGATTATCGAAATGTACAAAGCCCCGGTCAATGACATGATGGAAGTCAAGAATAATCAGAAGGTGCTGAAGAAGGCTTTTGAAAAAATCGGTTACCGAATCGTATTTCAACCGGTCTATATAAAATAATATTTCGCAAAAACAATTTGTTGTTTTGAAGGGAAACAGATTTTTATTGCATTTGCGGCGCAATGCGTTTATAGTCGTCGTCAAATTTGGTTTCAATCTAACTGAAAAAAGGTGAAAAAATGGCAAGAGTTACAGTCGAAGACTGCATTGACAAGATCCCCAACCGTTACGAACTGCTGATGGTCGCGACCCAGCGCGCAAAGGACATTTCCTCCGGCGCTCCGATCATGGTTTCCCGCGACAACGACAAAAATCCGGTTATCGCCCTGCGCGAAATTGCCGAGGAAAAGGTCAACATCGAAGACCTGCAGAAGTCTCTGGTCATGGGATTGCAGAAATATGTCGAAGTTGAAGAACCGGAAGAAGAGGAAATGGAAATTCAGGCGGCCGAAAAAGAACTGGCCGGACTGGACGAGCAGTTCTCCGGATTTTTGCTTGAGAATGAAATGTCCGATTCCATGCAGGTTCACGGCGTAGACGACGACAACCTCGACCTTGATGCCGACGACGCCGCCGACGGCGATATTGACGTTGATCTGGACGGCGACGACGAACTCGGCTTCGACGAAGGCGGCGAGATGGGCGACGACGGCTTGGACGATTTTGACGAAGAATAAAAACAACTGATGATGCGGGCCGATGTTACGACAATATGAATTAGTCGATTTGGTAAAATCTTACGATCCGGACGCCGACGAGGACGCGCTCAACCGTGCTTACGTTTTTGCCATGAAAAAGCACGGGGCGCAGCTTCGGGCTTCGGGCGACCCGTATTATTCGCATCCGGTCGAAGTGGCCGGTATTCTGACCAAGTTTAAACTGGACTGCGCGTCGGTGGTCGCCGGGCTTCTGCATGATACGGTGGAGGACACCGACACCACAGTGGAAGAGGTGCGCCAGCTGTTCGGCGAACAGGTGGCCTCGCTGGTGGACGGTCTGACCAAACTGGCGATGATCGAGCAAAAGTCCACTTATACCAAACAGGCGGAAAATTTCCGCAAGCTGCTGCTGGCGATGTCGGAAGACATCAGGGTGCTTTTGATCAAACTGGCGGATCGGCTGCACAACATGCGGACGCTGCATTTTCTGGCGCCGGAAAAACGTACACGGATTGCTCGCGAAACGCTTGACATTTACGCCCCGCTGGCTGAACGCATCGGCATGCAGGAAGTGAAGAGCGAACTGGAAGAACTGGCTTTTTGCGAGCTTTACAAGGAGGCTCACGACTCCATCATCGCCCGTCTGAACTTTCTGCGCGAGCAGGGCAGCAATCTGGTGCCGAAGATTATTGAGGCACTGAAAAAGGACATGGAAGACAACGGAGTCAAATGTCAGGTGACGGGGCGGGAAAAGACACCTTATTCCATTTGGCGCAAAATGCAGCAGAAAAACGCCTCTTTTGAGCAGTTGTCGGACATTATGGCGTTCCGCATCTGTGTTGACGACATTGCAACCTGCTATCAGGCACTGGGCATTATCCACAGCAAATATCATATGGTACCCCGCCGCTTCAAAGACTATATTTCAACCCCGAAACCAAACGGCTATCAGTCGATTCATACCGGCGTCATCGGGCCGGAAAACACCCGGATCGAGGTGCAGATACGCACTTTTGAAATGCACGAAATTGCGGAAAAAGGCATTGCCGCCCACTGGGCCTATAAACAGGGGCAAAAGGCGGAAGGCAAAAATTTCCGCTGGATCCGCGAGCTGCTGGAAATTTTGGAACGGGCTTCCAACCCGGAGGAGTTTCTTGAGAATACCAAACTTGAGATGTATAACGATCAGGTGTTCTGCTTTACTCCGAAGGGCGATCTGATCGGGCTGCCGGTCAATTCGACGCCGGTCGACTTTGCCTACGCTGTCCATTCTTCGGTCGGCGATACCTGTGTCGGCGCCAAAATTAACGGCGAAATCCGTCCTTTGCGGACGGTGCTGCAAAACGGCGATCAGGTGGAGATTCTGACTTCAAAAGCCCAGCATCCGTCGACGGAGTGGGAACGCTTTGTGGTTACCGGCAAGGCCAAGGCCGCCATCCGCCGTTACGTGCGCTCTTCCAAACGGGATCAGTTTATCGTTCTCGGACAGGAAATCCTTGAAAAAATGTTTAAAAACGAAGGACTGGAGTTTTCGGAAAAAGGCTTGCTGGCGGTGATGCCCAATTTTGAGGCGGAATCGATCAACGATATTTATGCCAAAGTGGGCGAGGGACTGATCAGCGGTTGGGACGTAATGAAAGCGGTTTATCCGGCCTATAAGCAGTCCAAGCTGGAAAAAGTGGTCAAGGCGATCAAGGTCCCCTCGTTCCGTAAAATTAAAAAGAAAAACACAGAGCCTCTGAAAATCGAAGGGCTGATTCCGGGGATGGCGATGCATTTCGCTGGCTGCTGCCATCCGCTGCCGGGCGACAGAATCGTCGGTATCGTCACTACCGGCAAAGGGGTGGCGGTTCACCGCGCGGACTGCAAGGCGCTGGAACGCTTTGCAGGCGAACCCGAACGCTGGCTGGACATCGCCTGGGGCGAGGGCGCCGAAAAACAGCGCCATACCGGACGGCTGAAGCTGATGCTTAGCAACGAACCGGGCAGTTTGGGCGAAATTTCCAACATCATGGCGCGCAACAATGCCAATATTTCAAACTTAAACATTGTCTACCGCACGATCAGCTATTTTGAAATCATGGTTGACGTGGAAGTTAAAAACCTGGATCATCTGAACTCGATAATCGCCGATCTGAAGTCTTCAAAAGCGGTCAGCTATGTTGCCCGGTCGGCCTGAATAAGGGAGAAACGATTTGTTTTTGCGCAAAAGACGGTCGGTGACGGATGCCAAAATCCCAAACCGGCGGCGGATGACAGGCTGGAGGCGTTACGAAAAGCGCATGCTGGCTCGGCTCAGTCGGTTGGGCGGGACGCCGCATTCAATTGCCGCCGGGGTTGCCTGCGGGGTGGCTGTTTCCTTTACGCCGTTTGTCGGTTTTCATTTTGTGCTGGCGGCGGCTACCGCGTGGCTGGTGCGGGGCAACGTGCTGGCCGGCATGCTTGGCACCGCCGCCGGCAATCCGTGGACTTTCCCGTTCATCTGGGTTTCCGTGCTTTATACCGGGCGTTTTCTGCTGGGCGAACACGGCCGCGGCGGCATAGAATTTACAAAAGTGTTCGAAAAAGCGATGCATTCGTTGATCACTTTCGATTTTTCTTCTTTTGGCCGTGATGTGTGGCCGGTGGTTTGGCCGATGATGGTCGGTTGCGTTCCTTTTTACGTTGCCGCCTGGGGAATTACTTATTACACGGTGAAGAAAGCTTTGGAAAAAATTGGCCGTTTTAAAAAGAGCCGGAACAAAGAGACGGGCAGGGTATAATGATTATCGGACTGGGAAGCGATATTTGCAACATCAGACGTGTCGAAAAGGCGTATGCCCGTTTCGGCGAACGTTTTCTTGCCCGTTGTTTTGGGCCGGAGGAACGGCGAGAGCTGGACGCGATCGGCGATGACAAGGTGCGTTTTACCGCGTCGCTGGCCAAACGGTTCGCCGCCAAGGAGGCATTTGTTAAAGCCCTCGGTACCGGTTTTGCCCACGGTATTTCCTGGGCAGAAATCGAGGTGGTGCATCTGCCCGGCGGTCGGCCTGTATTTAGAGTTTCGGGGCAGGCGGAAGCGGTTTTGAATAAAATTATTCCCGCCTCGCGGCTGTGGCTGAGTTTGAGCGACGACTATCCGCTGGCGCAGGCCGTGGTAATTATTGAAAGTTGTTAGCTTTTTGTTGCGAAAATAAAAATAAAGGTTAGTATGGCAGAAAAAAACAACCGGGGGAAGGAGTAAAATGGAAAAAGAAGAAAATATGTCGGAAACCGTCAAAACGATTATTTACGCGATCGTGATCGCGGTTTTGATCAGGAGTTTTTTGTTTGAACCGTTCAAAATTCCGTCCGGTTCAATGTATCCGAATCTTTACGTCGGCGATTTTCTGTTCGTTTCCAAATATACTTACGGCTATTCCCGGCACTCTTTTCCTTTCAGCTTTCCACCTTTTGAAGGGCGTATCTGGAGCAGCGAACCCAAGCAGGGCGACGTGGTGGTGTTCAAATTTCCGAAAGACAACCGCACCGATTTCATCAAGCGGATCATAGGCATGCCCGGCAACAGGATCAAACTGGAAAACGGCCGCCTTTTTGTCAACGGAAAAATGCTGGAGCGGGTTGAGGGCGAGAACTTTGTGCTGCGCAATCCTTTCGGTCATGCCGAGCGTTATCACCAGTATACGGAAACGCTGCCCAACGGGGTAAAACACAGCATTCTGGAGATTTCTGACGAAGAGAGGGAAGACAATTTTGAAGAGGTAACGGTGCCCGAAGGCAGTCTGTTTGTCATGGGCGACAACCGCGACCGTTCCGACGACAGCCGGGTCAGCGTCGGTTTCGTGCCGATGGAAAACCTGGTCGGCAAGGCGCGCTTTCTGTTTTTCTCCTACGATCCGAACGAAGGGGCCTGGTACAAGCCCTGGACCTGGGCGAAAAAAATCAGATGGAGCCGTCTGTTCAGCAAAATCAACTGAGCTTATATAAACGGCGGAAAGCAATTGCCGGAGAATTGTCATGAAAGAACTGGAAAAAAATCTGCAATATCATTTCAACAATCAGCATCTGCTGCATCAGGCGCTGACGCATACCAGCAAAACCGGAAAACTGTCGGAAAATTACGAACGGCTGGAGTTCCTTGGCGACCGGGTGCTGGGAGTGGCGGTGGCGGAAATGGTCTACCGGGTGTTTCCGTCCGAGCCGGAAGGCAGCCTGTCGCAGCGCTTCATGGCGCTTGTCTGCAAGGAAACGGTGGCGGAAATGGCTCTGAAGCTGGGACTGGACGGCTATATTATGGCTGAAAGCGTCGACGTGCACCATAATGACAACGTCTTGTGCGATGTCTGCGAAGCGGTGATCGGCGCGATGTATCTGGACGGCGGTTGTCAGACCGCGATTGATTTCGTGCAGGAACGCTGGCGTCCGCTGGTCGATACTCATACGCGGCCGCCGAAAGACGCCAAAACCCTGTTGCAGGAAGCCGCGCACGAAAAGGGCCTGCCGGCGCCGCGGTATGTGGAGATCGGTCGCGAAGGCGCCGAGCACAATCCGGTTTTTCACATGCAGGTGGAAATAGACGGCACGGAGGCGCAAACGGGAAGCGGCCGCAACAAAAAAATGGCCGAACAGAACGCGGCGGAAAAAATGCTGGCATTTTTGGGAGTAAAACATGGAAAATAACGAACAAAAGCCGACCCGCTGCGGTTTTGTCAGCCTGATCGGTGCGCCGAATGCCGGCAAATCGACGATTACCAACGATTTTGTCGGTTCCAAAGTGTCCATCGTGTCGCCCAAGGCGCAGACGACGCGCACTCTGGTCAAGGGTATCGGCATTTATGATAATACGCAGATCATCTTTCTTGATACGCCGGGCATTTTCAAGCCCAAGCGGCGGTTTGACCGGTCAATGGTGGCATCGGCCTGGAGCGGTGCCTCGGACGGCGACATTCTGGCACTGGTGGTTGACGCCAGACGCGGTTTTGACGCGGAAACCCGGGCGATCGTCGACGAGTTGAACAAACAGGGGCGCGAAGCGGTGCTGGTTTTGAACAAGACCGATTTGGTAACCAGAGAAAAATTGCTGCCGCTGGCGGCGGAGCTTAACGCTGCCGGAAAATTTGCCGAAACTTTCATGGTTTCTGCCGCAACCGGGGAAGGCTTGCGGGACTTTTATCAATATCTGGCGGATCATTTGCCGGAATCGCCCTGGTATTATCCCGAAGACCATATGTCTGACCTGCCGCTGAGGCTGCTGGCGGCCGAAGTGGTGCGGGAAAAGCTGTTTTTGTACCTGCAGGACGAACTGCCGTATTCGCTGACGGTGGAACCCGAATTGTGGGAACGCCGGTCCGACAATTCCGTGAGGGCGGAAATGACGATTTACGTCGAGCGCGAAGGGCAGAAGAAAATCATTGTCGGCAAGGGCGGCGAGATGATTAAGAAGGTGGGGCAGACAGCCCGGCTGGAACTCGAGGAAATGCTTGAAGACCGCATTCACCTGTTCTTGTTTGTGAAGGTGCGGGAGAACTGGAGCGAAGATCCCGCCCGTTATCAGGACTGGGGGCTGGTTTACAACGTATAGACGGCAACGGGGAAAAACGGTAAAATACCGTAGCATAATTTGTATTATTAGCTTGAGTATTGGCTGATAATCTTATATCAAGTCAGCATAATTGAAAAACTGAAAATTTTTAGAGAGACTTACGGAAGCAAATCTGTTATGAAAGAATCCGGCATTTGGGCGAAATTTTTTTCGGTTAAAATTTCTCCCCTGAAAACTCATAAAATTGTGAGCATCTGCGGTCTGAGGCTGAAGTTTCGCTGCGACGGAAACCGCAAGGCCCTTGAGAAGCTGCGTGCCACCATCCGTGAAAACAGCGTGCTGATCGTAGAAACAAACACCTGTCATTATGAAGTTATTCCCGGTTATGCCAAATATTTCAGCGAGTTGGGCTATAACGTCGACGTGGCGGTTTATGATGGCGGTCAGCTTGACTTTTTGTGCGAAGCGGTGCCGACGGTGAGGGTGTTCACGCTCGGCGAAAAGGACATGGACAAGCTGCTTGGCGCCGCTCCCATCCGTGCCTATCATTATATTTTGTTCAGTTCTGCCATCAAATATGTCGACGGGGTGGAGGTCAATTCTCCGAAAATGCCGCTTGTGACCAGCTATTACCATAACATTGCCGCCGATCAAAAGAAAATGATTTTCGTCCAGCATCATATGGAACGGCAGGGAATCAACCGCAACCAGATCGCTCTGGCCGATCTGCACAACCGTTATTCCGACAATTTTTACATGGTCAATCCGCATTATTTCGGCAATGTGAAGATTACGCCGAAAAACAAAGGAGTGACCGACTTTATCGTTGTCGGCGGAATTTCTCCCCGCCGCAAAAATTATGAACTGCTGCTTTCTACCGTGCGCCGGCTGGCCGCGAGCGGAAAAAAATTCAAGGTTACGCTGGTCGGCTCGGGCGACAACCTGCTTTTTGACGAGGAAATTGCGCCGTATTTTGACATGCGCGGCCGCCTTTCCTACAAGGAAATGTTCACGGCCATGGAAGAAGCCGATTTCTTCCTGTGTCTGCTGGATCCGGAAAACCCGGCGCACGAACGTTACATTTCGACCGGCACCAGCGGCAGCTTCCAATTGATTTACGGTTTTGCAAAACCGTGCCTGATTCAGAAAAAGTTTGCCGATGCCTATGCTTTTGATAACGGCAATTCTCTGGTCTACGGTACTAACGACGAGTTGGCGGAAACGATGCTGAAAGCCGTCGACATGCCTGCTGCCGAGTACGGGGAGGTACAGGCGCAGCTGATGCTGAAAGCGGAAGACATCCGCCGCCGTTCGCTGGAAAATCTGAAAAAGGTTTTGCGGTCGATAGACGACGATATATAATTTTTTCTGTGGAGGCGATATGACGGAAGAAAAAGGCGAAAAAACGGCCGGCGGCCGGCAGCAGGCGGTGATTTTGAATTTCTGGTGGTCGCTCAATTACGGGGCAATTTTGACCGCTTATGCCCTGCAGCGGGAACTGGAGAAACTGGGCGTTGACAACCGGTTGGTGAATTTTTTGCACGAATGGTGCCGCGAACCTTTTAAAAACAGTTTTTCCGAGAAATTTGCCGGACGTTATCTGAAAGTGACGCCGCCGTTTGAATCGGTTGCGGATTTGGTTGAACTTAACCGGATGGCGGACATGTTTATCGTCGGTTCCGATCAGGTTTTTCGTTTGTCTTACAACGCCGGGTACGAATTTTACTATTATCTGCCGTTTGTTGACGCCAACAAGAAGAAAATTGCCTGTGCGGCCAGTTTCGGCGCTTCCGAACTGGGAGGAACGATTGCCGACAGGGAACTGGTTCGTTGTTATCTTGCGGGGTTTGACGCCGTTTCCGTGCGAGAAACCGACGGCGTCAGGTTGTGCGGGGAGGAACTGCAGCGCCCGGATGCAGCTTTGATCCTTGATCCGGTTTTCTGGCCGGCGCCCGAGGAATGGGAAACTCTGATCCAAAATGCTGACGACGGGGAAAAGGATTTCGGACTGACATATGTTCTGGACAGAAACAAGGAAACGGACGCCGTTGCCACAGCGGCGGAACACCGGTTTGCCGTCGGCAAAGTCATAGACATGGGGAATGCACAGAAAAACGGGGAAATTACCCTTTCTCCGGAACAATGGCTGTATAACATCAAAAACTGCCGTTATATGGTGACAGATTCTTTTCACGGCGCCTGTTTTGCCATTATTTTCAACAAGCCGTTTATTTGTGTGGCCAATCGTGAACGCGGTGTCAGCCGGTTTGAAAGCCTGTTTGGCATGTTTGGCCTTTCTTCCCGTTTGGTAAAGAACGGTGAAACCATTGACGGCCGCACCGATTTGTTTGAAACGATTGATTATGCGGCGGTCAACAAAAAGCTGGCGGCGGAAGTTGAGCGGTCACGCCGCTGGATGGCGGAAGCTTTGCAAAAACCGAAGGCGCCGCAGAGTTTTGAAAGTGAAATGACGGCTTTTATGATGCAGCGTCTGAGCCTTGCCGGATGTCGCATTCGCAGTCTGGAAGAGAGAACGGAGGAGATGGGGCGGATGATGATCAAAGCCGGTCTGCTCAGGCCTTACCGGGTGCGTTATTGGCGCAACAGGCTGCTGGCGGCGCTGACTTTCGGTAAAATACGGAAGAAATACAAAGCCAGGAGCAAAGAGTGCAGGCAGAAAATCGACCGCCTGAAAGAAGTTTTGAAAGGCGGAAAATGAGCTTTCACCGGCCGATGATCGTTTTGGGGCAAGGATCCGGTTCGGGAGTTGCGGACGCTCAGTTCCGAGGATAGGGGCGGCTCCAAAAGACGGGAGGCAACTCTGCCGAAGCGGTCGCAATATCTGTTTCCGTTTACTTATGTAAAAATTTGAATCATAAACACGGATGCGACCGAAGCGGAGAGCGTCGGCGTTTTTGGGGCGGTGCCGTGCCGCCGAAAGGAAATGCGGTGCGTCAGATAAAGAGCGTGGGCAAAAACGGCTACTTGAAAATATGCCGCAAGGTGTCGGAGCGTTTCGTCGCGGGTGCCGGGGTTGCGGGGAAAAGGATGCGGCTGGGCCGGAGAGCGCCGGAGGTGTTTTGGCGGTGTCGTGCCGCCGAAAGGAAATGCGGTGCGTCAGACAAAGAGTGTGGGCGGTGTCTTTCCTGACAGAAAAAACGGATTTTCCGGGGCGAACGCTTTAGCGTCGGGATAATACCGCCCCATATTTTTAATTATGCTCAAACACGTTTGCTAGCAAAGATGAAAACAATGCAGACAGCATTGCTCATGCCTTTGACTGTAGTCAAGCCGTTAGGTTTGCGGCTATTGCAAAATCCCCGGGTTTTCCCGGGGATATTTATTGCAGACGATTTGTTGTTGCTTATTTCTTTTTCCAGTTGTTTAATATCCAGGAAGACGAGTTGGCCTTATTTTCGCCGCCGATGCCGAATTCGAGCGAAACGTTGCAGTTTTTGCAGACTTCCGTTTCCGGGATGTTGTCGCGGGTACGGTCGCCACCGTTGGCGAAGACCAGTTCGGCGTCTGGAAACTGTTCGCGTACCAGACGGATGCCGTCGCCGGCAGAATTGTCATCATCATTGAAAGCTAAAACCTTTATTACGTTTTTTAGGTTTTCGCAAATGGTTTTGCGGGTATGGAAATTCATAAAGTTTTTGCCTTTTTTGCGGCAAAGCCACTCGTCGGAATTAAGTAGCAGAATTACGCCGTCGCCTCGGCGCGCGGCTTCGTTGATCATAGCGATGTGTCCTTCGTGGATGGGGTCGAAACCGCCGCTGACAATGTAGTATTTCATAGTAACCTCGTTTATGGATGAAATTATAGAGTTTTTTTAAAAAAAGTGAATTAGTTTTTTTCTTCTTTTCTCGTTTCTGCGTTTTGCTTGAGATATTCGTGAAAACGACGGCAAAATTGTGACTGAAATCCGAAAAATTCCTGTTTCAGCTTTTTGTCGGTTGATGAGGGGAGAAAATTATTGCGGATATAGTTTTCTATTTTGGCAACGCATTCGTCAACCGTTTGAGCAACGTCAAATCCGAAACGTTCTTTTCCTCTCCACGGTTCGGCCGTATCTTGCGGATAATTGTAGCGGAGACAGTCATCGGCATCTGGAATTTTCATGAATATGACCGGTTTGTCCTGAATCATGAAGTCAAAGCACATGGAAGAAAAGTCCGTAATCAGCAGATTGGCTTTCTTCTTGATATCTCCGATTTCTTCTTCAGACACCAGCCGTATGTTGCCGAGAATGGAGATGTTTCTTTGCGAGATGGAATGATGTTGGGCAATGTTCAGTTCTATGTTGTTTTTTTTCAGCAACTGCAGCAGTCCCGGATGATTGATGAACGCGTCGATCGTTTGGATATAGGTGCAGTCTTCTATGTTTCGCAGTCTGAAAAGGTAGCGGCGATAGGTGAAATAAACGAAAATGCTTTTGGGTGAATTGTTGCGTGCGGCAGGCAGCAGACGATCCCAGCGGAACAGGCCGTTGGTGATGATATTTTGAGGCAGATAGTTTCCCCGTCTGATGAAAATTTCCCGCTCGATGTCGTTGCTGACCATAACTTTATTGAAAATGTTTTGTCCATATAGGTTGGGGGAAATGTAGTTTTCTTTAAAAAACGTTATGCCGTGCTGGGTTAAAATCAGTTCAATTTGTTTGGATTTATATAGCATTTGATAGACTTTAGGGTTTATGTTTATCAAATTTTGTCCGCATTCCAAGATGTAGCGGGTTTTATACAGCAAAGCGGCGATACGAAAACCGAACAGACTATCTTCGGAGTATGTGATAATTTTGTCTTTGTATTTATTGCAGAGTTTAGAATAGTTCGGATTGCGGGAGTTGATAACGTAATATGCCCGTAAGGGGCTGTCTTTTTGCTGCTCCATATATTCAAAGAAACTGAAGCCGTCGAGAGGTTCCATTTTTTCGTCAAAAATGTTATCCAGGATGAGAATAACGTTCCGCTTCTTTTTGCGGTTGATTGCGTATTTCAGCACTTTTTTGCCGATGAATCCGAAACTTCCGCAAGTGAAAACAGGAATGCCGAAAAATAATACTTTTTTCTGTTTAAGGGTGATTATCTTTATTCCCAGAATATAAAGTTTCAGACTTGATGAACTTTTTTTGATTTTTATCAGCGGAAACAGGCCGAATAAGTAGATTTTTGTGATGTTTTGCATTGTAGTCATTCCTTTTGCCAGTTGATTATTGCGGGAAGATTTTTTCTTTTGGTTTGACGTTTTCTACGGGCAGAAAAAACGCACCATCTTCGCGGGAAGGGAAAATATTGTGTTCAGGTATAGTTTGCGGAAGCTGTCTGACGGCATCCATTTGCCGGTAAAACGGAAGATATAGTTTTTTCAGATACTTTTCCGAATTATAAACCGGCATAATGACCGATAGTTTTAGCATTAGATTCTCCGTATATTTAATATGATCCTTTTTTTTAAGCTAAAACAAAAAGATGCAGCACACTTTCCTGAATGTGAAAAAATGTTCAAAAATAATTATTTAGATGACTTTTGATAAAACTTTTGATATACTGCTTCCTGTAGCAAAAAAAGGATCCTTTTTTCTCTGCTCTTTATTCACGCCAGATTTTTTTGCTGAAGGCTCTTTCTCAAAAGGCGAAAGAGTTTGTTTTTTTCGTAATAAATTTGAAAATTCATCTTTTGGTAAAATATTACATGGTATATTTACGGCAAAAGTTTTAACGGGAAAGGTTAGATGGCAAACAAAATACCGACCGCGCTGGTTTCCGATTTTGACGGAACCGTCAGCGACGATGATTTTTTCAATTATGTCAGCCGCTGCTGGCTGGGTGAAAAGGCGCTGGAACCCTGGCGGGAATATACGGAGGGAAAAAAGACGCATTTTGAGGCGTTAAGGGAAATTTTTGCTTCTCTCAGGGTTGAGCAGCCGGCGTTTGACGACTTTATTCGTGAAATCAAGATTGATCCGGTTTTTTTACGGTTGCCGACTATTGCCGCCGGCGGGACATTCCGGTTTACGTCTGCTCGGCCGGATGTGACTATTACATCGATAAACTGGCGGGAAAGGAGATGGCCGACTGTCGGGTGAGACTGGTGGCCAATCACGGAGTCTACAGTCCTGAAAACGGACTGGTGATGACGCCGCCGTCTGAAAACAATCCCTTTTACGATCCGAACACAGGCATCAGCAAAGCGGCCGTCGTGGCTTATCTGCAACGGCGCGGCTATCGTGTCGTTTACTGCGGCGACGGGATGCCGGATGTGACAGCGGCGGCGATCGCCGACGTCGTGTTTGCCCGAAAAATACTGTTGCAGCAATGCCGGCAGCTGAATATTCCGGCGGAAGAGCTGAAAGATTTTAATCAGGTGTATCGTTTTCTAAAAGGAGAAAAGCAATGAAAAAATCTTCCCCTTACGTTATGACCAGCCGTCAGATCAACATTCCCTATCTGCTCAAAATAGGGGAAGGAAAAATCGCCAAAATCGGCAAATATCTGTTTGACAAGGATATGACGGGAATTGCCCTGTTCTGGGGCGAAGGCATGGAAAAAATACTCGGCGGCCGGCTGAAACGCGGACTTGACGAGCACGGCATCGAAATTCTGTCGGAAGATACCGTTTCTTCGATTGCGGTGGAGGACATTACCGCGGCGGCTTTTTCTCTGCCGGCCGGAGTTAAAGCAGTGGTCGGCGTCGGCGGTGGTAAAGTGCTCGATTTTGCCAAATACACCTCATATTTGCTTCGGCTGCCCTATATCAGCGTGCCGACTTCAATGTCAAACGACGGCTTTTGTTCGCCCACTTCGTCGTTAACGGCCGGCGGTGCGCGCAAAACCGTCAAATCGGCCATTCCTTACGGGGTGGTGATTGATTTGGACGTGATAGCCGGTTGTCCGAAGAGTTTTCTTTATTCCGGCGTCGGCGACATGATTGCGAAAGTGAGCGCGCTGTGGGACTGGAAAGCGGCGTTTAACCGCGGATACGAGCGTTTTAACGACTTTGCCTCGATGATGTCTTACAATTCGCTGGATCTGTTGTTTCTTCGCCATAGCAGCGATCCGGCGTCGCCGCGTTTTCAGCGCAGTCTGGCAACTTCGCTGCTCTACAGCGGCATTGCCATGGAAATTGCCGGCACCTCACGCCCGGCCAGCGGGTCGGAACATCTGATTTCGCACGCTCTGGACGAACTGGCTCAAAAGCCGAAAATGCACGGGCTGCAAGTGGGAACGGCAGCGTATCTCTGCGCCATGCTGCAGGAAAATCCGGAAACGGGCGGCGTTCGCGACATTTTGACAGCCACCGGTTTTTTTGATTTTGTGGCGGCGGATCCTTTTGATAAAACGGAATTTATCAAGGCGATTGAGCTGGCACCGACGATCAAGGACGATTATTATACCGTTCTTTCCGAGCCGGAGAGTTTGGGCCGGGCGGTCCGTCTGTTGGAAGAAGACGAAATTTTGCGACGGCTGGTCAAATGACGATCTGCCAGGGGCGTTCCGGTGTTTTGAAGGTGCCGGACAAAAGCGCTGCCATGTAGGCGGTGACGGTCTTGTTGTTAAATTCCCGGTAAAAGGCTTCGTATCCTTTGCGGGCGGCTTTCATGCGGGCATCGGCATTGTTTTTGTAAAAGGCCAGTTTGTCGTAAAACTCCCCTTCGCTGCCGTAAAAGGCTGCGCCGTCTTCGGGAATAACGTCGGCAAAGCCAGTCGCGCGGTCGATCAGCGCCAGTTCGCCGTTGCCGATGATGTGAGCGAGACGGTCCGAACTGTACAGGTAAACGTCGTTGTAGCGGCTGAGGTTAAAGCCGATGCCGGCTTTTTTGAAAGCATCGAGATAGTCGGCGCCGTGCAGAGGCGGGCGTCCGCGGAGGCCGCCGAGCAGCCATTTGATGCCAGGTATTTGGTTTTCGCTTTCGCTTAAGATTTCTTCTATATCCTTGTCCTTGCCGCAAAACTGGCGACGGCCGGTGTTGGCGCAGAGAAGAACGTCAAAAGGCAGTGTCCGTTCGGCGAAAGCAGTGCCGGTTTCAATGGCGGCGTCGGCCATGTTGGGAAGATAGGCGACAGGTTTGCCGTCTTTTTTGAACATGCTAAGCATTTTTTTGTCGCCGGTTGAAATCATGGTGAGGTCGACGACTTCCAGCCGCTCGTTTAAGGCGTTGACGTTGCGTTTGCTCTCCGGGGTGACGGCATCGCAGTTCCATTGCATGACTTTTATGCCGGGCAGCGTTTTTCTGATTTTCAGGATGGTTTCGTTTTCCACGGTGTTGGCGTGCCCGAGCAAAATTGCGTCCGGACGGGTGGTACGGCAAAATTCAAGAAGGTGTTTGTTCAAACGCCAGCGACCGAGGGCGTTCATGTGGCCGAACCCGAACATGCGGCACAGGTCGCGGTCGGCATAGTTGATGACTTCAAACCCGTTTTTGATCAGCCCGGAAGTGATTTTTATCGGAAAACCGCACTGAAAACAGCCTTTGAGGCGCAGTGAGTTGAAATTGGCGATATGCAGAATGCGGGTCATTTGTTTTTGTTCCATAATTTTAAGGTGATGTTGATGTCGGCAATAACTTTCAGCAACGGCTGCAGGATCCGCGGCGCGGCGCCGGCGGCGCTGAAGCGCACGGCAACGAGCGGCAGTTTGCATTCAAGCGCGATCCCCATGCGGTGATGCCCCTGGTTGACGGTGTCCTTGATGCCCATCATTCTCAGCAGCATGACGTCGAGCGGAAAGTTGTCGTCGTACCCCTGTTTCATCGAATTGTAGAGCTCGTCGTACTGGCGTTTGCGTTCGGCCTCGTCATAGTAAAACAGCGGATTGCTGAATACGTAGGCGTTTTCTTTGGTGCGGATGTTGCGCTCGATTTTGAGTTTGCGGATTTCAAGCGGGGCAATATGATATATGTTGGAGGAAAAAATCTTGTAGCGGGCGCGAAGCGGCTTGACGAAGACGGTGATAAAGTCGAGGCGTCCAATCTTGCTGAAAAAGGCAAAACGGACGGGAACAAAGGAAGCGTTTTCCGCAAGCGCGCGGCGGACGGCGTCGCGTCCCGAAAGCAGGGTATCGGTTTGACCGTTCTGACTGTCGCCGATCAGAACCGTGATTTCATCTTTCACGTGTTGTTTCAGGTTCGCGGGAGTGTCCGCCAGAGCGGCGATGTCGGCGGGTGAGACGGGGTATAGTTCTGATGACAGGCATAGTTCGCGCATAAGTTTCTCCTTAACCGCGAAATTATAAGATGTTGTGCCAAAATAATCAAATCAATAATTGATTTTATCAAGCTATTTTTATTGCGTCCGGTCCGTGTTTTCTGTTGTACGGGGACTGTTTTTGTGTTAAACTTCAAATATATAGAAAATATAATTATGAAACGGGAGAAGGATTATGACAGGCGAAGCTGCAAAGAGGACTTTTGGCGAGAGCTTTCTTCTTGAACTGCAGAAGGCGGAGAGCAGGGGTTTGTTGTTTGCCGTGGTGGAAGACACCGCCGCGCGTTTTTATCCGCAGTACAATCTGGAGGTTCAGCTCGGCAAGTTATCCGACTTTGATTCGGTGGCGGTTTATCAGGACAAGCTGGCGCGGGTGCGGATAGAATACAATGCCAAGGCGGTTCGGGACATTCATCAGCGGCTGGTGGGGCTGACCAACTTCGGCGAAGACAATTACAAATACAAGGAAAAGATCATCCGCAAGCTCAATCTCCTGATCAACAATCATCCTGCGTTGGACGAGATTGTTTATATAGCGATGGCTTCTTACATCGCCCGCGGTTACGGCAATGCCGAAAAGTTCAAGTGCGAACTTAAGGAGCATATGAAAGACAACCGTCCGGCCGACGGCGTTTCCAAAATGCTGCCGATCAGTTGCGAAGCCGACGTGTGCAGCGTTTAACCAAATTTAAATGCAGCCTGTTTTACAATAGCTCCCGAGGATCAACTGAGGGAGCTTTTTTATGATTATCAGGACGATCGGCATTATGACCGGCAATTCACTTGATGCCGCGGACGCGGTGCTGAGCGTTTTTGACGATGACGGCGGCGTTTGCGACCTGGCTGCTTTTTCGCTGCCTTATCCGCCGGCGCTGCGGGAACGTTTTCTGCAGTTGAAAGAAAACATAAAATATTATGTTTCGATGGCGGAAACGGCGGCCGATCCCTTGTTTGCCGCAACGGTTGAAAGTTATACCCGGCTGGTTGCGGAGACGGTCAACCGCCTGCTGGAAACAAGCGGCGCTGACAAAAGGGAAGTTGCGGCGATAGGTTTACACGGACAGACCTGCGACCATTTTCCTCCTTCGGCGGCCGGCGGCAGCGAACCGTACACGCTGCAGGTGGGGGATCCGCGGCTGCTGGCCGATTTGACCGGTATTCCGGTGATTTACGACTTTCGCTCTGACGATCTGATGAACGGCGGTGAGGGGGCGCCGCTGGCGCCTTTGCATAACCGACGCATTGCCCGCATGATGCAAAACAAAGGTTTTGACGCGGTTGCCTTTTGCAACGGCGGAAACACAGGCAATATTGCCGTTATCGGCAGGGAAGAGGAAAAGAAAAATTCTGTCGTTGCCGGCTGGGATACCGGACCGTTCAATCATCTGCCGGATCTGCTGATGCGGGAGTATCGGGGGCTGCCGTTTGACAGGGACGGCGCTGTTGGCCGCTGCGGGCAGATTCGTCCCGAACTGCTGCGTCGGCTGTTTAACGAGGCGGCGGTTACCGCCGGCGGAGAAAACTTTTATCTGTGCCGGCCGCCGAAGTCGTCCGATCCCCGCTGGTACAGAAAGATTTATGACGAAAACCTTTCCTTTGCCGACAATCTGCGGACGGCCGAATATTTAAGCGCGTACGGCTTTGTCTATAATCTCCGTTACGTACCACCGGCAATGATGCTGCCTTCGCTTTATCTGTTGTTCGGCGGCGGCTGGAAAAATCCGCTGATGCGCGGGGATTTTGAAAGTCTGCTGCAGGGGAAAGGGCTGATTTTGCCCGAACACAAGGTTGATTTTGCTGCCGTTTACGACCGGTTGCCGAAAAAAACGACAGTGGATTTTGCCGATAAATTCGGTTTTTCCGGCGAATATATGGAAGCGCGCATTTTTGCCGACATGGCCTGCTGCAAAATTCTCAACCGACCGTTTTCGCTGCCGGAAACAACCGGCTGCCGCACGCCGACGGTCGGCGGTATTTACGTTCTGCCGGACGGGAGTGGCGACTGTCTGCTGACGAAACTGCTGCGACGCTGCGGCAATCCGGCGCGGCCGGAAAAAAATCCGTTATTGTGGAGCCGCGCGGCCAAAGGCTGGCAAAAGTCATTTGCGGCAGCGGGCGAGAATGTCTAATCCGCGATCATAAAGCGACGTTTCCACCCGGCTCATGCCGAGCAGGGTATGAAAGACGTTGTCGTGCGAAAAGGCTTCGGAACGGATTTTGCGCACACAGTCGATGTCCAGTCCGTTGGCCTCGGCATACCCTTCGGAAAACCAGAACATGGCGGGAATGTGCTTTTGTACGTCGGGAGCTTCGTCATAAGGGGCGGAGTGCAGATAAACGCCGTTTTCACCGAGAGATTCCCCGTGGTCGGAGGTGAAGAAAAAGGCGGTGTCGTATTCATCCGACAAGGCTTTTAATTCGTCGATGGTGCGGGCCAGCATGTGCGAAGTGTAATAAACGGTATTGTCGTATGTGTTTCTCAGTTCGTCCAGCGTGCAGTCCTGAAGAAATTCCCTGCGGCAGACGGGGCGGTAAATTTCAAATTCTTGGGGGGTAGCGGAGCGCATACAGCGGACCGTGGCTGCCGCGCTGATGAAGAACGACCATGGTCGGCCGGTCAGAACTGCGGACTTTTTCGGCAAAGTCGGTCAACAGAATTTCGTCGGGACATTCCTTGACGTTGCAGAATCTTTCCTGTTCGATGCGGTTGCAGTTGTCCTTGCAGTCGGTGTTGTTTTCCCGCCACAGCAGTTTGTAACCGGCGTGGCTGATGATGTCGAGAACGTTTTCGGTGTATCTTTCGCTTTCCGGCTCGAATTTTTTGCGCGGGTAAGGGGAAAAGATGCAGGGCAGGGAAACGGCGGTGGCGGTGCCGCAGGAATAAAAATTGTCGAAGTAGACCAGTTCGTCCGCATATTTTGCGAGCGGTTCGTTGGTCGGCCGTTCGTATCCCGAAAGGGAAAAACTGGCGTCGCGGGCGGATTCGCCGATGACGACCACGATCAGGGCGGGTTTGCTTTTCTCTTTTTGCGGCAGCATTCGGGCGCCTTCGGAAATTGTCTTCAATTCTATCCCCCGGTATTTGGCCTTTATTTTGACGACCGAGATGACGGCGCCGATGTAGTTGACGGGGATCAGTGCGTTTTTCAGATGTTTGTGTTCTTTAAGCGTGTCGGGGTTGTGCAGCAGACCGCCGCCGATGATGCCGCCGGCGACGAGGGCAAAAATCAAACCTTGCGTCAGCTTGCCTTGGGTGTCGGCTTTCAGCGTTTTGAACGCGATATCGGTTTTATAGATCAGATAAGAAGGGATAATTCCGAGCAATATAAGATATAAGACCATTTTAAGATTGAGCAAATCCGCCACTTCATAAACGTCTGTCTGGATAACGTTCATCAACATAATCTTGTCGATGACGACGCCGTAGGCGTTCATGAAATAAAGCGCGGAAGCGTTAAGCAGGCAGAAGACGATTGCTAGCGGCTTGACCAGCGGGCGGACGAAAAGAACAGAAAGAGCAATGTTCAGAACAAGAAAAATGCAGACGGCGATCAATGCTGCCGCAACAAACGAGCGGTCTTTTCCGTAAACGGCGTTTATGAACGGTATGTTGTAAGCCGTCATTACAAATAAAGCGTAGATAAAATTGAAACGGGAAGAAGAAAGCTGCCAGAAGTATTGAGGTTGTTTGATGAAAGACATTTTTGCGATTCCTTGAAGTGATTGATGGCGGGCGGTCAAAATAACTCTCCCTGCGGATTGTTATTCAGCGCGGCGATTGCTTCTTTGACGATGGCGACGGAAACGGCGCGTTTGTACGCCAGCGAAATGTTGTCGATTTCGTTGACCAGTTTTTCGGCATAGGCGAACGAACGCTGCATATTTACCAATATATACCTGACGATATCAAGCGAAACAGTGATCTGCCGGTCCATAAAAAGCTTGATAATGAGCGCCGAAAGCAGTTCGTCGTCGGGTTCCGAGATTTCGACCGAAGGAATGATGTTCAGCCTTGAACGCAGATCGGGCAGTCGAATGTCGAGCCGAGCCGGTGCGCGGCGGGATGCGAACAGGATGTTGCCGCCTTCGTTGCGGTAGAGGTTGTAAAGGTGGAACATTGCTTCTTCGTCGATCTCTTCGTTTAAGTTTTCCACCACCAGGCAGCGGTGGCGCTCAAACAGCAGGGGCGGCAGTTCAAGCGTGATTTTGGCCGCTTCGATCCGCGGAATCTGATAAGGGTAATGCGTAAGCACCGATACCTTGTCGGAAAAAATGTGGGTCAGGTGGGTTTTTCCGCAGTTTTCCGGTCCGTAGACGCAAAGCGCGAAAAAAGGCCACTCCGGCCACCGGTCGACAGCGGCAAAGGCTTCGGCGTTGCATGAGGAAACGATAAAGTCTTCCCGGCCCATGTAAGGGCGGTGGGGAAATTCCAAAGACAGCTGATTTTTGCCGGTCATGGTTTTCTATTCCTTGTTCAACACGTCAAATATCTTTTTGGTCAGGTCACCGAGGCTGAACGGTTTGGCCATGAATTCGACCCGGTCGGCGGCGGAAAGCTCGTTCCGGGCAATTTCTTCCGAATAGCCGGAAGCAAGAATAATCTTAATTCCGGGGATTAGCTCCTTTACCCGGTGAGCTAGTTCAATGCCGTTTAAGCCCGGCATGACCATGTCGGTGACGAGCAATTGAAAGTTATGTTCCTTTTCCAATTGTTCTAGCGCATTTTCAGCCGAATTGCAACCGATAACTTCGTAACCTTTTTTCTTTAAGGCGCGAACGGCAAAGCTCCTGACCGAATCCTCATCTTCGACGAAAAGGATGCGGATGCCGGTATGCAGACCGCCGTCATTCGGGTTTTTGTCGATTGCTGAAACGTTCAGACCAAAGATAAATTTCTGATTTATCGGCAAAGAGGCGGCATTTTGTTCTCTTACCGTCATGACGGGCGAACCGTCGGCGGAAGTCACTTCCGGTCGGCGGACGGCGTTTTCTTCCCCGTCGATGTCGGTATTGTGTTCAAAACGCGGCAGATGGATCAGAAAAGTGGTGCCTTCGCCGACTTTGCTGTCTACCCGGATAAAACCTTCGGTCTGGCGGACAATGCCGTAGACCATGGCCAGACCGAGCCCGGTGCCGGAACCGACGACGTTTTGTTTGGTGGAGAAAAAGGGTTCGAAAATGCGGCTCAGGTTTTTTTCCTCAATGCCGCAGCCGGTGTCGGAAACCTCAATAACCACAAATTCTCCGGGTTTGATGGTTTCCTCGCCGAATGGGCGGGGGTGGGTGATTTTTTCGGTGCGGGTGGCGATGGTCAGCGTTCCGTTGCCGTTCATGGCGTCTTTGGCATTAACCGCCAGGTTGATGATAACCTGAGAAAACTGAACAGGGTCTACGCGGATGTAGCCGAGGTCTGCGCCGTGATGAAACTTCAGGCTGATTTTTTCGCCGAGAACACGTTTCAGCATCTGGCTCAATTCCATGAAGTTTTCGGTGACATCAATCAGTTTGGGCTGCAACGGCTGCTTGCGGGAAAATGCCAGCAGTTGACGCACCAGACCGGCGGCGCGGTTGGCGTTGTTCTTAATTTGAATGAGGTCGGCAAACGATGGGTCGCCGATGCCGTGGCGCTGCAACAGCAGGTCGCAAAAGCCTATGACCGCGGTCAGGAGGTTGTTAAAGTCGTGGGCGACGCCGCCGGCCAGTTGTCCCATCGCCTGCATTTTTTGCGCTTGGGCGAATTTGATTTCAAGGTTTTTCTGCTCGGTGGCGTCGACCAGATAGATGACAAAACCGGCCGTCGGCTCGCTGCCGTAAAGACTTTTCATTGGCGAAATGTAGGAAAGGGCAACCTTCGGCCCTTTGGACAGAGCCAGTTCCGTTGACGCAGATTTCTTGGCGCCGCTTCTGATGTTGTCCAGTTCAATGCTAAGACCGTGACGGTCTGATTTTTTGATGAAATCCATCAGGTTGGCATTGATCAGTTCAATACCTTCCGACTGTCGCAGAAAGGCTTCCGCCTGCCGGTTGCATTCGCGGATAACGCCTTCGTTGTTGATAAAAACGATGCCGACGGGTGCGAAGTCAAACAGCCAGCTGATTTTGTCGATGGCAAGTCCCAGCTGCCGCCGGAGCAGATCGTCGGTGGGCAGATTGCAGACGACGGCGCCGCGGATTTTGATTTCGTTTTTTTCGCGGAAGCTGTCCTGACAGAGAAAAGCTTCTTTATCTTTGCCGTATTTGTCGGTAAAATGTACGGTTTTACTCCATTTGCGGCAGGGAGGAACCGGCGAGTTGGGACTCAGCAGTTCTTTCAGGTCGGTGCCGATCAGCCGTTCGCGGTCGGTTTCCAGCATTCGGGCAAAAGCGTGGTTGCAATATTCGACGGTCAGGTTGCGGCTGCAGATGTATAGACCGACCGGCAGATCGTCGGTAAAGTCGTGAAGACCGCGACGTTCTTCGCGGAAAATCTGTTCCAGATTGTGTTCGTTGGTAATGTCGCGAAAACTCCAGTAGAGAAAGGTGTCTTTGCGGATTTTTTTCAAAGCCAGCGAATTTTCGAACAAGTCGGTTTTTTTTAAAAGAAGCGGCCGTAAAATAACCTCAAACCAGGTTTCGTTTTCCGGTTCGGAACCGAGTTTGAGCGAGAGAGTAACTTTTTCGCCGGAAAGATTTTGAAAAGCGTTTTTCAGCCGCTGAAAGGCCAGCGGATTATTCCGGTTGTCGGCAGACAGGCGGCTTTGCAGAAAGGCCAGAATGCTGCCTTCTCCAAACAGTTCTTTGGCTCGGTCGTTTTCAATCACGACCCGCCCGAGCGAGTTGTCGATGCGTTTGGCCTGACTGCTTAAGCGAATGATTTCATTGGCAAAGCCGCCGTAACTGATGGCTTTTTCGCCGGCTTTCAAGGTCAACAGCGACAATGCGAGCGCAAAAACGGTGATTGCCGCCGTCAACCCTAAAAGCAAAATCAGATGCTGCGGAAAAATAATTGACAGAATCAGCGCCGCGGTCAGTGCGACCAGCGAATAGGCCAATCCGATCAGTCTTTTTTGCAAAAGCCGGTCCGGTCGGGATATTTTGACGTTCTGCAGCATCTGCGGGCTAAGTCCTAAGTGGTTACGTCGGCTTCTTTTTTGCCCGTGCGTTTTTCTATTTCGGCCAGTTCTGCGGCGATTTTCAGCAGTTCGTCAACCATCTGCCGCGGTTCGGCGTCAAGCTCGTTGCGGCTGAACTTTTCAATGTAGACGCGCAGCGTTGCACCACTTGAGGAAGTGCCCGACAGACGGTAGACAATGCGCGAACCGTCAGTCAACAGGATACGCAGACCGTTTTGGGTCGAGGAATGGTCGACCGGATCGTTGTATACGAAGGCTTCTGCCTTGCCAACTTCATAGGAACCGAGTTTTTGGCCGTTCAGTGGCGGCAGTTTGACCTCAAGGTCGCTCATCAGTTTGTTGGCAATATCGGTCGGAATGCCGTCAAAGTCAAAACGCAGATAGTAGCTGCGGCCGTATTTTTGCCAGTGTTCGCGGGTGATTTCCTCCACGCTTTTGCCGCTGGCGGCTATGATGTTGAGCCAGAACAGAACCGCCCAGATGCCGTCTTTTTCACGAATGTGGCTGGAGCCGGTGCCGAAGCTTTCCTCACCACAGAAAGTGATACGCTTGGAATCCATAAGGTTAACAAAGTATTTCCAGCCGGTAGGCACTTCATAATAGCCGATGTTGCGGGCAGAGGCCACGCGGGCTACGGCTGTTGAAGTGGCCATTGATTTGGCAACACCGTAAATGCCGCCTTTGTAGGCCGGAATAAGGTCATAGTTGTCGGTTAAAATGGCCAGACTGTCGCTCGGCGTAACAAAGAATTTTTTGCCGAGAATCATGTTGCGGTCGCCGTCGCCGTCGTTGGCGGCGCCGAAGTCCGGCGCATCGTCGGCATACATGATGTTGACCAGTTCTTTGGCATAAACCAGATTGGGGTCGGGGTGAAGCCCGCCGAAGTCGGGTTTGGGCACGGCGTTTAAGACCGAGCCTTTGGCCGCGCCGAGGATTTCCTCGAAAATGCGGATGGCATAGGGACCGGTTACCGCGTTCATGGCGTCAAAACGCATGGTAAAGCCATTGGCAAACATTTTTTTGATCAGTTCAAAGTCAAAGATCTTTTCCATCAGTTCGACGTAATCACTGATCGGATCGACAATTTCGATTTCCATACCTTCAAGGTTTTGCATGCCGAGACGGCTCAAGTCAACGTCGGCCGCGTCAGCGGTTTTGAATTCGGAAATGGTTTGGCTGTTGGCAAAAATTCGGTCGCTGACCTGGCTTGAGCACTGGCCGCCGGTTTCGGTCGCGAATTTGATGCCAAAATCGCCGTTTTCGCCGCCCGGGTTGTGGGAGGCGGAAAGTACGAATCCGCCGTCGGTGTGACGTTTCAGTATCATGTTAGATGATGCCGGCGTCGACAGAAAACCGTTTTGACCGATGATCAGTTTCTTAACCCCGTTGGCAGCTGCCATCTTGATCAGTTTCTGGATGGCGATGCTGTTGTAAAAACGGCCGTCGCCGCCGACGACAAAGGTTTTTCCCGCCGGGGCGATGGTGTTGAAAATGCTTTGCAGGAAGTTTTCAAAATAGTGTTCCTGCATAACAACTTTGGATTTTTTCCGCAAACCCGCGGTGCCCATTTTCTGGTCCGTGTAAGGGGTGGTTGCAATCACTTGTATCATAATCTCTCCTTAAAAATACGTGTTGACATGATACCTGACAATTTAACACCGTTTGGTGCCAACTCAAGAGAAAGCTCGGTTTTACTAACCGCTATTTTAAGCCGGTGCTGATCAGGGGCAGATGAATTCCGCCAGACTTTTTATTTCCTGCTTGGCGGCAATGTGGGAAACGCTTAAGCGGCATTTTAAGGCTTCGTGGCTGAGGTCAAGCACCGTCAGCCCCTGCAAAAACAGTTCCTTGTAGATGACGCGGTCGCGGATCGCCGGCGCCACGCGGAAGCCATAGATTTTGGCAGCTTTTTCCAAATAACCGAAAACCTGTTTTTTGTTGCGGGAGTTAAGCGACGATATTTTGTTGCCGACGACAATCCAGTTGAGCATCGGTTTGCCGAGCGCGGCCAGATACTTTTTTACTTCCCATATGTATTGGGCGTAACGGCCGGCGTGGCGGTCGTCGGGGTGCGCAAAATCAATTTCGGAAATGACGTTTAAGTCGATCAGGCTGTCGGACATCGGCGTGATCAGCGTGTCCGCAAATTTGTGCGCTTCTTCAAAAAGGTAGTTCTTGTTGCCCGGCGTGTCGATGATAACGGCGTCAAAAGCCGGCAGCAGTGCTCCTATTTCGTTTGCCGCCTGTTTTCGGTGGGCGGTGAACTGTTCCGGCGTTTCGGCCGGTTCTATCGTCAACAGTTCGGGAATCGGCAGTTTCAGGTCGTTTTCGCTGCAGAAACGGCGGCGGTTTTCGATATAGTGGGTGAGGGTGCCCTGACGTCCATCCGTGTCGACGACTGCAACCCTGAAACCTTCCTGCATCAGCTTGATTGCCAGATGCATGGATATGGTCGATTTGCCGGTTCCGCCTTTTTCGTTGCTGACAACGATTACATGAGCTTTGCTGTTGGTCATTTCCTTATTTTTCCGCCATCGTCAGTTGTACATTGCCGTTCATCGGCATGACCATACACGATTTGTTTTCTTTTTGCAAATCCTTACATATTTTTTGTGCATCGTTTTTGGTGAGGTTGACCAGTTTTGAACGGTAAACGATGATGGCGTTGTTTTCCGCCGGTTCAACCTTGGCGTTGCGGCTGTTGAGATTTTCGTAACGGCGTCGGATCTTCTGTGCATAAACGCGGGCTTTGGCATAGTTGCTGAACGCGCCGATCTGAACCGCCCATATGGCGTCGGGGCGGTTTTCTGTTTCGGCCGCGTCAGTGCTTTTCTTTTCGTTTTCCCTAATGTTGTCGAGCAGAAAATCACTGTTTTCCAGTTTGACGTAAGTGGTCGTCGCTTCCTGAGAGCGGTTTGCCGTCAGTTTGTTAAAACCCTGTTCCATCAGCCGGGCCGCGGTTCGGTCGCGCTCTTCCTGAGTGTTGTGCCCCATGGTGACGACAATCACCCGTTCGCCATCGCGCTGGGCAGAGGTGACAATGTTGAAGCCGGACGAAGCGATGTAACCGGTTTTCATGCCGTCGGCGCCTTCAAAATTTTTCAAAAGACGATTGTGGGTGTAATAGGTTTTGCCTTCGTAGGAAAATTCCCGACGGGAAAACCGGTCGTAGTATTGCGGAAAATGAAAATAGACGGCGGCGGCCAACGTGGCCATGTCGCGGGCAGTGGTTATCTGTTTGCGGTTGGGCAGGCCGGAAGCGTTTTTGAAAACCGTGTTTTTCATGCCGAGGGCGTTGGCCACTTCGGTCATCTTTTCGGCAAACCGGGCTTCGCTGTAGCCGAGGCCTTCCGCCAGAACGGTGGCGCAGTCGTTGGCCGATTTGACGATCAGGGCGTCAATCGCGGTTTCCACTTTGATTTTGCCGCCGGCTTTTAAGCCGAGGCGGGAAGGAGAACGGTTGGCGGCGGTGGCGGAAACGGGCAGTTCGTCGTCCATCTTGATCAGTCCTTTTTCCAGCGCTTCAAAAGTGATATAAAGCGTCATCAGTTTGGTTAAGGATGCCGGATAGCGCGCCGCGTTCGGATTTTGGGAAACAAGCACTTCGCCGGTTTTGGCGTTGATGACGATACCTGAAGGTGCCGGTCGCGCGGCGGCCGGAAACGTGAACATGACTGCGGCGGCCAATGACAAAACGCAAATATTTTTTCGGACGGAAAACATTTTTATCCCTTTTGTTTTTCTGATGACGGAATTTTAAAATGAAAAAGGAAATAAAGCGTTAATTTTTTGTCGCCGGATTACCTTGCCGGCAAAAAAGTACCCCACCGGCTAAGCCGGTGGTTCTTCTCAAGCGGGTGTACCCCTAATGGTGCCAGCGAACGCCTTAAGGGCGTATGACGGTCTGACAGGGCGAAGATTACTTGCTACCCGTAAACGGGTCAAAATCCATTGTTAATTGACTTTG
>CABUBU010000023.1 GCA_902489795.1 uncultured Azospirillum sp.
TGGTTGCGGGGGCTGGATTTGAACCAACGACCTTCAGGTTATGAGCCTGACGAGCTACCGGGCTGCTCCACCCCGCGGTAAATGATGGTGCATAGATACGCTTTTTCTCCGCCGATGTCAAGACAAAAAAACAAATTTCTCAAAAAAACAGCGAAATCAGAATCGCAAATATGAAAACCGCCACCACCAGCCAATGCCAAAGTTTCATTTCCATCTCCTTTTAATTAAAAAGAATCAGCGCCAAAGTCACCAGCAATACGACTGCTGCGGCGATTTTCCAATGTTTTTGTTCCCACATGCCGTTTTTCCCGCATCTGTTGTCTGCGGTTGATATAGTCCGAATTTTCGGCAAAACAAGAGGAAATGCGTCCATTTTTCAAACCGCACGCAAAAATCCGCGGCATCCGGCGTTTTATCCCCGGATCCGGCAAAAAGCCGCCTGCATGCAGACGGCTTCGAGCGTTTTTACAGATAAACGGAAATGACGTAAAGTATAACCGCCGCATAAGCGCCGGCAAAAATATCATCCAGCATCACGCCCCAGGCGTTTAAGACCTTGGAATCCGCCCAGCGCGCCGGCTGCGGCTTGGTAATGTCAAATACCCTGAACAAGCCGAAACCGAACAAATACAGCAGAAAGGCCCGCCAGTCCGCTGCACCGGCCAACTGATCCGCCACCGCAACAAAAGTAAAAAGCTGACCGGCCGTTTCATCGATCACCACGATCGACGGATCGTGTTTGGTATATTTCAAGACCTCTTTGGTGGCCAAGGTTCCGGCAAAAAAGATGACAACCGCCGCCGCGGCAATTCCGACCGTGCCGCCGTAATAGGCAGCGGCAAAAGCAAACGGAAGCGTGGCAAGCGAACCGGCCGTACCCGACGCAAACGGACAATAACCGACTCCGAACATGGTGGCAACAAAATACGAAAACTTTTTATACATGCTGATTTTCCCGACAAATTAAGTTTATGGGAAAGGTATATGAAAAATTTTTTTCATTCAATTAAAAAAATATGTTGTCATATATTTTTTTTGTGGTAAATATACATCCGTTATCGGATTGTAGTTCAGCCTGGTAGAACGCTACGTTCGGGACGTAGAGGTCGCTGGTTCGAGTCCAGTCAATCCGACCAACCTTACCTGCCTTTTGCGGCAGGTATTTTTTTATCCGCCGCAAAAGGCAGCGGCACGGCAACACGGGATCAAGAAAAATGAAAGACATCATAAACGGCCGCTGCGGCTGGGCGGGAACAGACGAACTTTATGTCCGCTACCACGACGAAGAATGGGGCAGACAGGTCACTTCCGACCAAACCCTGTTTGAATTTCTGCTGCTTGAAAGCGCTCAGGCCGGTTTGTCCTGGATTACCATCCTCCGAAAACGCGAAGGATACAAAAAGGCCTTTCACCATTTTGACGCCGCCAGAGTCGCGCAAATGACGGCGGAAGACGTTGAGCGACTGATGAAATTTGACGGTATCGTCCGCAATCGCCTGAAAATTGCCGGCGCAGTCAACAATGCGAAATGTTTCCTTGCCGTACAAAAAGAATTCGGCAGTTTTTATCAGTATGTCGTCTCGTTTCTTCCCGGCGGCCGGCCGATTGTCAACCGCTTTGCAAGCTTAAGCGAAATCCCTGCCTCGTCACCGGAGTCGGACGCCCTCAGCAAAGATATGAAAAAACGGGGATTTAAGTTTTTCGGTTCTACCATCTGTTATGCTTTTCTGCAGGCAACAGGCTTTGTCGACGACCATCTGGAAGGCTGTTTCTGCAAAAAATAACAGGCTCCGGCAAATACAGCAATCGCTTCCGGCTCCACTCCCGAAAAAAATAAAACCACATTTTCCTCAAACAAAAGATTGAAAAAACGATTTATTCTGAATAAGATACAATCGGTAAACCGTAAAGAGGTTTTTACATGCAGCAAATAAACGGAAAATTCAACTCGGCAAAAGTTTTTACGGACACGATCGCCCCCGTTGCCGAAGAGCAGATAAAAACCATGTGCAATCAGTAAGTTCACAAGGAATTTTGATCCGCGTCATGCCGGACGTCCATGCCGGCGCCGACTGCGCGATCGGAACAATGGTGATTATCAAAGACAAAATCGTCCCCAACCTTGTCGGCGTGGACATCGGCTGCGGAATGGCAACTTATGTTTTGCGGGAAAAGGAGATTGACCCGGAAAAACTTGACGGTTTTATTCGTTCTGCCAAATAAACGAAACCATAGAAAGACTGAAAAAAGAAGGCCACCGGACGAAAATTCAAGCGGCCGTGAAAGAATTAAAAAACAAGCCGCAACAAAACTTCCCAAAGCCACGGCTTATCTTGAGGGACAGCTGTTCGATGGTTATGTTCACAACATGAAGATTGTTCAGAAATATGCCGTATACAACCGGAAAGCCATGGCTGAGGCCATAATCACCTTTTCAGGCCTGCATATTGATGACAGTTTTACCACCGTTCACAACGACATCGATACGGAAGCGATGATTTTGCGGAAAGGAGCAGTTTCGGCCGGAAAAGGCGAAAAAATTCTCATCCCCGTAAACATGCGCGACGGCAACCTGATCTGTACCGGCAAAGGAACCCCGACCGGAACTGCTCTGCCCCGCACGGCACCGGACGACTGGACAGCAGAATACAGGCCACACGCATATTCGGCATAGGCGACTTCAGGCGTTCCATATCCGGCATCTACACCACCTCAATCAACGATGACACGCTTGACGAATTCCCGATGGCCTATAAAAACATGAGCGAGATCGTAAACAACATAGCGCCGACCGCGGAAATCGAAAAAATCATCAAACCGATCTATAATTTTAAAGCCGGGGAAACAACGGATTTTTCAAACAAGAGAACGTTTGACAGAAAACAGGAATGATCAAAAACAAATATGACGACGAAACCTTCTTTGCCAAATACAGCACTTTTCCCCGCTCCGTTCACGGACTGAAAGCCGCCGGAGAGTGGCACGAACTGAAAAAGCTGCTGCCCGATTTTGCGGAAAAACGCGTACCGAACCTTGGCTGCGGCTTCGGCTGGCACTGTTTTTACGCGGCCGAACACGGGACAAAACAGGTTCTCGGTATCGACGTTTCGGAAAAAATGTTGAAAACCGCCGCCGGAAAAACCGCTTTGCCAACGTCAGATTCCGGAAAACGGCCATCGAAGGAATTGATTTTACCGAAAATTCGTTTGACATTGTCATCGGTTCCCTAACGTTGCATTACGTGGAAGATTTCGCCGCCGTATACCGGAAAGTTGCGCAAATCCTACCCGCCGGCGTCCGTTTCGTGTTTTCCGTCGAATATCCCGTTTTTACGGCTCAGGGAAAACAGGACTGGTGTTATGACGAAAAGGGAAACAAAAAACACTGGCCGGTCAACAATTATTTTTTTGAGGAAAAAAGGGAGGCCGTTTTCCTCGGAGAAAAAATAACCAAGTACCACAGAACCCCCACCACGTATATCCGCGGCCTGACGTCTGCCGGCTTCCGGCTTACGGCACTGATCGAACCCGAACCGCCCGCCGAGATGCTGCAAAGCACAACGGAAATGCGGAACGAACTGCGGCAACCGATGATGCTGCTTGTTTCAGCGGCAAAAGAATAAAGCAAACGCAATTCCCCGTTTTCCGCCCCGTCCGAAAAACGAAGAAACACCGATCCGGCCGGAAAAGTGCGGCCACCTTTAGCGGTAAGACTGCCGGCGCTTCATGTAGTCGGCCAACGCCTTGTAAGGCGTTCTTTTGGGCGAAATGCAGTCAAATAACGCATTAGACAGACTGTAGCCGGACATATTACGACTGATTTTTATATCCAAAGAATCTTTGATTTTCTTTTGCTGCCTTTCCACTTCCGCCGGCGAAATATTAAGGTTTCCTACATAGCGGGAATATTCCATCGCATCGGCTCTCTGGCGCTTAGACAACGCCGTAATATTGGCGCTGATCCGATAGGAAATTTTCGAATAAGCTTCCTCCATTTCACAATCTTTTATTGAGGCCAGGAACTTGGTCAAATCCGTATTGGGCACATCTGAAGCGGAATTTGTCAGTTCATAGAAGCGAAGGATTTCCTTAAACCAAGGTGTCGTAAAAGCATGCAGCTGGTAGCCGGCATCCATATCTTTCAACACCATATAACCGCGTCTTTCACCCCATAAAATAGAATTGATAATCCGCGGCGGAATACCTATTGCGCCGCCTTTCATTTTTCTTTCCAGATGGTTGTTCAGCTTGTTCAGATATAAGCCGTAAGTTTCATGAGTTACAAAAGGAAACTTGGTATCCATCATATCTTCCAGCAAATGCTTAGTGTAGCGGTCGTTGATTTGTGGCGTCTCCAGAGTACGGGGAGTTGTATTATTCATCAGCCGACGCAAGACTTCAATGTTGGTCGTCGGTTTTCCGTCTGCACCTATTGTCGACATCTCATACTTCTTAATATTAAATAAATCGTCGCCGGAAATTTTGTAATCGGGAAAATTCTTTTCGATGTAATTGATAACCCGCTGCAGTTTCATCTGTCTGTATTCTGCCTGCAATTCGGGATTAAGTCCCTTGACCGCATCATAATACCAGACCATTCTTTTTAAGAGTTTGTGCTGTTCCGGCTGCTGATTATGAATATAAGAGCGCAGTTGGGGAAAAGCGCCGCTGATGGCTATTGCATCGAGTCTGATCTGTTCAAAGCGATTTTCGTCACTTGAAGGGATCTGCTCGGCAATGCGGCACAACCGGGTAATGTTGTAGGGTGTAACCCTGGAGGTAAGGCAGCGAAAGACAAAACCGCTGCTGCCATGGTCACAAATATCGGTTCCCCAGATATTGCCGACAGAATTGAGAATTTTGTTTTTCCCGTTCTTAATTGCCGGCACCACATTTTTAATCGCACCGACCATCAAATCGTCATCAATATCGGAAAGTTTTTCGATATATTTATCAAAATGCAGGGCAAACAACATAAATTTTGCCGGCGGCAATTTTTCCAAAGCTTGCGACATAACCTCCAGCCGCTTAACCTCACAATCGCTGCTTTTCAAATTTCGCTTGCAGAATATCGGCGTTTTGATCTGTCCCATACCGGCCACCAACACGCCGTAATCAACAGAATAAAATTTATCAACGATCTCTCTTTTGCAAAACTCGACACGTTCTTCGTGATGCTTATTATAGAAAACAGAAACATTAATTTCGTCCGCATGCGCACACTCCAAAACCCGAGGGAATGTCTCTGCAATTTTATCCGCCAGCTTTCCGTTTTTATCAATTGCCATCTGCTCTTTTATATAGTTATTAATAACACGGCAAAGCAGATTTTTGTCATCATCATTGTCGCCTATTTGCTCCGCAATAGCTGAAAATTTAGAACAAAGCTGATCAATCCAATATAACTGCAACGGCCCTTTTTCACACAACTGATAAAACAACTCGGCCTGCGGAACTTTAAATTTTTTGCCGATACCCAATTTTTTGGCAATATTTTCGATTTCATTGAAACTCTGCCGGCGGACGGCCTCGTCCGCAAAGCGCTTTTCCAGCCTTTCGCTGATATCGCCAGTTAAGGCCGGAGAAATAAAATTGTCTTCATTCATGATCAAAAACCGCATTTTTATCAAACAATGGCCAAAATATAACACAAACGACTCATAAACGCAAACTTTTTTTGTCTAAAAAAAATCGATTGAAATTGCGCCGGCAAAGATTACATCTTCTAAAAAACAGGGAGTTGTCCATGCTGCAAAACAAATCTTCGATGAATCTGCTCAACATCGTTGCGCTCGGCATCGGTTCGATTGTCGGCGCGGGAATTTTCGCCCTGCTCGGTCAGGTTATTCTCCTTTCCGGCCACAAGGCATACTATTCCTTCATCATCGCCGGCGTCACCGCCATGTTTTCGGGCTATTCCTATGCCCGGCTGGCCGGCCGCTATCACACCGCCGGCGGCCTCACCGACTATTTTCACATCGCCTTTCCCGAAAAATGGATCTCCGGCGGCCTGTCGGTCATTTATATGTTGACCTCGGCAATTTCAATCTCGATGATGGCCAAGGCTTTCGGCATCTATGCCACCGAACTGTTCGACCATATCCCGCCGACCCCGCTCTGGATCAACTCGTTTGCCGCCCTGCTGATCATATCGCTCGCTTTTTTGAATATGCTGCAGGCTTCCGATGTCGGCCGTTCGGAAACGCTGATCGTCGGCATCAAAATGACGATCCTGCTGGTTCTGATCGTCGTCGCCTTCGCCCGCCCGGAAATGAAACTGACGCCGGTCGACTTCCGCGCCGAGCCGATGGACTTTCTCCGCAGCATCGGCATCACCTTTTTTGCCTATGCCGGCTACGGCGTCATCACCAACGCCACTCCTTACGTCAAAAATCCGCACAAAACGATCGAAAGGGGAATTTTTCTCACCCTCGGCATCATTATCCTGTTCTATCTCGGGCTCACCTACGTGGTCTTAAACTATACGCCTTCCGGCGACCTGTTGCACAATACGGACACCGCGGTAACGGCGGTCGCCGACCGACTGATCGGCTCCTGGGGCTACGCCTTCATGTTTCTTGCCGCCGTGCTGGCCTTCGTTTCCGGCATTAACGCCACTTTTTTCAGCATTTTCCGCATATCCCGCTCCCTCGGCGAACAAAAAGTGCTGCCCGCGATTTACGAAAGGAAATTCTGGCGGCAGGGAACTTGGGGCAACTTTACCACCACCACGCTGATCATCGCCGCCACCGTCGCTTTTGATTTCAGTTCAATCGTCAATCTGTCGAGCGCCGCCTATTTGGTCAGCTACCTCGGCATTTTTGCCGCTGACTGGCGCCTGCGAAAAGAAACGGAATCTTCACCCGCCGTCATCCTTGTCGGCATGACGCTGATGATCCTCATTCTCGTCGCCTTCATCGTCAGCATTCTGCCTTCCTGAAAGAGGCCCGTATTCCGGGCCTCTTATCATATTTTGTTGCGGTTCATCTGTGCGGTGTTGACGATCTTCAGCTTTTCCAGCCGCTGTTTTTTCACATACTTGAGATACCCCTCGTAAGAAAACAGCATCACCGCCGAAACAACCATCGGCAGCAGATAATAGATGATGCGATAGGCAAGCAGCGCGCCGAACAACATCGCCTGATTATGATCGCCTGGGATGATATACATAAACAGCCCTTCAAAAACGCCCAATCCGCCCGGCACCTGGCTGAACACGCCCAGCACCTGGGCAATGATGAACACCCCGATAAAGGTGGCAAAAGAAATATCGACAAAAGGAATCAGCGAAAAATAGAGCACCAGCGAGGCCATCAGAATATCTGCCGCGCCGATGAACACCTGCGCCAAAGCCATCTTCAACGGCGGCATTTCAAACACCACACCCTTGACCATCAGCGGCTTTTTATAAAACAGGCTGAGACCAAAATAAACCGCCAGCCCGATCACCGACCCCAGGGTTACGATTTCGGTCGTCAGTTTGGAAACCGAACCGGCGCCGAACGCATGCGACGGGGTAATGATATAGCCGACGATAATCAGAAAGAAACAGGCGACCAGATAGGTAAAGCCGGAAAAAGTCACCATCCGCACGATCTCGCCACCGTGAAAACGCCAGCGGGTATACAGACGATAACGGATGGTACCGCCGGAAACAATCGCATGACCGGCATTGTTACTGACAGAAAAGCCAATAAACCCGGCAAAGATCCATTTCCATGGCGCCAGTTTGCGCTTGATGTAACGCAGTGCCAGATAATCGTAGGACGACAACGCCACATAACCGCCGATCGAGGCCAGACAGGCCATCCACAGATTGTGCGGGGGAATGTCGAGCAGCGCGTCCTTAATGTCCGTCCAGCTGTATTTGGAAAGCTGACGATAAAGCATATAGGCAGCCAGCACAAAGAAAAACAGTCCCGCCCAGGAAACCATTTTTTTCAAAATTTTTTTGGTTTGTAATGCCATTATTTTTCCTTACGTTTTCTAAATTCCGCGTTCAAAATGCAAACGCCCTTTACTTATATATAGTGATTATAGTTGTTATTTTCTAAAAATATTATAAATATATCATAAAGTTTTGCAATTTTTTGGCGGAGAAGAAAAAATGAAAGTTTTTGTCACCGGCGGACATGGCGGAATAGGTTCCGCCGTCTGCGAAAAATTCGCCCGGGAAGGATACGAAGTCACCGCTCCCGGCAGCAAAGAACTGGACCTTTCCGATCTTGCCGCGGTAAAAAACTACTTTGCCGCGCGGGACGGCCGTTTCGACGCCGTCGTTCATTGCGCCGGCTACAATCCGCCGCTCTCAGTCGAAGATACCACGATCGAAGAGTTTGACCGCACCCAGAACATCAACCTGACCTCGCTGCTTGAAATCACCCGTGCGGTCGCCCCTTACATGAAAGAACAAAAACGCGGCCGCATCGTCGGCATCGCCTCGCTTTACGCCACCATCTCGCGGGAAAACCGGGTTTCCTACGCCTGTTCCAAACACGGGCTGGTCGGACTGATCAAGACCATGGCGCTTGAACTCGGACAATTCGGCGTCTTGTGCAACACGGTTTCCCCCGGCTACGTCGACACCGCCATGTTCCGCAGCCACAACGATGCCGGAAAAAGAGCCTTTCTCGCTTCCAAAGTACCGCTCAAACGACTGGCCGAACCGGCCGACATCGCCGAAGTGGTTTACTTTTTGTGCAGCGAAAACAACCGTTATCTGAACGGACAGGACATTATCGTCGACGGCGGCTTTATGGCCGGCAGCTTCCAATAGAAAAAATGCCCTTCACTTTCAGCCGAGAAAATCAATCAGACTTCCGGTCAGCACGCCGGCGGAATATAAAATTGCGGTCAGCAGCAGATTTTCCTTCAAGCGCGGATTGACCCGGTAAAGGACCAGCAGTCCCACTCCGGCACCGACGAGAACGCCTGCCGTCATTGCGCCGAAACCGATGGCTCCTTCCAGATAAAGCTGGGTAACGATCACCGAAGCCGAACAGTTAGGCACCAGCCCGATCAGCCCGGCCGCCGCCGGTCCCGCCAGCGGATGGGAAAGAAAACGGACAAAAGGCGCCGCCCCGATCATCGTCATCGCCAGATTGAACAAAAAGCCGACAACCAGCACGAACAGGGTAATTTTTACCGAATGCCGGAGCGCCGACAGCCAGATGCCGCCGCCCTCGCCGCATTTGCAGTCTTCGTTGCGGCAAAGCGTTTCCACGTCAACGTTCCGCGGCCGCAAGAGCGCTGACCGGCGGACGAAAAAATCAAGCGCCAGGCCGAAGAAAAGGCCGGCCGCAACCTTGATCAGCAATATTTTCGCAATCAGCGGCGCCGGCGCCGCGTTGGAAATCAAAATCGGCAGCATTTCGTCGGAAGTGGAAAGATAAACTGCCATCAACGTGCCGGCGGAAATCACCCGCGCAGCATAAAAGTTGGAAGCCGCCGCCGCCAGCCCGCATTGAGGAAACAACCCGCACAGCGCGCCGATCAGGGGACCCGCCCGGCCGGACCGGCGGATCAGGTTGACCGTTTTGTCCCCCGCCTTTTCTTCCAGATACTCCAGCGCCAGATAAGTCGCCAGCAGAAAAGGAAACAGTTTGAGCGACTCAATCAGGGCGTCCGCCGCCGTATGCCATAAAATTTCCGCCATTGTTCCGTCACCGTCTAACAGGTCAGGACATTGACCGCCAGCCCGGCCAGCGACGTTTCCTTGTAATTGGTGCTCAAATTCAGGCCGGTTTCATACATGGTTTTGATAATGCTGTCCAGACTTACCATATGCCGCCCCGTTCCCCGCATGGCCAGCCGCGAAGCGTTGATCGCCTTGATGGCCGCCATTGCGTTGCGCTCAATGCAGGGGATCTGCACCAGTCCCTTAACCGGATCGCAGGTCAGTCCGAGGTTGTGTTCCATGGCGATTTCGGCCGCGTTTTCAATCTGGCTCAGACTGCCGCCAAGCACGGCCGTCAGCCCCGCCGCCGCCATTGAACAAGCCACCCCGACTTCCCCCTGGCAACCGACTTCGGCGCCGGAAATCGAAGCGTTGGTACGGTAAAGGCTGCATATGGCAGAAGCCGTCGCCATGAAGATAATGTCCGCCTTTTCCCGTTCATAGGGCGACTTTGACAGGGCAAAACGCTGATAATAGCGCATCACCGCCGGCACGATCCCCGCCGAACCCATCGTCGGCGCGGTCACAATCTTGCCGCCGGCGGCGTTTTCTTCCGACACCGCAAACGCCCACAAGTTGACCCAGTCGACAATCATCAGCGGATCAACGTCGTTTTCAAAAAACTTTTCCTCCAGCCGACGGTACATTTCCGGTGCCCGCCGAGCCAACCCCAGTCCCCCCGGCAGCACGCCTTCGGCATGAATGCCGCGGGTAACCGCATCCTGCATAATCCGCACCAGCTCAATAATGCCGGCTTTCACCTCTTTTGCGTCGCGCAAGGATTCCTCATTTTGCAGCACCAGATCGGCAATCGTCAGATTGTGGCTTTTGCACAATTCAACCATTTCTTTGCAACTGTCAAACTGAAACGGCACTTTGTACGGATCACGCCCGATTCGTCCTGCCATTTCGTCCCGACGGGCAACAGTACCGCCGCCGACGGAAAAATAAACCTCTTCCAGCAAAAGCTTTCCCTTGTCGTCAAAGGCGCTGAACTTCATGCCGTTGGAATGTTCGGGCAAAAAGGTCTTTTTGTTGAGAACGATGTCTTTCTCCATGTCGAAAGGAATTGTTTTTTCTCCGCCGAGCGTCAGTTCTTCGTTTTCATTTACCCGGCCGATGTAATCGGTCTCCGGATCCACCTCTTCCGCCTTCAATCCGAGCAGGCCGTAAACCACCGCGTTCAGGGTGCCGTGGCCGCGGCCGGTCAGCGCCAGCGAACCGTAAAGTTCGGTTTTGACCGATGCCGTCTGCACCAAAAGACCCTGCTCCCGCAGATTTCCGACATAACGGCAGGCGGCTTTCATCGGCCCCACCGTATGCGAACTGGAAGGCCCTATTCCGACGGCAAAAATTTCAAAAAGACTGTAGTACATAATTCTCTCCGGTTGCTTTTGTCACAAATTTGTATACGCCGGATATTAGCGGCTAATTTCGAGAATGCAACGAAGAAAAAAATTTATTTTTTTCCGGTGACAAAATCTTTGCTTTTCTGCCGTTTTTTGTTATAAAAAGACAATATTTAAGGAAAGAACATGCAAAGCAAAGCCAAATCCCCCCGCAACAAGACGCTGAGCCTAAGCCCTTCGGAAGCCAAAAAATATCTCGGCCGCTGCCTTTTTGCCGACCGCCCGCTGCCGCTGCGGCCGGCCGACCGCACCATTGTCGGCGATTCGTTTGCGGTGATGGAACGGCTGCCGAAAAATTTCGTCGACCTGGCGATCGTCGATCCGCCTTACAACCTCACCAAAGACTACCACGGACGCCGTTTTACCGAAACCGGCGATGACGAATATGCCGCCTATACCGAAAGCTGGATCGAAAAGCTGCAACCGCTGCTCAAACCGGACGCTTCCCTTTACGTCTGCTGCGACTGGAAATCAAGTCTTGTCATCGGTTCGGTCCTGAAAAAACGCTTCCGCCTGCAAAACCGCATTACCTGGCAGCGGGAAAAGGGGCGCGGCGCTTTGCGCAACTGGAAAAACGGCATGGAAGACATCTGGTTTGCCACCTGTTCCGACCATTACACCTTCAATCTTGAAGCCGTCAAAATCCGCAAAAAAGTATTGGCGCCGTACAAACTCGACGGACAGCCCAAAGACTGGGAAGCGACCGCAGACGGCAATTTCCGCAACACCTGTCCCTCAAACTTCTGGGACGACGTTTCGATTCCCTACTGGTCCATGCCCGAAAACACCAGCCACCCGACCCAAAAGCCGGAAAAACTGCTGGCTAAGCTGATTTTGGCAAGTTCCGACCCCGGCGACATGGTGTTTGATCCGTTCCTCGGTTCCGGCAGCACTTCCGTTACCGCCAAAAAACTCGGCCGCCGCTATCTCGGCATCGAACAAAACCCGGAATACTGCGCCTGGGCGGAAAAACGGCTGGAGAGGGCGGAAAACGCCCCTTCGATCCAGGGTTACGCCGACGGCGTTTTCTGGGAAAGAAACGCGCGGATCAAAAAGGACGGCTAGTTTTCCGCCAGCAGTTCGTCAACAAAAACCGGCAGCGTTTCCCCCGCCCGGCCGACAATATGGCGGTCAAAATCATAATTGTTGACGGTCGTGCGCAAATTCAGTTCCACCGTATCGGCACCGTGATATTTGGCAATCCGGGCAAAAGTGTTGGCCGGATAAACCGCGCCGGAAGTGCCCACGGCAATCAGCAGCCGGCACTTGTCGAGCAAAGCGTCCACTTCGTTCATCCGAAGCAGGTTTTCGCCGAAGAAGACGATGTTCGGCTTCATCATCGCCGGCACCCCGCAGCCGGGGCAGACGGTTTCCGTCATCACTTCGCCCCAGGTCGTAATCACCCGGCCACAGTTCATGCACACCGCCTGGTCAACCTGTCCATGAATGTGATAAACGTTACGGTTGCCGGCCTTTTCGTGCAGCAGGTCCACATTTTGCGTCACCACGCTGACGGTTCCGTTCTTATATTCGTTTTGCAGACGGGTAATCGCCAGATGAGCCGGGTTCGGCTCCGCCTTTTGCAAATCGGTTTTCAAATTGTTGTAAAAGTCGTGCACCGCTTCCGGATTGCGCCGATAGGCCTCGATCGTCGCCACGTCCTCGATCCGGTGGTTGTTCCACAGTCCGTCGCTGTCGCGAAAAGTCGGAATCCCCGATTCGGCCGAAATTCCGGCACCGCTCAAAATGATAATGTCTCCGTACATTTTCCTCTCTCTTTCCGGTATAACCTTCCGCCTGTTCACACAGGCTGCATTCCCCCGTTCCGAACCATGTCCGCCCCGCTCCGAAGCTTCGCAGGCCTCACGGCCGGGCCGGTGTGTCCATATCTGCCTGCCGGCGCAGACGTTTGAAGCACAAAAAATCAGTGTCCCCGCTATTGGGACACTGATTTTGCCGCTTGTCAAACGAATTGTCACTTAATCCATTTGCGCGCTTCTTCCAGATCCTCTTCGGTATCGATATCGGCCGGCGCGTTCTTGTCAAGCGTCAGTTCCGAAACCAGTTTGGCGCGGATATACATGCCGTCTTCAAGCGCGCGCAGCTGCTCCAGACCTTCTCTTCCCTCCAGCACGCCGACCGGCAGGTCGACAAACCTTTTCAGCGATTCCGCCCGGTAAACATAAATGCCGATATGATGATAAAAATCCTGATTTTTGCAGCTTTCCGGATTGCGGATAAACGGAACTTCCGCCCGCGAGAAATACAGGCAGCGGCCTTCGTCCTCGCCTTCGTGCAGACCCATCACGATTTTGACATTGCTCGGCACCTTGACGTCGCCGGCTTTGTCAAACAGCATGCCGACGGTGGCAATATCGCAGCCGGTACGCTCGATCATCGCGATCAGTTCGTTATTAACGGCCGGGTTGACGTTGACCGCATCGCCCTGAAAGTTGACCACGATGTCATATTTTCCTTCGGGGTCAATTTCTTTTAACGCTGCGGCAATTCTGTCGGTGCCGGAAGGCAGCGCGGGATCGGTCAGAACGGCTTTCGCGCCGAATTTTTCACAGGCTTCGACAATCACCCGGTCGCCGGCAGCGACAAAAACATCGCCGGGCACCGTCTTTTTAACGTTTTCATACACCCTTTGCAGCAGGCTTTTGCCGTTGATGTCCAAAAGCGGTTTGTTGGGAAGGCGGGTTGCCGCCATCCGCACGGGAATCATGGTTACGATGTTGGTCATTTTTCTTTCTCTGTAGCAGTTAAATCTTGAACAAATAATAAACTTTTTCCCCTTCTTGTCAACGCTGGCCGGCGATGTTATCCGTCATTTTTTTCGCTTTTTCGCCGTTAACCGCTTGCAAATAAACGCCGCCTGTAATATAACGGGCGCAAAAAGGACAACCAACGATGAAAGTAGACATTTTTGACTTTGAACTCGACCGCAGCCTGATTGCCAAACAGCCGGCCAGCCCGCGCGATACGTCGCGCCTGCTCGATTTGAGCGAGGAAGATAAAATCACCGACCGCCGTTTTTACGACCTGCCGGACATTCTTCGCAAAGGCGACGTGCTGGTTTTCAACGACACCAAGGTTATTCCCGCTCGCCTTTACGGCGCCCGCGGCGATGCCAGAGTGGAAGTGACGCTCTACCGGCCGGTTGACGGCATCCGCTGGTGGTCGTTCGTCAAAAACGCCAAACGCCTGCACCCGGGCGACACCGTCCGCTTTTACACCGACGACATTACTCCGGAAGAAAGCGGCTTTACCGCCTCCGTCATTGAGAAAAAGGAAGACGACGGCGTTCTGATCGCCTTTGACTGCCCGCCCGAACAGCTGGCCTCCGATCTGCAAAAATACGGACTGATGCCGCTGCCGCCCTACATCAAACGCGACAAACCGGCACAAGGAGGAATCTGGGACAAATACAACGACAGGGAAAACTACCAGACCATTTATGCCCGTTTTGAAGGCGCCGTTGCCGCGCCTACCGCCGGTCTGCATTTTACCGACCGCGTGTTCCGGGCACTGGAAGAAAAAGGGGTGGAAAAAGTGTTTGTTACCCTCCATGTCGGCGCCGGCACCTTCCTGCCGGTCAAAACCGCCGACACCAAAGACCATAAAATGCACACCGAATACTGCGAAATTTCGCCCGAAGCCTGTGATGCCGTAAACCGAGCCAAGGCCGAAGGAAGAAGAATCATCGCCGTCGGCACCACCTCCCTCCGGCTGCTGGAAACCGCGGCCGACGAACAGGGCGTACTGCATCCTTTTGCCGGCGACACCGGCATTTTCATCACGCCCGGATACAAGTTCCGCGCAATCGACATGCTCATCACCAACTTCCACCTGCCGAAGTCGACTTTGTTCATGCTGATCTGCGCGGTTGCCGGCACCGAAAGGATGAAAGCGGCCTACCGTCACGCGATTGAGCAACGTTACCGTTTTTATTCTTACGGCGACAGCTCGATTTTAAAATGCGTAAACAAAATTTAAACGCTTGAGTGTTAAAATTTCTCCGCATTGAGGAGAAAACAAAGTGTGGAAAAAATACGCCGGATATTTGAAACAGATTCTGCCGCTGATGAAAAATTCGCTGCTACCGGTTATGCTGCTGGGCACGGCGCTCGGAGCCTATTTCATGCTGGCGCCGTTCGGCGAAGAGGCGCTGCGTTTTCTTCACCTCGGTTTTTTCCTGTCCTGCGCGGCTTCGGCGGGCATTCTGATTTATTTCAACCGCAACCGGCCGCTGTTTTTCGTCCTCGTTCTGCTGATTGCCTACTGCCTGATAAACTACCTCAAATTTGCCCACGGCATTATCTATAACCTGACCGCGGACTATTACAACCTCTGTTTTCTCACCGCAGTCTGTTTCCTGTTTTTCTATTTTCTGCCCAACCGGCCGCTGTTTTCCTTTGATACCGTCAATTTCCTCATCGTCGTCTTTGCCGCGCTTGCCCTCGGCGAGCAGCTCGGGCGTTATCGAATCGGCCTCGACTTCAGCGCCTTTTTCTGCAACGGCTGCGGCTTGCAGACTTTCGGCCTGGCGTTGTTCCTGTCTGTTCTTATCATTATGCTGGTTCATTCTTCGATCCGCGACGAAATACTTACCACTTCGCTTTTTTTCGCCACTGTCAGCGTCATGCTCGGTTTTTACCTTTCCGACCGCCCTTCGCCGCTTGCCCTCTTCTTTTTCACCGCCGCGCTGACGGTTCTCTGCGGCATTATCCACTCGCTTCTCTATGCCGCGCGCAAAGACGTCGTCACCGGGCTTGACAACGGCAACTCCTTCATCCGCGCACAGGCTTCGCTGCCCTTAAAATACGGCCTGGGCATCGTCTGTATCGACGACTACAAGCACCTGGCTCAGATTTTCAAAAAGTCCGGGATCGACGAAATCGTCGTCATGATCGCAAAAAAGATCTGCGAACTGGAACCCGATGCCCATGTTTACCGCTGCGGCGCCGACGAATTCATCGTCATCTTCCCGGCGGCAGAAAAAGGCGCATCGTTTGCCCGCATCGACAACATCCGCCGCACCGTCGCCGCTTCCGAATTTCTTTTAAGCGGCCGCAAGAAGGCGCTGAAACTGACCGTTTCCTGCAGCGTGGCCGACAAGAAACGCAGCGACGCCGACGTTTTCGAGGTCTTCATGCGCGCCCGCAAAATTTTGCAAAAGACCTACAAATTTACCCAGAACATCACTTCTCAGGCTTAACGAAACGGCGCCAAAACAGCCAGCCGCCAAAAACAAGAAGCGGCAACGAGAGCATTTGCCCCATGGTGACAAAACCGAAATAAAACCCGAGCTGCGCATCCGGCTGACGGAAATTTTCAAGAACAATGCGGAAAACCGCATACAAAACCACAAACAGGGCGGAAACCGTTCCTTTGCGTTTGCGTACGACGGGGCAGAAACGCCACAGGCAATTAAGGATCAAAAGCATCAGCAGCCCTTCGCAAAAAGCCTCGTAGAGCTGTGAGGGATGACGCGGCAGATACCCTCCGGAAGGGAAACGCACCGCCCACGGCACCTCGCTCACCCGTCCCCACAGCTCGTCGTTGACGAAATTGGCCAGCCGACCGAGAAACAATCCGATCGGCGCATAAAGCGCGGCCATGTCAGTCAGCTGCCAAAAATCGAGTTTATGCTTATACGCCGCATACCAGAGGCCGCAAACCGCCCCCGCCGCGCCGCCGTGAAAAGACATACCGCCGTGCCAGATAGCCAAAATCTGCCAGGGCTCCCGCCAAAAGGCCGAACCGCCGTAAAACAGGGCATAGCCGAGACGGCCGCCGGCAATGATCCCGATCGTTACATAAAAAACCACGTCTTCGATCGCCGGTTTGTCAAAGTCCAGCCGATATTTTTTCACATCTCTCAACAGCCACACCCAGGCCAGAACGATCCCGGCCAGATAGGCCATCGAATACCAGCGCACGGCAAAACCGCCGATTGAAAACATAACCGGGGAAACATCGGGAAAAGCTAATCCTGTCATCTTAACTCCTAAAAAAACAACGGCGGCAGCGCCGTTTTCCTTTTCAACCGGTAAAGAGTATATTAATTTTCTTCAATATATCCACACCTAAAAAAACATTTTTCGCCTCAGCAAAATCAACATATTGTTTTTAATAAACATTTTCATCGTTTTAAAATAAAGAAAATAAATCAGGTGGAAAACTTTTTGACACCGATTGTCATTTACGACTCGATAATGCTAATTATTAAAGAGCAAACAAAACCCGGGTGTTTTGTATTTTTTAATGGAGAAATCTGTAATGAATCCGGCCGAATCCCAAGAGACTGCCAGCAATCCGATCGACGTGGTCGAGCACATCCTCAACCGCCAGGCTTACGAGCTGGAAAGACGCAGCCGAAACGAAGTGGTCGTCGAGATAAAAGGCCGCTGGAACGAGATGCTGCTGTTTTTCTCATGGGAAGAATCAATGCACTGTCTGCATGTTTCCTGCCTGATCAATATCGAAGACCAGCAAAAGGACCACAACAAGATTTTTGAACTGCTGGCATTGATCAACGACGACCTCTGGGTCGGTCACTTTTCCTATTGGACCGAACAGAAAATGCCGGTTTTCCGCTATTCTCTGTTCTACAACCCGGACAACAAAGATTTCTCAATCCAGCTGACTCACGTGATGGACATTGCGGTAAAAGAATGCGAGCGCATGTATCCGGTTTTCAACGTTGTCCTGACCAAGGGCATGGAACCCCGGCAGGCGCTTTATCCGATGCTGCTGGAAACACTCGGCCAAGCCTGAACACAAGACATTTTCGTGAAAAAACAAAAACTTGTGCGATCCTTTTTTGCGTAACAAAAAAAGGATCGCTTTTTTGTTACGGGAAAATGGTATAGCTTTTTTCTCCCGAAAGCAAGAAAATTTGTTGACCTTCAAACTGTTGGAAAACGCCGCCGCCAAAAAAGAAAAGAGGTAAAAAAACGATCGTTAAAATTATTCGAGGACTAAAAACTATGACTACAAAAGCAAACGTGTTTATAACGTTATCGACAGGCATTTTCTTAGCGGGAAACGCCTGTGCGGAACTGACATATACCGAAACCAAGCAGCCGGTGGGCGGCTGGGTAATAAATGTCGACGGTAAAAACTACGCCATCGGCTTGAACGGTAAAGCCAAAATAAACGGTGACGCCATCGTTACGGCCGACGGATACAATATCGACAAAGATTACCGGGTCACATACGACGACCGTGAAATAACCGCGACGGACAATGCCATTAGCTTCAATGACAAACCCGAAGAGATACGGGATATAAACGACACCTTTGTCAACCTTCAAAGCTACGCCGTTTATAATTACTCAAACAACGACATGAGAGTCGGCAGCGTCAGCGGAAACTTTATCGGCAACCGTCACACCAGCAGCAACTCTTCTTATGATAATGCATTTGGCGGAGCACTCAGAAACTATGCCAATGCCGGCATTGCAATAATCGAAAACGTAAACGGCGTTTTCGTCAACAATTCAGTCTATTCCCAAACTAACATTAATGTCGGCGGCGCCATCTCAAACGGCTTTCACGGAGCAGCCACTTTTTTTAACGCAGCCAGCCGCATCGGCAGTATCAACGGCATCTTTGTCGGTAATTACGTTTTGTCGGAAAGCGGCGGGGCCCTCGGCGGAGCCATAATCAATGCCTCTGCCCGTAAAAAAAAGGCCTACATTGATACGATAAACGGATACTTCATCGGCAATTATACCCGTTCAAACGGCAGAACCGCCGGTGGCGCAATCGCCAACTACGGCGGCTGGGTAAAGGAACAGGCAGATTCTCTGCTGCCCCCTCCTCTTGAATCGTCCGAACCGGTACAGATCGGCAGCATCAACGGCGAATTTGCAGGAAACTACAGCCTGTCAACATCAGCCAAAGCCATGGGCGGTGCTATTTATAACGCCATCGGCATCATTGGTGATTTGAGCGGCCGCTTCATCGGCAACTATGCCAAAACAGAATCCGCTTCACATCCGGCGTTGGGCGGTGCCGTCTATTCCGCCAACGATCTCACAATCTCCGCCGACGGAACGGAAACCCTGTTCCGCGGAAACTATACCGAAGACAGCCGCGGCAAGATAAACAACGCCGTCTGGATGCAGGGAACGGACGAAGCCCGCCTGAACCTCAACCTGGATGTGCGCAACGGAGGAAAAATCGTTTTCGACGATGAAATCGACGGCGGCAAAGCCGTTTCAAACCAAATCGAATATGATGGTTATGCCTACGACATAAACATCACCGGCGACGTTTGTCCGCAATGCACGACGAACAGCGTCATTTTCAACAGCCGGGTCAACAACGTTTACGATTTTAAGGTTGACACCACTCAGGTTGTACTCGGGAAAAACGCTTCCGTAAACATCACGCACGATTATATTGCCGTTAACAATCCTTATCTGCGGCTGGACGTTGACGCAGCCAACGGACAAAGCGGAATACTCAATATCGGCGGCGACGTTATCGGCACGACAAAAGTAATCGTCAATACGCTCAATTACAAAGACATCCGCGGCGAGGAAAGTATTGTTTTCGCCTCTGCCCCTAACGACACCAAAGGAAACGAAAATTCCTTCTCCATTTTCCGCGTCGTCGGCAGTCCTTATATGTGGAACGTCGAATATAATGCCGCGGACAAAACCTGGGGACTGGCCATGAACAGCCAAAACAGCGATTATACAGAGGATTGCGCGGAACAGTCTCCCGATGTCAAACCGGCTCCGCACCCGATGCCCGCTCCCGGCGGCAAGGCAGAGGTTGCGCCGGAAGTGATCGGTTCGCAATCGCTGCCGTCCGCGGCAATCGCCCAGAACTCAAACCTGATCTATAACGTCATGAACAAGGTGACCGACAATCGTCTGTATTGTCCGGGCTGCGGTTTCTATGATTATTACTGGAACGGCGAAGCTTTCCATAACCTCTGGGTTAATCCGGTTTACACTTCGCTCTCCATCAAATCTCCGACCGAGATTGACGCCGACGTCTGGGGCATTGAAGCCGGCGGCGATTTGCAGCATGACTTGAACAACAAACTCGGTCTGTTTGTGTCTTACCGCAAGGGTAACTACGACATGAACGGCGACGGTAAGCATTACTACTCGACCGTCGGTTCGGAAATCGACATCGATTCTTATCTGGCCGGTCTGTATTACCGCTACGACCGGAACAACTGGTATGCGTTTGCCACCTTGTACGGCGGCATCCAGCAAGCCGACATCAAGACCGATGACGGGGTCAAATCCGACACCGACGGGGTTGAGTTCGGCGCAAGCTTGGAGGCCGGTTACGACTACAATCTGACGGACACGGTTTACCTGACGCCGAGTCTGGGCGTGTTCTATACGCAGGTCAACTATGACGACGCCACCGACAGAGTGGGCAAGAAGGCGGAATATAACGACCTCAGACAGGTTGAACTGAAAGCGGGTGTTAAGCTGACAAAAACGTTCCGTCTTGACGAAGGTTATGCCAACGTTTACGTCAAACCGAGCGTTGTTCAGACGCTTGTCGACGGCGACGAAGTCAACATCACCGGTTTGGGCAAAGTAAACACGCTTGACGACGAAACGCTGGGCCGGATTGAGCTTGGCGGACGCTACGGCTTCACCGATCAGCTTTCGGCTTACGGCTGGGCGAATTATACGTTCGGTTCGGACTATGACGCGACCACCGTCGGCCTGGGTCTGAACTACGCCTGGTAAACAGCCCCAAAAAAGCCGGTATGTTAAAAAACATACCGGCTTTTTTATCCGACAAACCGTTGACTTATTCGTAATCGGAATATACGGGAACTTTCCCTTCATGTTCGGCAGCGCTCAGTTCGGCAAATACCCACACAGGCACCACCCCTGGAACATTGTTCGCGAACTTTCCGTTACGGTCATACAGTTTAAAACTGCCGTTTTCTTCAATGACAATGTCTCCCGTCGGCAAGTGAGGCGTGTTCTCCGTTACCAACATATATGCCATATCGACTCCTTCGGTCAGTTTCTTACCGTCGTTGAAGAAAACATCATACTTTCCGTCGCTGCCGGGAACCAGCAGAAAGTTTCCGCAGACTTCCGTCCACTCGGGAAATTCCGCCAGTTTGCCGCCGCGGGCATTGACAATGCAATTGTCGACAAGGAAACGGCCGGGTTCCAGAAACTGAGGCAGACAGACCCCGAGCGGCGCCTCTTTTAACGTCAGCCGCTGATGGTTCTTGCCCTCAAAATCATAAAAGTCCCAGCGTTTTCCAAACCGGTCGGCAAAGACATACCGCTTTTTTTCCAGATCGGTGCCGTAAAAGCCGCTTTCGCAGCCGTTTAAGATGAAACGCCCGTCCTTCCAAACCGAAAGACAGTCGCCGTTTTCCACCACCGCGTAACTTCCGGCTGCCGACATGGCATAAATTTCCGGATATTTAACCGGCAGCAGTTCACGTCCGTCTTTGGAAAAAATGCCGCTTAACGTGTCTTTACGCAAAACCAGGTTCAAACGGTCGCAAAACAATTCGGCATCGGGAACGGATTCGTAAACCGAAACGTTTTCCGGCAGCCAAAAGGCAAACTCGTCGTCACAAACTTCGGAAACTCCGTAATGGACGACCTTGCCGTATTGCGGCGTCAGGATAATTTCTCCGGACGAATTTTTGACTCCGAACAAACCGTTTTGCTTAAACACCTCGACTCCCTCGGCCGAAACGGAACATCCGTCTTTAACCTCAAAGGAATCTCCGGCATCCGGTATTTCCCGTTTGTTGTCACTCTTGTTTCCGCACGCACACAACATTGCCGTAAAAAAAGCGGCAATGCACCAGAACAGTAAATCTTTCTTCATTTTACATATGTTTTAGGGTTCACCGACAACTGCAACAGTCCGGTAAACAGGTTAATAATTAATTAAATATACTTTTTAGACATTTGGTTATACACTTTTTTGCATTTTTCGTCAATATCTCCGTCGACCCTGCAAATATCGGCCGCTTTTCCCCGGTTTGATCCCGGCCGCATATGCAAAAAAGCGCCGTTTTACGGGCGCTTTTTCAACCATCATCCGCATCTGCCGGCTAATCTTTGGCATAATTTTCCAAAGAGCGGGTCAGACGGCGGGAATAAAGAACTTTTCGCTTTCCGGCCGTTTTTGCCTTTCGCGGACAACCTCTTTCAAGGCGGGAACGGAATTTACCGCCTCCATACGCCGTTACGGGGATTCTCACACGGTTGAAACCTGCAAAAAAACGAGCCGTTTCGGCAATGAAATCAATAATATTCATAGGCTGTGAGTAATTAATAATGAAAAATCCTTTTTATGTTACTCTTTTTTCACGGCCTTTGACAAGTTATTTTTTCTTCATCGCCTTTTTGTAAAGGCTGACATTTCGGTTATGCTCTTTCAAACTGCGGGCAAAACGATGTCCGCCCGTACCCGAGGCGACAAAATAAAGATAATCGGCATCGCTCGGCTGAACGGCGGCAAAAATCGCTTCCCGGCCGGGATTGCAGATCGGCCCCGGCGGCAGTCCGTAATATTTGTAGGTATTGTAAGGGCTCTCGACGCTTAAATCCTTGCGAAAAAGCGGCCGGCCGAGGTCTTTTTTCCCTTTGGTCAGCGCATAGATCACCGTCGGATCGGTCTGCAGTTTCATTCCCGTTTCCAGCCGGTTGATAAAAACCGCCGCCACGTCGACCCGCTCCTCCGGCACTCCGGTTTCCTTTTCGATGATGGAAGCCAGCGTCAGCAGCTGCCGCCGGTTTTTCAAAACCTTCCGCCGGTTCTGCCGCCAGGCATCCTCAAGCGTTTTTTCCATTGCCAGACGTGCGCGCCGGACAATACCGTCGCGGCTGTCGCCCTTAACGTAGCTGTAAGTTTCCGGCAGCAGTTCGCCTTCTCCCGCAGTTTCGGTAATCTCTCCTGTCAGATTCGGCTCCGCCCTGATCAGTTCCAGCATCCGCACGGTTGTCAGGCCTTCCGGCAGTGTCAGCCGGCGATAGTGAACCTCGCCGCGGCTGATAATCGCCAGAACTTCGCGCATTGAAATGCCCGGCAGAAAAACATATTCCCCCGCCTTCAGGTCTTTGTCCAATCCGCTTACCCTTGCCGCCAGACGAAACAGAAGCGGATATGAAATTACCCCCGCTTCCGTCAGTTGTTCGGCTACCCGGCGGGATCCTGCACCTTTTTCAATCAGCAGCTGCACTTCCGTGCCGCGCTCGTTCGGCAAGTTGAGCAGATGAAAAAACATCATCCCGGCCGCCGCGGCGACAACCGTCCCCGCCGCTGCAAGTCCCTTTAACCAGGTCATTTTTTAATCGTCGATTTTCTTGAATACGACCGACGAGTTGGTTCCGCCGAAGCCAAACGAATTGGACATCGCGGCTTTGATCTCTTTCTTTTTGGCTTTGAACGGCACCAGATCAAAATCGGCAACCTCATCTGCAGGATCTTCCAGATTGAGGGTCGGCGGACAAGTCTGTTCGCACAGCGCCTTGATCGTCAGAACCGCCTCGACCGCACCGGCCGCACCCAGCAGATGGCCGATTGCCGACTTGGTCGAAGACATTGAAACGCTTTTCATGTTTTCGCCGAACAAACGTTTGACTGCCAGCGCTTCGCCGACGTCGCCGGCGGGCGTAGAAGTTCCGTGCGCATTGATATAACCAATGTCAGAAAGCGCCACCCCGTGCTCGGCCGCATGGTCGGCCGCCATTTTCATTGCGCGGTAGGCGCCGTCGCCGGAAGGCGCGGTAATGTGATAAGCGTCGCCGCTCATGCCGTAGCCGACGACTTCGGCATAAATTTTTGCGCCGCGGGCTTTGGCATGTTCATATTCTTCCAGCACCAGAGCACCCGCGCCCTCGCCCATGACAAAACCGCTGCGGGCCTTGTCCCACGGACGGGAAGCCTTTTCCGGACAATCGTTGAAATCGGCAGTAACCGCCTTCATCCGGGCAAAACCGGCCAACCCCAGAATATTGACCGCAGACTCTGCGCCGCCGGCCAACATCAGGTCGGCATCGCCGCGGGCAATCATCGCCGCAGCATCGCCGATGGCATGGGTGCCTGTCGAGCAGGCGGTAACGCAGGCGTGGTTAGGACCTTTCAAACCGAAACGGATTGACAGGTTGCCGGAGATCATGTTGATCAGGCAGGAAGGAATGAAGAACGGAGAAACCCGGTGAGAGCTTTTGTTTTCATTGATGATGACAGAAGTTTCATAAATCGTCTGCAAACCGCCGATTCCAGACCCCATCATCACGCCGGCGCGATACTGTTCTTCTTCGCTTTCCGGCTTCCAGCCGCTGTCTTCCATGGCATCAATGCCGGCAGCCATACCGAACAGAATAAACTTGTCAACCCGGCGCTGTTCCTTCGGCTCCATCACCGTATCCGGATCAAACTGGTGCGCTTCTTTTCCCGTCGGCACCTTGCCGGCAATTTTGACCGGTACATCATACAATTCAAGATCTTCATCAATTCTTCTGATTGCCGACTTTCCGGCAACAATGTTTTCCCAGTTATAGTCAACGCCTCTGCCAAAAGGAGACAGCATTCCCATTCCGGTTACAACTACTCTTCTCATCGAATTTCCTTAAAATTAAATTGGTATTTCAGCTAATTTTTATATGAAAAAACTCGCTTTATGTCAAGCGAGTTTAGTCATCGGCAGCTTAAAAGATTTAAGCGTTTTTGTTCAGATAATCAATAGCGTCCTTAACGGTCAGGATTTTTTCGGCAGCTTCATCCGGGATTTCACAACCGAATTCTTCTTCGAAAGCCATAACCAGCTCAACAGTGTCCAGGCTGTCTGCGCCCAGATCGTCAATGAAGCTGGCGGTATCGGTTACTTTTGATTCTTCTACGCCGAGATGTTCTGCAACAATCTTCTTAACGCGATTAGCTGTATCAGTCATTTGATAAACCTCAAAAAATATTAAAACAATAAAGTTATTGGGTACAACATTTTAATCACCCGTGCTGCCTTGTTAGCACAGTTTTATATTAATTGACAAGCATTATTTTCATGATTTTCCCTCTCTTTTGGTCTACCTGCCGTCAAAATGGTTGGTTTTTCTTGCCTTGCGGGCGGATTTAAAAGTGTATAAATCGGTTCTCTTCTTGACAACCGGCTTCCTCATGCTTAACTATTCGGTTGAAGGAGGCGTCTGTTTTTCAAGGAGGATTTTCAAAATGCAAAAGATTTTTTTCACCGTTTTGCTTGTGGTAACCGTCCTCGTTACCGTCCGCCTTCACAACTATAAGCAGGAAACGACCGGCCTTTTTGCAAACACCGCCGCCGACGAAACCCTCATCCCCGGAGCCGTTCCGCCGCCGGCCGAGGAAAAAGCGGATAATGCCGAAGACGAGAACAACGGCGAATTCAAAGAAGAACACCCGGAAATTACCGCCGGCGACGAAGAAACGCTGATTGAAGAATAGCCGCGGCCATCCTATTTTCCGCGCAGACGGATATTATAAAAGATTTTTACGATTTTCACTTGCTTTTACCCGGGGCAGCCCCTACATTTATGAACGAAATAATACCTAAAATAATGATATTTTCTAAGGAGACGAAAAAATGCTAAACATCGGAATCATCGGCGCCGGCGGGGTCGGCAGTACCGCGGCTTTTGCCCTCATCATGCGCGGGGTTGCGCGCAAAGTGGTCCTGATCGACCAAAACGTCAAAAGAGCAAAAGCGGAAGCCGAAGACATCGCCCACGCAACGCCTTTTGCCTATGCCAACAAAATCAAAGCCGGCACTTATAAAGATCTGGAAAACACCGACGTCGTCATCATTACCGCCGGCGCCAACCAGAAACCCGGCGAAACCCGCAACGACCTTCTGGCCACCAACGTCAAAATCTTTGAAAGCATCATCCCCCAGCTGGCGGAACATGCGCCGAACGCCATTCTGGTAATCGCCTCCAATCCGATGGACGTCATGACCTCGGTCGCCATCAAACTCTCCGGTTTCCCCGAAAACCGGGTTTTCGGCAGCGGCACCGTGCTTGACACCGCCCGCTTCCGCACTCTGCTCGGCTACCATCTCGGCGTTTCGCCGAAATCGCTGCACGCCAACGTTTTGGGTGAACACGGCGACAGCGAAGTGCTGATCTGGTCCAACGCCGTGGCCGGCACCGTTCAGCTTGAACAGCTGTCAAAAGACCTCAACCGCCCGCTGACGGAAGAAGTCAAAAACGACATCGACGACAACGTCCGCAACGCTGCCTACAAGATTATCGACGGCAAAGGTTCCACCACGTTCGGCATTGCCGGCGCCCTGTGCCGCATCTGCCAGGCGATTGACAGCAACGAATACGCCATTTTGAACGTATCCGCCCTTCACCATGAAGTCGAAGGCGTAAAAGACATCTGCATGTCCATGCCCTGCGTCATCGGCAAACGCGGCATTCACAACCGCCTGTATCCGACCTTCAGCGAAGAAGAACATGCCAAGCTGAAACAAAGCGCGGAAACCATCAAGGGCTTTACCGAAACGGCACTGAATTACATTAAAAAATAGCCGTTCTTCCGGTTGCAACAAAACCCCGGAGTCATCCGGGGTTTTTTATAAAACATATTCAAAATCAGTTTTTCTTTTTTTACCGCATACTGCCTCGAAGACCAGCACCGGCATTATAAATTTTCTTCCGCAATGTCGGCAAGTATTTTACGGGCAAGCTTCAATTGCTGAGGGGAAAGTTTTTTAAGTTCGTTAACGGCGGAATAAAACAGAGGATCTTTACCCAACAACTCGTTCCGCACAAGTTCGGATTCCGGATAAGGATAATTTTGGGAAAGTACCTGCGGCAAATCAAACTCCGCCGCAACCGACAATTTTATCATCATGGAAAAAGTCGGACTTTGTTCAAAATTTCCGATTTTTGAAATTGAGCTTTTACTCACGTCTGCCATCAAAGACAAACGGTACGGCGTAATCTTCTTTAGCCGGCAATGATCTTTAAAAGCAATGATGACGTTGTTGACAACGCTGTTTGTTTCCCGTGTTTTCATGTTCTTACTATTAAAGAATTAAAGTCTATTCGTAAAACTCTTTATTATTACTCTCCACTTCCCGGAAAACCTCGGCAAGCGAAACATCAATCGCATCCGCCATCAGAATTAAAGTCATTAATTGCGGGGTTTGCTTAAAATCTTTAATATACGACAGTGTGCTTTCGCTCAAACCGGTTTTCTTGGCAATTTGATAATTGGTCATGCAGACAGCTTTCTGCCTCTCAATTAAGGCGGAAACAACTTTGTCACTGATTATTTTGGCTTCTCTCTTGTTCATAAAACAACTATAAAACGCATTGAAAAATTTATCAATGTTTTACGCGGCATTGTGTAAGACAAATTCTCATTTATACATTTTACACAACTCATCCAGAATTTCATGAGGATCTTTGTCCAAAGCATACATAATATCCAAATATTCCGTGATATCGACGCGTCTTTCGCCGCTTTCATTTTTGTAGATGTATGATTGAGGTTTGTTTAACCTTCCGGCAAGTTCGGTTTGCGTAAGACCGGCAGCTTCTCTTGCCCGGCGCAATAACTTGCGAAAATAAACGTATTCGTCGGTATACAAGGACTTGGTCATATAATTTTTCCTAAAAAATGTACTGGACATTTAAATAAACCTGTTTTAGAATTAAACCGAATTGGGTTTAACAAAGAAAATCAAAACAATTTCATATTATTATCAAAGCAATACCTGTTGGAACAGGTATCGGAGGGCTGGAGGTAGCCCGGACGAATTCGCGTTCGTCTGATTTTCGCTCAAGCAGTCTTGGATATAAAGGCTGTAACTCGGCTATTGACTCTTTAATCAATAACTGAGATTATATCCCCGGTTT
>CABUBU010000024.1 GCA_902489795.1 uncultured Azospirillum sp.
AATATTGTACGATAAATAGTTATAGAATTTTGCCCCGCTAACCCTCGATTTTTCATCTTGATTTTTGCCGCTTTTTATCGTACCTTTTTTCGCGACAGGCTAAAAAAACGCCGTTTCCGTTGAATCACAACGAAAACGGCGTATTAAAACGGCAATTTTTCACATCTCTTTCAAACGGGAAATCTTGTCATACATATAACTGTGCATTTCCGCTCCGAATTGCAGATTTTCCGCCTTGTTAACCAGCAATTCCAGAATCTCCGGCCGACAACGGCGGGAAACCGCGGCAATTTTATACAAATTGTAAACGGCGGCACGAAAAACCTGTTCGTTCCTGTCTTCAAGCTGCAGTGCAATCTCCCGATAAGCCGGCGTACAGCTTTCGTCCGGACTGCAAAAACTGTTTTCATACGCCCTTTTCTGAATATTTTTGGCAGCCCTGACGCTGATCAGCTTACCGGCGCTCCGGTGAAACCATTTGTTTCCGGCCTCTGTCATTAAAAATACAATTTTGTTCACCAGTTTCATTTCTTTACTCCGCACGTTGTACTGTGGCTAATATAGCGCACCGCCGGCAAAAAGCCAGACTTTTATTTTTCTTTGCCGCCGGCCGTTTCTTTTTCTTCATCCTCTTTCCCGTCGGTAAACCGTTTCCACAACCCCTCCAGTTTTTCCGTCCAGCCGGTTTTGTCCCCGCAAACGCCTTTTTCCCCGTCCCAGACTCCGCCCCGCTCCCTGCAGGCAATTTCATTGCGGTTTTCATAACGGTAATAGCCGTAAAAGATGGCAGCGGCCACGGCGGCCAGCAGCAAAAATTTGATCAGGTTTTTAAAAACCAGCCACAACACCCACAACACGGCAAGCCCGATCATAATCACCTTGCTGCGCCAGGGATCCGCTTCCAAAACGTAAGCGCGAAATCCGTAATAAAGCATTAATGCGCCGAAAACAAACGTCACCGGCGACATCAGTACCCACCGGAAAAATCTTTTTCCCCAACCGCTCTCGTTTTTGTCCGTCATCCGTTTCTCCTTTCTGTCCGACGTGCGTCCGCATAATTATGAGCATAATCTCCGACGGCAAATTTATCAACCGGCTTTGTCTTTTTCCGAAAGGAAAAACACAACAACCGATTTGACAAAAAAAATAAAACTGATAGATTATGCAAAAATTGAACTTGAGGAAACAACATGAACAAAATAACCAGATACACCCTATTGCTGTCATTGTCCTGTCTCACTTCCGTTCCGGCTCGGGCGGAAGTTGTTTTAAGCGGCGATAAACTGCTGGAAATCATTGACAAAAACCCGGCAGACGGCAGCATTTCCATAGAATTGGGAAACGATATTACCCTGCCCCAACGCGTGGATCTCAAAGGCAATGTCACAATAGACGGCACCGATCAGTATAAAATAAACGGCAGCGCTGACAGCGGCTTTGATATCGGGCAAGGTGAACGATTAACAATTTCCAACACCTCTTTTACCGGCTTCAGCGGTGTTTCCGCCAACGGATTGATCATCAATAACGGCGAAGACGGCCATCTGGTTTTAGAAAACGTTACCGTAGAGCAAAATAATATAACTCCTTCGTATGCCAGCAACGCCTATACGCCTAACGGCTCTCTGATCAACAATTCTAAAGGCACCATGTCGATTACCGGTCATTTCAGTAACAACATTGCCAGTGTCAATGAAAGTTATCACGGCAACGGCGGGCTTATCACCAGTGACGAAGGACACATCACCAAGATTGAGGGCGAGTTTATCGGCAACCGCTCGGAGCGCCCGTCTCTGAAAGGCGGTTTTGTCCACGGCGGCGTTATCTGGTTGGGAGGTCTGTCTTCAACAGTAACTGATAAAATCGGCGGCATTTTTAAAGAAAACGTCGCTTATGCCGATAATTCAGATGCCCACGGCGGTGTTCTCTACCTGAACCAGGGCACGATCACTGCTCTCGACGGCACTTACGAAAAGAACCGTGCCGAAAGTGACAAAGCCAATGCTGCCGGCGGCGTTATTTTCAGCAAAAAAAATATCAATTCCATTTCACAAACCGTTTTTACCGGCAACACAGCCAAAGGTTATGAGGGCAACCAATATTATGAAGCCACCGGCGGCGCCATCTATAACAACGGTACAATCGGCAAAATAGAAAACAGCAGCTTTAGCGGCAATATCGCTCAGGCATACAAAGCGCTGGGCGGTGCCATATATAATGCCAGTACCCCCGGAGATATTGGCGTGGTGAAAGAAATCATCAATACATCTTTCACCGACAACCAGACTATCGGCACCACTACCCAAGGCGGCGCCATATACCAAGGCAACGGCACCTTAACGATCAAAGCACAAGAGGGCGGCGTTTCCAGATTCAGCGGCAATAAAGCCGGCAACATATCAAACGCCATTTACATGGCCAGAGATGAAAATAAAAAAGTAGACCGTATTTTAGAGCTTGAAGCCACAACGAACGGCAAAATCATATTTGACGACGGTATCGACGGCATAGCCGGTTATAATGTAACGATCAGCGGGGACGATACCGGAATCGTTGCCTTTAACAACAAAATTGCCAACGCGGACTCCATCATTTCGGAAAAAGTTACATTGGCACTCGGTACGTCTCAATATGGCACAGCCGACTTACGCGGTGTTGACCTGACTATCAACAGTGGTGTCCTCGACCTGCAAAACGATACTTTGCAAACAGTAGAAGTCGGCGCTTTTTCCTCAACTATCGGCACCGGACTGAAAATCGACGCCGACCTTGCCAGCGGTCAATCGGATCAAATCAGCGCTCAATCCGTGGCCGCCGACTCCAAAATCAGCTTGAATAACATTAACATTCTCAATGACGGCAAACAGGACATTGTCGTTTTCACCGGCGGAATCGCACCGCAGTTTGCCAATTTGGACAGCTTTGCTGCTTATACTGCAAATTACAAATATACATTCAAAAGCAATACGACCGGGGTACTCAGCACCGATACGGTTGAATCTATGCTAAAAGGCCTGAATGCGGCTGTCAGTGACGAAAGCATCGTTACCAAATCCTATTCTCTGGCAGACGAACGCAACGTTTTCGGCGATCTGGGCGAACTCAAAGGCGGTGAAAACGCAGCGTTGACCATTAACGGCAACGACAAAATCTTGAGCGGTATCAAAGAAGACGGCACTTCTTCCTATGCCGGAATGAGCACAACCGCCGGCCAAAAAGTAACAATTGAAAACACCGCCTCGGTTGAAGGGTTCTCTTCCGAAAACGGTGGTTTTATCAAAAATTCCGGCGAATTGAATATTCACAACACCAGTTTCAAAAACAACACCGCAACAACTGCCGGCGGAGCCGTTTGGTCGGAAGGTGCCGTCAATGTATTTGCGGACAAAGGAAAGTTGTCAGAATTCAGCGGCAACACGGCTGACGGCATATCCAACGCCATTTACATGGCAAGCGCCGATTCCTCACTGAATCTGACCGCCAACGGCGGAACCATCACCTTTAACGACGGCATTGACGGTGCGGAGGGTTACGCGATCAATATCGGCGGCAGCGACAGCGGCGTCGTCAACTTTAACCAAACCGTGACCAACGCGGGACTGATCAGCATCAGCGGCGCCCATGTCCGCCTGGACCGCGAAGACCGCCTAAACGGCAGCAGTCTGGCCTTAAACGGCGGCGCCCTGCACTTTGACAACGGCAGCTTCAACAACGGCATCGCCTTCAAAAACCTGACCGGCGGCAGCGGCGAACTGCACATTGACGTTGACACGGTTTTGAAAACCGCCGACGAAATTTCTGCCGAAAACCTGTACGGAACCGTTAACATCGTTGCCCACAACACGGGCGTTGAGAACAGCGCCGTCTATGCCAAATCGGCCGGCAAAGAAAGTATTCGTTTTGCCGAAATTGCCAACCCCGGCAGCGGCAAATTCAACATCCTGCGCGTGGAAAAAAGCGCCTATGAATGGGAAGCGGAAGCCACACGGCTGGAAAGCGGCGCCACTGAATGGACAATGAACATCAAAAAAACAGAAAACGGCAAAAAACCGGTCGTCGTTGCCGAAGCTGCCGGTTATATGGGACTGACTGCCGCCGGTTTTGAGCAGACCCGCAGCATGATTCGTAACATTGAAGACAAAACCGCAGCCACCATGGTCTATGTCGGCCCCTGCGGTGGCTATTATGACAACTGCTACAACCGCAAACCTTTATACAACCTGTGGATTTCGCCGGTTTACGCTTCGTCTTCGGTCGACGCGCCGGTCAAATTCGACGCCGACGTTTACGGCTTTGAAGCCGGCGGCGATCTCCAGCAAGATGCTTACAATCGTTTGGGGCTTTTCGTTTCATATCGTCACGGCAAATATGATCTCGACGGCAAAAACGACTTCTATGTTGTCAACACTTCCGGCGACATAGATATCGACAGCTATATCGGCGGTCTTTACTACCGCTACACCGACCGCACTTTATGGGCGATGACCACGGTTTTTGCCGGCGTCCAGAACGCGGATCTGAAAACCGCCGACGGGGTTAAGGCCGATTCCGACGCCGCCCAGTTCGGCGCCGCATTCAGCACCGGTTATGCATTTATGCTCTCCGATTCCTTTGCGATCGAACCGCGCGCCGGACTGAGTTATACCCGCATCGGCTGGGACGACATCCGCGACCGTTACGGCAAAACCGCAAGCTACGACACGGCGTCACAGTTTGAACTGGAAGCCGGAATTAAATTTGAAAAAACGCTGCCGCTGAACGAAGAACAGGCTAAGCTTTACCTCCAGCCGGGTATCGTTCAGATTTTCGGCAGCGGCGACAAAGTTGCCGTCAGCGGGCTCAACACCGTTCATACGCTGGACGACATGACCTTGGGCAGCGTCAAGGGCGGCGTTTCTTACCGGATAAACGACAGTATCAACGTTTTCGGCAACCTCGGCTGGCTGTTTGGCAACGATTACGAAAACGTGTCGGCCAACTTCGGTTTGAACTACGCGTTCTAAAAACTCGAAAACCCCGGAACTTCCGGGGTTTTCCGCAAAAGACGCCCCGCCACCGGAGATTTCGGCGGATACTGACAGTCTTTGAAAATCCCCGTTCCGACGGGGTATTTTTTGTATCGTGAAAACCCCCGGCCAGGCCGGAGGGGCAGAGAGTTTACAGCTATACAGAAATAAAACTCCTTTGTCAGAATGTAATTCCTGACAATTACGTTAATTTCCAAACAAAGGCGTTTTATTAAATGAACATAAATACGATATCACACACGAGTTGGAGTTACAGTGTCGCCCCGAAATATTGCAGAAAGGCGTTTTATGGCGGTCGACGTGGAGACAGGCTCAGTATTGAGGGAACTATGTAATCGCAGGGAAATTCCTATAATAGAGGACGAAGTGTGTCCGGATCATATTCACATGTTGCCGGAGATACCGCCAAAATATTCCATCTCTCAAATCATGGGCTGTTTCAAAGGGACAAGCAGTCCGTTGATATATGAACAATGGGGAAAGGCAAGATATAAATATAGAGGCAAACAGTTTTGGTGTCGTGGGGACTATTTTGATACCACCGAAAAGAATGCTCAAAAGATGGTCGAATATACGGCAACAATTAAAAGAAGACGAGGAGGTCAGTCGGTTAATGATGGACTAGCCCTATTTATGGTGAGTCAAGTAATCCACGCTCGGACGGGATCTGATGCGCTATTCAGGCGTGGCTGGCAAGATGAGCCTTATTAGGCGTATGTGAAGAACCCCAGATTACGCCGAGGGGGTAGCTTTTTTGCCTGCCAATCTCCCGGTTTTCCGTCTATACCGTTTCAACCCCGAGCAGCCGCACCAGGGCAAGTGCCTGTTCCGCGCCGATCTTCATCCCCCTAAGTTCGTTCAAATGCTCGGAAAGCTGGATGCCGTCAATCACGCAAGCGGAAAAATCAAGCCCCTTCAGCGGCGTTTTAAAAAAATCCGCCCGGCTGAAATCAACCTCTTTCAATTTCATTTTTTTCAATTTTGCTTCCGAGCAAAACGCCTCCCGGAAACGGCAGCCGTCAATCGTGCAGCTTTCCCAGGAAGAACGGGAAAAGTCGGCATAGTCAAAACTGCTCTCACTCAGCCCGCATTCCTTAAAGCAGCTTTCGCCAAAACGGCCGCCGTTGCCTTTGCTGCCGGCGACCTGCGTTTTTTTCCAATAGCTGCCGGCAAAAACGCTGTTGGAAAAATCGCAGTTAACAAACTTACATTGATAAAAAGCGGCATGCTCAAAATCCGCGCGCTCAAATCTGCATTTAACAAATTGCACCCGTTCAAATTCAATTTGTGAAAAATCGCCATCTTTTATCAACTCTCCCTCAAATGTTTCGTCGCAAATGCTCTCGTTTTCATCCCGCACCCACCGAACAAAATCCTCCAACATGTTTTCTCCTCTTCCTCACTTTGTCGCATTTCCGACACCGCATTGCCCGCAATTTGAACAGCCGTTGCAAATCAGCCTGCTGCCGCAGGTTTGGCAGCGTTCGCCGAAAAACTTGCGGTAAACTTCCGACTCGCTGCCGGCAAAAAGCGAAAACTGCGGTTTCTGCAAACGGAAATTTATCTTTTTTCCCTGATATTGCAGCCCCGAACGCCAGGCCGCATAACTCTGCCGGCGTTTGTCCGGCAGATGCCAGGTTTTGCCGTCCTTGACAAAATTGGTACCGGTTTCGATAAAACAAAAAGTAACGTCGGCAGCAACGCATTCGTCATAAAGCGTTTTCACCCATTCGTATTCAAGCGGACGGGAACCGTCATAATTTTCGCCGCCGGCAATCACCTGTTCAATCTGCCCCGCCGGCAGATAATCCCTGATGCTAACCGCACCGACAAAAGGCGCCGCCATGATCCCCTTGTGCTTAAAAGGCAGTTTGAACATAATCGGGATTCGCTCGTCCGCCCGCTTTTGATTTTCGCAGGTAACGTTGAAAAAAACGTTCTCCCAGCCGTCGCCCCAGTCGGGCGGCAGACAGTCCGCCGCCCGCTCCGGCCGCTTGGTCAGAAGAAAAAACACCACGTCCGGCCGCTGTTTTATGATTCGCCAGGCTTCATTCCGCCAGCCGTCGGCTTCTGCAAGAAAAAAATCGGACGTCATGCACACCCTGAGCTGTTCGCTGCTCATCACCCGATAACCGCCGCTCCTGTCTTTTTGCAGCGGATAGTCAAAATTGTTTTTCACCTTGTAAATACGGCAGCCGTCCGCATTTCTCTGCCGGTCGAGAAAATACATGTAACAATTATCGCAGCCTTCGCTTTTTTTGATGCATCCATGCCACGGATTCCAGATGTCGTGCATTTTCCGTTCCCCTCTTTGTGCGGACATACCGCCGGCCGTTCCTCTTTTTGCCAACAAATCGCCGACCGTTCCCCTCTTCGTACAAACAAACCGCCGGCACCGCACCTTTCCCAGCCGGCTTCTTCTTCTCTCTCTTGCCGCCTTTATTCAGACCTCTGCTGCTTTGCAAATCCGGAACCTCAAATCATCACCGCCGCGGCACTCCGCAACTTCCGCCGGCACCTTCTCCGTTTATAACAGAAATCCGCTTTTCCGGCAAGCATTCTCCTGCCGGCTGTTTAAAACAAAAAAAAGAGAGTACCGGTTTTACCCGGCACCCTCTCTTATTTTTTCAGAGATCAGAGAAGTTTTTTATAAGCCTCTTCCACCTCTTTGCTCAGCTCGGACATATCCGTTGACTCGTCGAAACCGATGCAGAAAATGCGGCAACCCGCCTTCTGATAAGCAGCCTCGATGTCTTTCCAGTTTTCCACACCGTTCTTGTTAAACAGAATGATCTGCGGAATCTCCGGAAAGAGCGCCAAAAGAATCCATGTATGCGTTCCCGCAATACCTACCGAAGCGGCAAGACTGCGGTACATGTTGAAATACTCAGCATGAACCACGCCGCGGATTCCGAACACTTCCGGATTCTCATCGTTCATACCCGGCACATACAGGTCAAACTCTTTCGCCAAAGCTTCGACCGTTGCGAGGTCGTTTACTTTGTGAAAGTGTTGGAGCACCAAGTTGGCAGTCCCCTTCATGAAAGAAAGAACTTGCGGGTTAAGCGACTGCTGAGCAGCCGTAACACCGCACTCACCGTCACTTTGCAACTTCTGAGGCACTAACAGAACGTTCACTTTGCCTTCAACCTGCTGATAACGGCGAAGACTTTCGAAAGAAGTAGTAAGCTTGGAAGCCGCCATTTTGCCCCACAAAGAAGCATCAAAACGACCTTCCTTCAACTCGCGAACTACGTCCCAGTTTTCTGCCAGAACCGTTTCCTTCTCTTCAAAAGAAATGGTTTCCAACTTAGAATAGAACGGCAGCATCTTGAAATAGATGTTTTCGCTTTCCTTATGAAAATCTTCAGCGTTGTCCTTGTTAGGTACGACAACGACTGAAAGGTTCATGGATTCTGCTATTGCTACTGCCATAACTTCATGCCCGAAACTGGAGCTAATGATAATCTTTCTCATAATACACATAATTAGTAAAACATGTGGTTATCACGACATATTTTAGACAAAAAGTTAACACCCTACTTTTAATATGCATAAACGCTTTTACACGCTTAATAATTCAACGAAAAAACAAAATGTTAACAAAACGACCTGAAACTTCACGCAAGATACGCCGCCGATATTTTTTAAACTGCTGCCGTTTTGCCCTTTTCCGCCCGATATCCGGACAGACGAACATATCGGCTTCGCCGGCAAATTCCGCTTCCTCTGCAAACCGCTTTGGCAAAAAAAACAAAAAAAGCAGCCCGAAGACTGCTTTTTTTAAGATATAAAAAATTCAAAAATTTAATCTAAGGCCTCAACCTCAACGATATTCCGGTAGGAAGACAAAAAGCCGCTGCGAATGCCGAACACCTTGATACGATAGCGCTTGCCTTTCTTTAACATGCCATAAACGTCAGAACTGTCAAACCGACCGAAAATCAAAGAATCTTCAATTTTAAAAGTCTCTTCGTCCGTATAAACAAGATACTGCCCGTCAACACGTTCCTTACCGGTCACCTTAACGATAAAAATGCGTTTGGAATTATCGCTCTGCGGCGCTTTAAGAGATGCGTTTTCAGTCGTATAAACACCGACAATATTTCTGTACATCGACAAAAAAGGAATTCTCGCACCGAAAACTTTAAACTTATAGGTCGTATTTTCAGCCAGCATACCGTAAACGTCAGAACTGTTAAACTGTCCGAAAAGCAGAGAATCTTCAATTTTAAAAACCTCTTTGTCGGTATAAACCAGATAATAAGAATACATCTCGCCTTCTGCGTCATGTTTAACAACACGCTCTTTTCCGGCTACCGTGGCTGTAATCAAACCGTCATTTCCTTTCGAAGCCGTCTGTCTTTCATCACAAGAGGAAAAAAACACGCTCCCCAACAAAACAAACACACAACAAATAATTTTTATATCCATAAGATCAATAATTAAAATTTCACCTGAAAACGGTAACCCACACCGCCCCTGTTGTCAACATGAAAAAAAGAACCCAAAATGCGGAAGAAAATGCCTTAAAGCCGAAAAAGAAAGCGACTGAACTCAGTCTTACTGCGTAAGTCTCACTTATGACATAAGTTCGACAACTCCGTTTCGGGCACTTGTTTTGTAAGCTTTTTATCGGCGCCTCACCGCCTCAAAAAGCTGACAAAACTACGCCTCTTGCGGTAAAAACAGCCGGAGCAGCGGCTGTTTTTATCCTCGTCTTACTGCGTAGGTCTCACTTATGACATAAGTTCGACAACTCCGTTTCGGGCACTTGTTTTGTAAGCTTTTTATCGGCGCCTCACCGCCTCAAAAAGCTGACAAAACTACGCCTCTTGCGGTAAAAACAGCCGGAGCAGCGGCTGTTTTTATCCTCGAGCCCGCGACCGAGAGCGCCGTTTCAAGGATGCCCTCTCAAAACCACAAAAAAACCGTCCTTGCGGACGGTTTTTTAATGGCGGGAGTGACGGGACTCGAACCCGCGACCTCCTGCGTGACAGGCAGGCGCTCTAACCAGCTGAGCTACACCCCCATTCAGGTTCGTTTCCCCTTATACCTAACATTTTTTTTTATTGCAAGCATTTTTTTCGATTTTATAAAAAAAATATTGCTATTAACATTCTGGCAATTTTTTTCTGGTATTTTTTCGCTCGTATGGTAAAGTACCGGACTGAAATTTCAGATCACTGATATTATAAAGGATTTTTGATTTTGCACAAAAATATTACGAAACAGCTTGCGACAGCGGTCAAAAACAAACGGTGCTGGTTTACTTTCTGCACCACTTTCGTCATCGCCCTGTGCGGCATGGTCGTCATCCTGCGCCACTCCAACGTCAACGCCTCCCTTTCCCCCTCGTTTTCCAGCCTAGAATCGATTGAAACCGAAATCTATAACGAAGAATTCAGCGAACCCGACAACGACTTTATCGCCGAAGAATTCGCCTCGGCGGAAGAGCCCGTCGAACCAGAACCGACGGAAGAAACCAGAGAAAACACCGTTTCTGTTAAAAAGGGCGACACTCTGCTCAACATTTTGACGAATCTCGGACTGGAATACGGAGAAGCCAACGAAATTTTTCTTGCCGCCAAAAAAGTTTATGATCCCCGTGATCTGAAAGCCGGACAAAATCTGCAAATCAGCATGGAATGGAATCTGTCGGAAGACAAACTGATCGCCGTCAACAGTATTTCTACCCAGATTCGCAGAGGAGAACATCTCGTCATTGAAAAAAACAAGGAAGGCAAATATGTCGCCAAACTTCAGAAAGACGAACTGATTGAGGAAATCAACTCCGCCGGCGGCACCATCAGCGGCAGTTTGGCCGGTGCCATGAGCGGTGAGAAAGTGCCCGCCAGCATCGTCGCCAGCTTTATTAACATTTTTTCCTACAGCGTCGATTTCCGCCGCGACGTTAAAAAAGGCGACAAATTCGAAATCATCTATCAGAATTACATCACCCCGAATGGGGAAGTGGTCAAAAACGGCAACATCCTGTTTGCGTCGCTCACGCTCGGCAAAAACAAAATCGACCTTTATCGTTTCAAAGACAAAAGCGGCAACATCGACTACTACGACGCCAAGGGCTACGCCATGAAAAAGACTCTCAGCCGCAAACCGATGTCTTATCAGAACGCCCGCATTTCTTCGCCTTTCGGCCGCCGGCGTCACCCGATTTACAAAGACTACCGCGTCCACTGGGGAGTTGATTACGCGGCGCCGCGCAACACGCTGGTCTATGCCGCCGGCGACGGAGTCATCCAGGTCGCCAAATACAACGGCGGTTACGGCAACTACATCAAGATCCGCCACAATTCGGAATATTCCACCGCTTACGGCCATATGCAGAAATTTGCCAAAGGCATCCGCCCCGGCGTACGCGTCAAACAGGGGCAGGTTATCGGTTATGTCGGTTCGACAGGTCGTTCGACCGGCCCGCATCTGCACTATGAGGTCGTCAAAAACGGCAAACGGGTCAATCCGCTGACCATCAAAGCCGCCGCTTCCGAAAACCTGCGCGGCAAAAACCTGGCCAGCTTCAAACGTCAGGTTGCGCAAATAAAGGAAACCCATCAGAAAATGCTGGCCGCCAGAGAAACGCCGGCGGACGACGGCAAACTGGCGGACGCGCAAAGCGCCAAAAACATTCAGTCCAACTGAAAAACGCCGAAAAGCAAAAACCCCGGACAAGCGCCGGGGTTTTTAATACTGCGGAAATTTTCAAGCGGAACAGACCGCCGTCCGAAGCATTGCGGAAACTTCCTTTTTTGCAAACTCCTCAAAACGGGAAGCAAAAGCGAATTTGTTCACGCCGTTAATCGTCAAAATTTTCGGATTCCGCAAAATCGCCGGCAATTCCTCGCTGCGAAAAACGCTCCGCGGATCGGCGTTGTCGACAAACGCCGTAATATTGCCCGCCGCGCAGTCAATAAAACGCCGCGACGCCAGCCGCCAGATTTCGGCCGCTTTGATCCGGTCATGGTCATTGTCGATCACGCTCCAATCAAAACCGAGTTCAATCAGCCGCCGTCCGCAAACGGTATCGTCGATCATCACCATCTGCGGATTTGCCCGCATAAACGCCAACGCGGCATCTTTGTTTTGAGTTGTCGGCTGGTAGCTCACCGAATACAGCACCACCGTATCCGGCGCGCTTTTGACATCTTCGGTGCCGGCCGTTTCCACCGCTATTCTAAACAATTTGCTGTCTATCACGATTTTTCTATCTCTAATTCATTGTTATCAACCACGATCTCGGCAGTGTCGTTTTCTCCGATTCGTCCGTCAAGGATCGCAAGTGCCAGTTTATTCTCAACCTGATTTTTAAGCAAGCGTTTTAACGGCCGGGCACCATAAATTTCATCATACCCGTTGTCGGTAATCCACTTGACGGCCGCATCGCCGATATGCAGTTTGATATTGCGCTCGGCCAGCCGCTTTTCAATGTTCTTCAACTGAATTTCGGTAATTTGCTTAATATTTTCCTTGTTCAGTTTATGAAAAATGCTGATCTCGTCAATCCGGTTGATAAACTCCGGCCGGAAAGAGGCTTTCACCACTTCCATCACCGCTTCGGTCACCGCTTTGGCGTCGCTTTTCTCATCCGCTCGGGCCAAAATGTCCGCCCCCAGGTTGGAAGTCATGATGATAATCGTGTTTTTGAAATCGACGGTGCGGCCTTTGCCATCGGTCAAACGCCCGTCGTCCAAAACCTGCAACAGCACGTTAAAGATGTCCGGATGAGCTTTCTCTACTTCGTCAAACAAAATCACCTGATACGGGCGGCGGCGGACGGACTCTGTCAGAACGCCGCCTTCCTCATAGCCGACATATCCCGGAGGCGAACCAATCAGACGCGCCACCGCATGCTTTTCCATATACTCCGACATGTCGATCCTCAGCATCGCCGTTTCATCGTTAAACAAAAACTCTGCCAACGCTTTGCTCAACTCTGTCTTGCCGACACCGGTCGGTCCCAAGAACAAAAACGAACCGATCGGCTGCCGGTGGTCGCCGATGCCTGCCCTTGAGCGGCGAACGGCGTTGGCGACCGCGCGGATCGCTCCCTTCTGCCCAACCACCCGGCGGCCGAGGTAATCTTCCATATGCAGCAGTTTTTCCTTTTCTCCTTCAAGCATTTTGTCAACCGGAATCCCCGTCCATTTGGAAACCACTTCGGCAATCGATTCGTCGGTCACCACTTTTTCCGCCCGGCCTTTCTTTTCTCTGGCCAGATTTTCAAGTTCTTTCATTTTCTTTTCCAGATCGGGGATCAGCCCGTACTGCAGTTCGCCGGCCTTTTCAAACTGCCCGTTGCGCTGGGCAATTGCAACCTCTATCCTTGCCTTGTCCAGCTTGTCTTTGACTTCCGTCAGATCTGCCAGACTCTGCTTCTCGGCTTTCCACTTGTCGTTCAGACCGCGGGCTTTTTCCTCCAGGTCGGCGGTTTCCCGTTCAATTTCTTCCAGCCGTTTTTTCGACTGTTCGTCATGTTCTTTTTTCAGCGCTTCGCGCTCAATTTTCAACTGCATGATCTTGCGGTCGAGATTATCCAGCTCTTCCGGTTTGGAATCGATTGCCATCCGGAGCGAACTGGCGGCCTCATCCATCAGGTCAATCGCCTTGTCGGGCAGAAAACGGTCGGTAATATAACGGTTGGAAAGCGTGGCCGCGGCAATCAGCGCGGAATCGGAAATCCGCACTCCGTGATGCAGTTCAAACTTTTCCTTGATCCCGCGCAAAATGGAAATCGTTTCCTCAACCGTCGGTTCGGTTACGAACACCGGCTGAAAACGCCTTGCCAGCGCTGCGTCTTTTTCCACATACTTTTTATATTCGGAAAGTGTGGTCGCTCCCAGACAATGCAGTTCTCCGCGGGCCAGCGCCGGCTTCAGCAGATTGGAAGCATCCATCGACCCTTCCGATGCGCCGGCGCCGACGATCGTGTGCATCTCATCAATAAACAGAATGATTCCGCCGTTTGAGGCCTCCACATCTTTCAGCACCGCTTTCAAACGTTCTTCAAACTCGCCGCGGAATTTTGCCCCGGCAATCAGCGCTCCCATGTCCAGCGCCAGCAGACGCTTGCCGCGCAGGCTTTCCGGCACGTCGTTGTTGACAATCCGCATTGCCAGTCCTTCGACAATCGCCGTTTTGCCTACCCCCGGTTCGCCGATCAGCACCGGGTTGTTTTTGGTGCGCCGTGACAAAACCTGAATGGTGCGGCGAATTTCATGTTCGCGGCCGATGACCGGATCCAGCTTTCCTTCTTTCGCTTTGCCGGTAATGTCGATGGCAAACTTCTTCAACGCCTCAAAATTGTCCTCGGCGGACTCACTGTCGGCCAGCCGTCCCTGACGATATTCGCCGATTGCCCGGTTGAGCGCAACCGGATCGACGCCGTTTTGGCGCAAAACGTCATAAGCCTTGTTGCCGGCAACGGTCGAAAGCGTTTGCAGCAAACGCTCTACGGTAACAAATTTGTCGTTGGCCTTATCGGCGATTTTTTCCGCTTCCAGCAGCACCGCGCTGAAATCCTGTGCCATCACCGTTTGCACGCCGGCACCCGAAACCGCCGGAATCTTGTTCAGTTCGGCTTCCGTGTCACGGCGGATCAGCGGCAGGTTGCCGCCGGCCTTTTCAATCAGGCTTTCAACCGTCACGTCTTTACTTTCAAGCATCGCCAGCAGCAGATAAAGCGGCGTTACATACTGATGCCGGCGGGCAACAGCCAGATCAACCGCGTTTTTTATAAGTTCCTGAGAACGTGTGGTAAATTTTTCCATATTCATAATCTTCTCTCCTTGTTTTTAAATATAAGAAAGAGAGAAAGGGAAAATCAAGTTAACGAACGGAAATAGTTAAAAAAATTAAACCGGCCACTTTCTCGCCCTTCTTCCCCGCCGGTCTTTCCTTCACACACTCCCTTACTGCCGCCCTTCTTCCCCGCCGGTCTTTCCTTCACACACTCCCTTACTGCCGCCTTTCTTCCCCACCGGTCTTTCCTTCACACACTCTCTTACTGCCGCCTTTCTTCCCCGCCGGCTTCACTTCCACGTCCTCTCCTGCTGCTGTCCGCAAAACTGCCCCGCCTCCACAAACACAAAAGAACGGGAAACAGCTTGCCTGCCGTTTTCCGTTCTTTTTTTTACCGGAACAATCCTTACAATCCGCGGTTCTTCAATTCCTCGTTCACCATCTCCAGTGAAATGAGAACGTCTTGTCCGCTCATTGCAAAGCTTCCCCCCTGCTGCAGTTCAAACAAACATCTTTTCGTTTCTTTCAGCTCCTCGTCCGAAGCCTCTTCAAGCATATGCTGCTGCAAAACCACAGACAGATAAACGATCCCCAGAAACATCACACATGCTGCGACTGCGCAAAGAATATAAATTAACACCATAATGCTTAAAATTTATAATTAGTAATGGGCATATTATAGCTGCTTTTATCTCTTTTGTCAAAGATGACTGACAAAAAAATTTTTCGCAAAACCTCTTCATTTTTCTTCTTTAGAAAAAAACTTCTCCCCCGACAGGCAAAACGTTATTTTGTCCTGCCGATCAGACAACGGCCTCGAGTTCTTCGAAGCCGTTTGTTTTAATTTATGGATTTATAGAATTCTTTGCCGCGTTCGTCATATTGATAATACATCAGCAAATCGCGCTTGTTGACAGTATCGGCATCAATGGCGGCGACCGGAATACCCCACAAAATCGAAATCGGCCAGGTCAAAAGATTAAGAAAACCGTAAAGATTTTGTTCCGACTGAGCGGCACGACCGTTCCCCAAATAAAAATTGCCGACCCCGGGAAGAATATTGAGCAATCCCGCTTTCATCGGGCTGGCAGGTTTTTCCCAATCTCCGAGCGGTCTGTCAACGGAGATGCCTTTGTATTGCAGCTCGCTCAGCTGCCTTTGCTCCTGATAGGTTAAAGACTGGCAGGCCGAAAGCAACAGGCACAGCCCTAAAAAAGATAAAATTTTAGTCATTGTCAAACTTCCTTTTAATTATTTTGAGCAATAAAAAAATGCCACCTTGATGAAAGGCGGCAGGAAGTTCAAACCTACTAATAGTAATAGTGTAGCATATTTGGCATATAAATACACCTTATTAACTACCTTCCTGCCTGTAGGCAAAAAGATAGTTTTTTACGCCTGCTTATCAGCAGACAACTATTAAGAGGGTTTGAAACCTCACACCGGTCATCAACCGATGTGCCTGAAAGCTAGCAAACACAACGCCGATAGTTAACCGTTCTGTAAATACTTTTGCCGGAACTTTCGCAAAAAACGCCTTTCGGCGTTTTTCTTGCACGGGGTGACCATCAAAGCCCCCGGCAACCGGCTTCAAATAAGCCGCAGGTCTTGCCGTGAGCCGATAACGGCCAAAGCCTGCATCAAACGCTGATCAGCCATATCTTTCCGTCACCTGTTTAAAACTTTCCGTTAAAAAACTCAAAATAATCCCGTGGCCTAGCAGATGGTTTTTCTTTAAGGGCGTGGTGCCAGCAAACGCCTTAAAGTCATAAAACGGTCTGCATTGCGATTATTGCTTAGTTTGCCGTAAACGGAGCAAAATCCATCGTCAACTGACTTTGCGCCGCGTCTTCTTTAAGTTGATTTCAAATATTCTCGGTTATCTTTTGAGTATTCCACCCTGTGAGATCAACATCGTACTACCGGCACCCAAATTCCCGGTTGCGGTAGCAAAATTTTGCATTTTTCCACCGTCCATATATCAAAAGACTGCTTTCCCTTTTGAGATAGCCCATGACCGAGTTGGCGGTAGCTCCGGTAACATATGAATATGAGCGGGACAGACTTTCGCTTCTGTTATACCTGCACCTTTCCACCGACGCAACTTTCCAAGAATTTGTCCTATTTCTAAACAACGTCCTTTATAAAACGCCTTTCTGCAAAAGTTGAGAACGATGCTATTTTATGGTTCCGCATCGTATGCGTTATTGTATGCTTGTTCATTAAATAACTCCTTTGCTTTTATATGACTGTTGCAGACCATCACACTCACAATAGCAAAGGAGTTTTTTGTGCAAAGCTATATGTTTGTCGGAACCACCAACCAAACCGATGGTTTTCTTGTTTACAAAAAAGCCGCCGGTTTTCACCGACGGCTTTTTTGCTTTCAGCTTTTCTTGCTGTTCAGGCTTATTCGGCCGGCTGCTGCTCAACCGCGGGGGTTTCGCTTTCAGCGCTTTCAACCTGTTCGGCAGCCTCTTCACGCAAGGCCAGAATTTCCTTGTCGTTTTGGGCGGCAACCCGTTTCAGGTTACGCAGAACGGTACCGGTACCGGCCGGAATCAGACGGCCGACGATAACGTTTTCTTTCAGGCCGGTCAGATGATCAACCTTGCCTTCAACCGCAGCTTCGGTCAGAACACGGGTGGTTTCCTGGAAGGAGGCCGCCGAGATGAACGACTTGGTTTGCAGCGAAGCCTTGGTAATACCGAGCAGAACCGGATCCGCCTCGGCCGGAACACCGCCTTCGGCAATCGTCTTCTCGTTTTCCGCCTCAAAGACATCTCGGTCAACCTGCTCGCCGATGAGGAACGTGGTATCATTCGGAACGCGGATTTCAACCTTGCGCAGCATCTGCGAAACGATCACTTCAATATGCTTGTCGTTGATCTTCACGCCTTGCAGACGGTAAACGTCCTGAACTTCCTTGACCAGATATTCGGCCAGTTTTTCAACGCCCAGAACGCGCAAAATATCGTGTGGTGCCGGCGTACCTTCGACCAGCATGTCGCCTTTCTTGACCACGTCACCTTCCTGAACCACCAGATGGCGCCCCTTGGGAATCAGGTATTCAATTGCCTCGCCTTTGGCCGGAACCACGGTAATCCGCTGTTTGGCCTTATAGTCTTTGCCGAATTCGACCACGCCGTCAATATCGGAAATGATCGCCTGATCCTTCGGATGACGGGCTTCGAACAATTCGGCCACGCGCGGCAGACCACCGGTAATATCCTTGGTCTTGGAGCTTTCCCGCGGAATTCTCGCAACCACGTCGCCGACTTTGACTTCCGCACCGTTTTCCACCGTCAGAATAGCGCCGACCGACAGATAATAACGGACTTCCTTGCCGTTGTCGAACAGGATCGGATTGCCCTTTTCGTCCTTCAGCATAATGCCCGGTTTAAGGCTGGCGGAATTGGCGCCCGAATGCCAGTCGATAACGACGTTGTCAACTACACCGGTGGTTTCGTCGACGCGTTCTTCAAGCGAAATGTTGTTGATCAGGTCAACCCATTCAACTCGACCGGCTTTTTCGGTAATAACCGGAATCGTAAACGGATCCCATTCGGCAACCTTCTGCCCTTTCTTGACCTTGGCGCCTTCGGCTACCAGAATCTTGGTACCGTAAGGAACTTTGTGACGCGATTTCTCACGTTCGTTGCCGTCAACGATCACAATCTCGCAGTTGCGCGACAAAACGATCATATGGCCGTCGGAGTTGGTAACCGTGTGGTTGTTTTCAAGCTTCAGAACACCGGCAAACGGTACTTCGACCGTCGACTGTTCGGCCGATTTGGAGGCCGCACCGCCGATGTGGAAGGTTCTCATCGTCAACTGAGTACCCGGTTCACCGATCGACTGAGCGGCAATAACGCCGACCGCTTCACCGATGTTAACCGGCGTACCGCGAGCCAGATCGCGTCCGTAGCAGGCGGCGCAAACGCCGTTTTTGCATTCACAGGTCAGAACCGAACGGATCTTAACCTGTTCGACGCCGGCTTTTTCAACCACATCAACGTCGTCTTCGGTAATCAGCTTGCCTTTCTTGACCAGCACTTCGCCGGTTTCCGGATGAACGATATCTTCCTGAATGGTACGGCCGAGAATACGCTCGCCGATGGAAACGATGACATTGCCGCCGTCAACGACCGGACGAACGATAATGCCGCGTTCGGTACCGCAATCCTGTTCGGTAACCACCACATCCTGAGCAACGTCTACCAGACGACGGGTCAGATAACCGGAGTTTGCAGTCTTCAGAGCGGTATCGGCCAGACCTTTACGGGCGCCGTGGGTAGAGTTGAAGTACTCAAGCACCGTCAGGCCTTCCTTAAAGTTGGAGATAATCGGCTGTTCGATAATTTCGCCCGAAGGTTTCGCCATCAAACCGCGCATACCGGCAACCTGACGCATCTGCGCGGCGGAACCGCGGGCGCCGGAGTGAGCCATCATGTAAACCGAGTTGATGTAGCCGTTTTCGGTCTTGGAAATGTTTTTCATCATTTCGTCGGCCACTTTGTCGGTACAGGCCGCCCAGATATCGATAACCTTGTTGTACTTTTCGCCTTTGGTGATCAGACCGTTCTGATACTGCTGTTCAAATTCCTTAACCTGTTTTTCGGTTTCGGCAACCAGCTCCTTCTTGGCTTCCGGCACGATAAGGTCGTCCTTGCCGAACGAAATGCCGGCCTTGCAGGCGTTCTGGAAACCGAGCGACATCAGGCGGTCAACGAACATAACCGTTTCCTTCTGTCCGCAGTGGCGGTAGATGATGTCGATAATCTCGCCGATTTCCTTCTTTTTGACCAGACGGTTGACGAGCGAGAACGGAACGTCCTTATGCTGTGGCAGAATTTCCGCCACCATCAGACGTCCCGGAGTGGTATCGACCAGACCGTATTTGGCTTCGCCGTTGTCGTCGATATAGCTGATGCGGCATTTGATTTTGCTGTGCAGATCGACCGCTTTGGCATCCAGAGCCAGCAGCACTTCGTTATAATCGGCAAAAATCGAGCCTTCGCCTTTCAAACCGTCGGCATCATAGGTCAGGTAGTAAATACCCAGAACCATGTCCTGAGTCGGCACGATAATCGGCTTACCCGAGGCCGGCGACAGAATATTGTTGGTGGACATCATCAAAACGCGGGCTTCCAGCTGAGCTTCCACCGACAGCGGAACGTGAACCGCCATTTGGTCGCCGTCGAAGTCGGCGTTAAAAGCGGTACATACCAGCGGGTGCAGGTGAATGGCCTTACCTTCGACCAGAACCGGTTCAAAAGCCTGAATACCCAGTCTGTGCAAGGTCGGCGCACGGTTAAGCAGAACCGGATGTTCGCGGATCACTTCTTCTAAGATGTCCCAGACTTCCGGACGTTCTTTTTCAACCATGCGTTTGGCCGCTTTGATGGTCGTAGCATGTCCGTACAGTTCCAGCTTGGCGTAAACGAACGGCTTGAACAGTTCCAGCGCCATCTTCTTCGGCAGACCGCACTGCTGCAATCTCAGTTCCGGACCGACGGTAATAACTGAACGGCCGGAATAGTCGACGCGCTTGCCGAGCAGGTTCTGACGGAAACGTCCCTGCTTGCCCTTCAGCATGTCGGACAAAGATTTCAGCGGACGCTTGTTGGTACCGGTAATGGCACGCGAACGACGACCGTTGTCAAACAGAGCGTCAACCGATTCCTGCAGCATGCGTTTTTCGTTGCGGATGATAATGTCCGGCGCATGCAGTTCAAGCAAACGTTTCAAACGGTTGTTGCGGTTGATCACGCGGCGGTACAGATCGTTTAAGTCGGAAGTGGCAAAACGGCCGCCGTCAAGCGGAACCAGCGGACGCAGTTCCGGCGGAATAACCGGCAGCACATCCAAGATCATCCATTCCGGCTTGGTGTTGGAGTTAAGGAACGCCTCAATAATCTTCAAGCGCTTAACCAGCTTTTTGCGTTTGGCTTCCGAAGCGTTGTCCTTCAGTTCGGCGCGGATCGCTTTTCTTTCCGCTTCCAAATCGATCGAAGCAAGAATTTCCTTGATCGCTTCGGCACCGATGCCGGCACGGAAAGAATCTTCGCCGTATTCGTCAATCGCTTCCTGATACTGTTCTTCCGACAGCATTTCATACATGGAAAGCGGTGTCAGCCCCGGTTCGATCACGATGTAGCTTTCAAAGTAGAGAACGCGCTCAAGCGATTTGACGCTGATGTCGGTCAGCATCGCAATACGGCTCGGCAGCGACTTCAAAAACCAGATGTGGGCAACCGGCGCAGCCAGTTCGATGTGTCCCATTCTCTCGCGGCGAACGCTGGAGAGAGTAACTTCCACACCGCACTTTTCGCAGACAATGCCGCGGTATTTCATTCTCTTGTATTTGCCGCACAAACATTCGTAATCTTTGACCGGTCCGAAAATGCGGGCACAGAACAAGCCGTCTCTTTCCGGTTTGAAAGTACGATAGTTGATGGTCTCGGGCTTTTTGACTTCGCCGTAAGACCAGGAACGGATTTGCTCAGGAGAGGCAATGGAGATTTTGATTTCATCAAAAGAATCTCCGTTGGCCGGCTGCTGACCAAAAAATTTCATAATTTCATTCATATTTTTTATCTCCAATTCTAAACGGCTTCGTTCTGCAACTCGATGTTCAGGCACAGGGACTTGATTTCCTTAACCAAAACGTTGAAAGATTCCGGTGCGCCGGCTTCAAAGCCTTCTTCGCCGCGGACAATCGCCTCGTAAACCTTGGTTCTGCCGTTGACGTCATCGGACTTGACGGTCATCATTTCCTGCAGGGTGTAGGCCGCACCGTACGCCTGCAGAGCCCAAACTTCCATTTCGCCGAAACGTTGTCCGCCGAACTGAGCCTTACCACCGAGCGGCTGCTGGGTAACCAGAGAGTACGGTCCAACTGAACGCGCGTGCATCTTCTCGTCAACGATGTGGTGCAGCTTGATCATATAAATGATGCCGACCGTTACCTTGCGGTCAAACTTCTCGCCGGTGCGACCGTCATAGAGATCAATCTGGCCGGAAGTCGGCAGACCCGCCATTGACAGCATGCGGTTGATGTCTTCCTCATGCGCGCCGTCAAAGACCGGAGTCGCCATCGGAATGCCGTTTTTGACGTTTTTGATCATCTCGACCTTTTCTTCCGTCGTCAGATCGGCAATCTCGCGCTTAAACTGCTTTTCGCCGTAAATTTCCTTCAGCTTGCCGTTCAGTTCTTCCAGCGTCTTTTCGCCGCGTTTGTACTGTTCGCACATCTCGTTCAACTGCTTGCCGAGTTCTTTGGCCGCCCAGCCGAGGTGCGTTTCGAGAATTTGTCCGACGTTCATACGGGAAGGCACGCCCAACGGGTTCAGCACGATGTCAACCGGGGTGCCGTCTTCGGTATAAGGCATATCCTCAAGCGGCAGTACGCGGGAAACCGTACCTTTGTTACCGTGACGGCCGGCCATCTTGTCGCCGGTCTGCATCTTACGCTTGGTAGCGATAAAGACTTTGACCGTTTTCAAAACGCCGGGCAGGAGATCGTCGCCGCGCTGAACTTTTTCCACCTTGTCGTCAAAGTGCTTCTGCACGCCGGCAACACGGGCGTCAAAGGCCGCCGCGAATTCTTCGATCCGAGCCATGACTTCTTCGTCTTTGACCACGATCTTGCGCCACTGCGAAGACGGAACGTCGGCAAAAGACTCTTCCGTCAGAACCGACTTCTTGGCAATGCCCTTCGGCGCATCGACAACCGTCTGGCCGATCAGCATTTCCTTTAAGCGGGCGTCAAACACTTTGCGGATGATCGCAATTTCGTCGTCACGGTCTTTTGCCAGCTGGGAAATTTCCTGCTGTTCAATCGCCAACGCACGCTCGTCTTTTTCGACGCCGCGGCGGGAGAAGACATGAACGTCAACAACGATGCCTTCAATACCCGGCTGAACACGCAGCGAGGTATCGCGCACGTCGGAAGCTTTCTCGCCGAAAATGGCGCGCAGCAGTTTTTCTTCCGGCGTAACCGGCGATTCGCCTTTCGGCGTAACTTTGCCGACCAGAATATCACCGGCCTTGACTTCGGCGCCGATGTAAACGATACCGGCTTCGTCAAGGTTGCGCAGCGCTTCTTCGCCCACGTTCGGAATATCACGGGTAATTTCTTCCTGGCCGAGCTTGGTATCGCGGGCCATTACTTCAAATTCCTCGATATGCAGCGAAGTCAGAACGTCGTCGCGGGAAACACGTTCGGAGAGCAGAATCGCGTCTTCGTAGTTCAGACCGTTCCACGGCATAAAGGCAACCAGCATGTTCTTGCCGAGAGCCAGTTCGCCCATGTCAGTACACGGACCGTCGGCCATGATGTCGCCGGCCTTGACCACGTCGCCGACCTTAACCAGCGGCACCTGGTTGATGCAGGTGTTCTGGTTGGAACGACGGAACTTCGACAGCTTGTAAATTTCAACACCGACACCGTCCGAATTTTTGCTCATCGAACGAACAACGATGCGGTTTGCATCAACCGCGTCGACCACGCCGTCATACTTACATACGACAGTTGCACCGGAATCTTTGGCAACGGTGGCTTCCATACCGGTACCTACCAGCGGAGCTTCCGAACGCAGCAGGGGCACGCCCTGACGCTGCATGTTCGATCCCATCAAGGCACGGTTCGCGTCGTCGTTTTCCAGGAACGGAATAAGCGCGGTCGCAACCGACACCAGCTGTTTCGGCGAAACGTCGATGAAGTTGATGTCTTCCGGCGCATGGAATTCAAATTCGCCGGCTTTGCGGCAGGCAATGGTATCTTTGACGAAAGTGCCGTCATCACGGACTTCGGCATTGGCTTCCGCAATAATATACCGTCCCTCCTGATCGGCTGACAAATAAACCACTTCATCGGTTACCCTGCCGTTTACGATCTTGCGATACGGACATTCGATAAAGCCATATTTATTGATACGCGCATAAGTCGACAGCGAGTTAATCAGACCAATGTTCGGACCTTCCGGCGTTTCAATCGGGCAGATACGACCGTAGTGGGTCGGGTGCACGTCACGGACTTCAAAACCGGCGCGGTCGCGGGACAAACCGCCGGGTCCCAAAGCCGACAGACGGCGCTTGTGGGTAATTTCCGACAGCGGGTTGTTCTGATCCATAAACTGCGACAACTGCGAAGAACCGAAGAACTCGCGGATTACCGAAGCAATAGGTTTGGCGTTGACCAGATCCTGCGGCTTGACGTTGTTCAAAACTTCCGAACTCATTCTTTCGCGGATGGCTCTTTCCATACGCAGCAAGCCCATACGGTACTGGTTTTCCATCAGTTCGCCGACCGAACGGACACGGCGGTTGCCCAGATGGTCAATATCGTCAACTTCGCCGTGGCCGTCACGCAGTTCGACCAGACGTTTGACAATGCGCAGAATATCGTCCTTGCGCAGCGTACGATAAGTATCCGGCGCTTCTTCAAACGGAATGTCCAGCGCGGTGTTCATCTTCACACGGCCGACCGAAGACAGGTCATAGCGCTCGTTATCGAAGAACAGTGATTTGAACAGGGCATCGGCAGTTTCGTATGTAGGCGGTTCGCCCGGGCGCATAACGCGATAGATGTCAAGCAGGGCATCTTCCCGGCTGTGGTTCTTGTCCACTTCCAAAGTGTTGCGGATATAAGGCCCGACATTGACGTTGTCGATATAAAGAACCTTGATTTCGTTGATTTTAGCTTCCTTGATCTTGTCCAGCAGTTCCTGGTTGATTTCGGCGCCGGCATCGGCGACGACTTCGCCGGTCTTTTTCTCGATCAAGGCAGTAGCCAGAAATTTTCCGAGCAGCTGTTCTTCGGCCACGCGGTAGAATTCCAGTCCTTCGTCAACCAGCTTCTGGGCGGCGCGGGCCGGGATCTTCTTGCCGGCTTCCCAAACCGTTTTTCCGCTTTCGGCGTCAATCAGGTCAAAAACAAACTTAACCCCGCGGAAACGTTCGGGTACGAATTTGCTCTTCCAGCCTTTTTTGTCGGCAACATAGGTGTCGACATCGTAAAAATAGCTGAGGATCTCTTCCTTGTCCATTCCTTTGATTTCGGAACGGTCGATTTTCTTTCCTTCTTTTGCCAGCTCTTTCAGTTTTTCTTCGGTTTCCTTGGAATAAAGGGAATAAAGGATCGAAGTAACCGGCAGCTTGCGGCGGCGGTCGATGCGAGCATAAAGCAGATCTTTGGCATCAAATTCAAAATCCAACCACGAACCGCGGTACGGAATAACCCGGGCGGCAAACAAATATTTGCCGGAAGCTACCGTTTTGCCTTTGTCGTTGTCAAAGAAAACGCCCGGCGAACGGTGCATCTGCGAAACGACGACACGTTCGGTACCGTTGACGATAAAGGTACCTTTGTCCGTCATCAGCGGAATATCGCCCATATAAACGTCCTGTTCCTTGATGTCATGGATCGAACGGGAACCGGTGGCCTCGTCAACGTCCCAGACAACCAGACGCAGCGTTGCTTTGACCGGCGCGGCATAGGTCATGTCGCGTTTGATGCATTCGTCAACGTCATACTTCGGCTCTTCGAGTTCATATTTGACAAACTCGAGTTCGCCGGTTCCGGAAAAGTCTTTAATGGGGAAAATGGATTTGAAAACTTCTTCCAAACCGAATTCGCAATTTTTGTTTTCGATGAAATCGCGGTATGATCCGGTCTGCACTTCAATCAAACTCGGCATTTCTGACACGGAGTCGATTCTGCCGAAATTTTTTCTTACACGTCTTTTGCTCGTATAAGATTCTTTCATTTTGCGTGATTCCTCATGGTTATAATTCTGCGACAATGCTATCAATTACGCTTGAATCCCGACCGCAGAAGGTTAAAAATGCTTTTTTAAAAACGAAAAACCTCACCAACCCCTCGGGGAGCAGGCCCCTCTTGATGAGACGGTAAAATAATTGCATGCAATCGCCGCGATTCGCGGCTTAAATTCAGGGCGGATAATGACTCACATTTACGCTTCTGGCAAGCAAAAAATACGCCCTTTGACAAACTTTTTCCGCATCGGACATTTTTTGCGGCGGCCATCAGCATCGTCAAAATGCCGGCTCCGGATTTCTGGCTGACGGTTGCACAGCTTTTGACAACCGGCTTTTGTCCGGCAAAACAAAAGACTCCCCGCATAACGGGGAGTCTTCGAAAAGGCAATTGAATTAAAAAATTACTTCAATTCAACCTTAGCGCCGGCATCTTCAAGTTTCTTCTTGATTTCTTCGGCTTCAGCCTTCGGAGCGCTTTCCTTAATCGTCTTCGGAGCGCCGTCTACCAGATCCTTGGCTTCTTTCAGACCGAGCTGAGTAATGGCTCTGATTTCTTTAATAACGTTGATCTTGTTGTCGCCGGCAGCTACCAGAACAACTTCGAACTCGTCTTTTTCTTCTTCGGCGGCAGCAGCGGCACCACCGGCGGCTACGGCTACGGCAGCAGCGGCGGAAACGCCCCATTTTTCTTCCAGCATTTTAGAAAGATCAGCAGCTTCCATAACGGTCAGGGCTGACAATTCATCGACTAATTTGGCTAAATCGGCCATTTTTTTTCTCCATAAATAAAATTAAATCTTTTAAAGTTAAAAACCACAAACAAGCGACAGCTTAGGCTGCCATATCTTTTTCCGAGTAAGCTTTGGTAACCCGAGCCAGCTGAGCGGCAGGCGCCTGCAGCAGACCGATAATCTTGGCACGCAGTTCGTCGACCGACGGAATGCTTGCCAGACGCTTGATTTCATCAACGGAGAGAACACCCGTCCCCATTGCACCGCCGACGATAACCAGTTTTTCGTTACCTTTTGCAAATTCGACACAAGCCTTGCAGGCAGAAATCGGATCATTCGCAAAAGCAATTGCGGCCGGACCGGTAAACTGATCTGCCAGATCGGCAAACTTGGTGTCTTTCAGAGCCAGACGAGTGATGCGGTTTTTCGTTACCCTGAACCCGGCACCGGCTTTGCGGATGTTGTTTCTCAGTTCGGAAACTTCGGCTACGGTCAGCCCTTTGTAGTGGGAAATGACCACAACTTCGGAATCTTCAAACAACTGCTTGAGTTCATTCAGTAATTGTGCTTTTTCGTCACGATTCACTTTTCTATCTCCAACAAAACATCTCATAAATTCAAGATGTCATATTTTACAATTTCGCCCTTCCGCGGCAAACCACGGCGGCGAGGTTAATCTGTCCGGGAGAAAAAAACGATTATAAAATCTTATTACTCCGTCTGCGTAGGAAATTAAGGCTCGGCAGCAAATTGAACACACCACCGTTATGAACCACCTACGGTCTTGGACAGGCAGAACGGCGCTTTCTGCACCTTTCCTTGGACTGCTTGATAAACTCTTACGCATTAAATGTCAAGCATAATTTTCCTTTTTCATCGACAAAAACGTCTTTTGTTTCGCCGGCAGACCTTTTCCGACCGATACGCCATTTGCGGCAAACCAACAGAGGCAAGGGCTTATTTTCATAAAAAAAGACACCCCCGGCGTAGCCTGAGGTTCTTCACATACGCCTAATAAGGCTCATCTTGCCAGCCACGCCTGAATAGCGTATCGGACCCTGTCCGAGCGTAGATTACTTGGCTCACCATGAATAGATCAAAATCCATCGTTAACTGACTTTGCTCCGATTT
>CABUBU010000025.1 GCA_902489795.1 uncultured Azospirillum sp.
CCTTCAAACTTTCCTCCCCGCCCCGTATCAGAGGGCCCCGCCCTAAAGGGGATTTTTATCACCCGATCTAAATCAGGCAACGGGCGGGGATTAAGGGTTACAGTTTGCTATCACCGCAAGACATCAGATTATGGGTATTGCCTCCAAAATCAACAATACATTTATTTATCTGTGTCCTATTAGGTGACTGATTACCACACTTACAATTTGAAGAACTTGTCAAAGACACTCCGGCAAGCCAACTTTTACTTTCCGATTTATTAATACTACAAACCATACTGTAATTTTCTACATAATCGTCCCCTTTATCCGTTCTGAATTTACAATCCCCGCAGCAATTACTAAACAAACAACCACTATGCTTTCCATATCTAACAACTCGATATGTTGACGACATTTGACACCATCCCCATTTAGAATCGCTGCCGCGCTTGATACGAGCGTACTCACCTGCTCCATAATCTGTAGAATAAATTTTACTACCGGGAGAAAGGGATATCGTATAATTTCCACTCCCCTGATACATATTCCAAACTAAATGTCCAGACATTATGGCAAACATATTATGCCCTATCTTCGTACCACCATTATATCCATATCCAAGATATATATTCGTATAAACATTGGCTGGGTTTTCCGAACTCGGACCGTTAAATGTAATCTTTGTATTATAATCTGTTATACAATTAGCCGAATTATCCGCATTACACACACCAACATCCTTCGGATACATATAAAGACTACGGATTCTGAACTCCTGATCTTCTTTAAATTTAAAGGTTGCAATCGTTTGTCCTTTATATGAGTTTGAAACTTGAATATCGATACATCCCCTACCGGCATAAGCGTCTTCTTTGTTAAAAGACATTCCGTCAAAAGTGACCGGACTTTGGATTGTCAGCGTTCCGGTGATATTAATCGCCGGCATCGCCTCATAACCTTCATTGTCGTAATAGGCATCGTACATAAACTTCGGTGCATAGTCGACGGAAGCCGGAATCGTCCAGTTTCTGGCAGTAATGTCCACATTGCGCGCCTCAATGCCGTAAGAGGTGCTAAATGTGCTTTTCAGCTTTGTCATATCCAGCTTTAAGCCATAGAGCTTGACCGCCCCTTTGGTTGACTGACTCCAACCGAAAGGCGAATGTTTGGGGATCCAGAATCCGTTTTGAGAAGAATTATAAACAATGTTCGGTCTGGTTTTACAGCGCTCTTTCATATAACCGCCTTTCATCTTGCCGAAAGCGCTGGCACCGTAGTAATTGATGCCGGCATAAATATGCGTCAGCGTCTGATCGTCGCCCAAAATAACATTTTTGGTTTTGATATTGGCGGCGTTGCTGGTCGCGTTTACCAGCTTGCTGTCCTGAATATTGCCCGGGCTGGCCAGCAGCGTATAGCGTTCCTTCTGCTTAGGATAAGTGGTCAGCCATTCGTCTACTGCCTCCTCGCAGGTCAGTTCGCGACAATTGCCGCCGTCTTTGCCCGGACGATAACCGGATTCACACTGCAAAATCCTGTATCTTTTGCCGTAGGTGCATTTTTCATAGCCGACGCCCTCGCCGCCCACAACATGGTCAAGCGTCGTTGCCGGATAGGCGTCGCATTCGTAACAGCGGTCAAAATAATAGGCGCCGCCCTGAATGCAGTAATATTCCTTCTTGTCGATGTTGCCGCCGAATTCGCAGTCGCCGGCCGCAAACTCGTACCTGTCCCGATTGCAGATGCAGGCTCCGTAACGGGTGATGCCGTCGGTGCCGGTACAGCCGTCGTCGGAAGGTTCGGTTCCGTTGACACAGTCTTCCTTAACATAACGGTAAATGGCCGGATTGCAGACACATTCCGAAAAATAAATATCGGTTATGCTGCCGCCGCTTTGGGCATCATACCCGGTCTGAACACAGGAACCGCCGTCGGCAACCGCCCCCGGATATTTGATTTTGCAGGAAGTTTCTTCATATTTGTCGTTAAAAGGGAATTTGGCGTCACAAACGCATTTGTGCTTACTGCCGCATTTGCCGTCGGAAACCAGCGGATAACTGCACAAGTCATAAGCATATTCTTTGCCGCAGCACTTTACGTACGCGTTGTTGTAGGGACAATAGCCGGCAACGTATTTTGCCTGATCGGCCACGCAACTGTCTTTGAGCATATACCCCTCGGCCTTGCACAGTTCTCCGTCTTCGCCCGGATCCTTATAATCATCGAAACTGCCGCCGCCGGTACAGTTTTCCTCGCCGACGAAGCAGACTTTGGCCGCCGCCGGCGCCGCACACAACAGACACAGGCACGCGGACAAAAGCCCCAATTTCATGGTTTTATACAATATTTTCATGACCTCTCCCCTTTATCCATAATATTTCGTTCAGGTGATGTAAAATATTGTACGATAGATAGTTATAGAAAATTTCCCCGACAGCCCTTGATTTTTCGTCTTGATTTTTGCTGCATTTTAACGTACCTTTTTCTGCGACAGGCACCAACGAACAAAACCCCGTTAAATTTAACGGGGTTTTGTGTTTTTCATCCAACGAAAAAATTAACCGGCATAAAAATAATAGCCGACAACAATTGCGGTGACAATTCCTGCCAGATCGGCCAGCAGCGCGCAAGGCAGTGCCGAGCGGGTTTTTGTTATCTTTACCGCGCCGAAATAAACCGCCAACACATAAAAAGTGGTTTCTGTCGAACCCTGAACAATAGAGGCGACAAATCCGGGAAAGCTGTCGGCGCCATAGGTCTGCATGGTTTCAATCATCATCGCCCGGGCACCGCTGCCGGAAAGCGGTTTCATCAATGCCGTCGGCAACGCCGGCACAAAACCGGTATCTACGCCCAATCCGGACAAAGTTTTTTCCACGCCGGACAGCAGCAGCTCAAACATTCCCGAAGCACGAAACACGGCAATCGCCGTCAGCATCGCCACCAGATAGGGAATGATCGTAACGGCAATTTTAAAACCTTCTTTGGCGCCTTCGACAAACAGTTCGTAGACATCTTTTTTCTTCCACAGCCCCCACAAAATGAAAAATGCCGCTGTTGAAAAAAGAATCATATTGCCGACGGCGGTTGAAACCAAAGTTCTATCCGCAGCCGGCAACCGCAGAAAGCCCCAAGCCGCGGCAAAAACCGCAACAACGGCAAAAAACAGCCAGCCCAGCACCACCCGGTTGAAAACATTGAGCTTCTGCACCACCGCCACGGACAAAAAACCGACCAGGGTGGACGCCGAAGTCGACAGCAGAATCGGCACGAAAACGGCCGCCGGATTTTCGCTGCCGAGTTCCGAACGGTACATCAGAATCGTAATCGGGATGAGCGTTACCGCGGAAGAATTGATCACCATAAACATAATCTGCGCATCGGAAGCGGTGTCTTTATGCGGGTTGTCCGCCTGCAGTTGTTCCATCGCCTTTAACCCGGCCGGCGTCGCCGCGTTGTCCAGCCCGAGCACGTTGGCGGCAATGTTCATCACCATTGAACCGACGGCCGGCGAATCGGCCGGCACGCCGGGCATGATCCGCGCAAACAACGGCCGCAGCAGGCGCGCCAGAGCTTCCGTAATGCCCGACCGTTCGGCTATTTTCAACAAACCAAGCCACAGGCAGAGCAACCCGGTCAGGTTCAGCGCAATAGAAAAGGCGGATTTGGCCGAAGCAAAAAGGGCGGCCGTCAGCTCGTTCCAGACGGCCCAGTTGCCGCCCAAACTCTGCCAGAGGGCACCGGCAAAAGCGGAAAGGAAAAAGAACGACCAGATTATTTTGAGCATGGCGCCCCCTCGTCAACTTCGATAAAACCGGACGACTGCATGGCGTAAAAACCCCAATAGACGCCCTTTCTGCGGATCAGCGCGGCATGCGAACCGCTTTCAACGATTTTGCCCTTGTCCATTACGATAATCCGATCCATTTCCTTTAAAGTGGAAAGCCGGTGGGCAATGGCAATGACGGTTTTGTCCGCCATCAGACTTTTCAAGGATTCCTGAATGTATTTTTCGCTTTCGCTGTCAAGAGCCGACGTCGCCTCGTCCAAAATCAGAATCGGCGCGTTTTTAAGAATGGCGCGGGCAATCGCGATCCGCTGCCGTTCTCCGCCCGAAAGCATTACCCCGCGTTCGCCGACTTTGCTTTGGTAACCTTCCGGCAGGCGCATAATAAAATCGTGAATATAGGCCCGGCGGGCAGCGTCGAACACTTCTTCGTCGGTGGCCTGCGGCCGGCCGTAGCGGATATTTTCCATAATGCTGCGGTTAAACAGGCTCGGATCCTGAGGGATCAGCGCAATCTGCCGGCGCAGGCTTTCCTGGGTAACGCCGGAGATGTCCTGTCCGTCAATCGTAATTTTGCCGCGCTGGATGTCGTAATAACGGGAGAGCAGCTTGATCAGACTCGACTTGCCCGATCCCGAACGGCCGACCAGACCGATCTTTTCGCCGCCGGCAATCCGCAGATTGAACCCCTCAAACAAAAAACGGGCGCCTTTGTAGTGATAATTGATGTTGGCAAACTCAATCGCCCCTTTGTCCACATTCAATTTAACCGCACCGGAAACGTCATTGACATCGCATGGTTTGGACAGCAGTTTCAATCCGTCGCGGATACTGCCGTAGACCTTGAAAAACTGCATGAAGTTCATCGACAACATGCTGAAAGTGTTGCTCAAAATCGCAATCAGTGACTGCAAAAGCACAAAATCGGCAACGCTGATTGCTCCGATATACCAGTACCACACCGGCAGCGCATAAAACAAAACCTGCACCAAGGCGCGAAACAGGTTCTGCCAGATAAAAATTTCGCCGAATTTTTTGGTTTCCGCCCGGTCGGCAGCCGCCGCCGTTTTCATGAACTTGAAATAGTGCCGGCGTTCAAAACGGTAGTTGGCAAAGTTTTTGACCAGCCCGGCATTGGTGATGCTGTCGACCAGCACGCCGTTGGCTTCCGACATGGTCTGCGCCCGTTTTTCAGAAACCGGCACCATACCCCGGCTCAGACGATAGATTACATAAATTACCGCCAGGTTGAGCGCCAGCAGAAGCAATGCCAGCACCGGGTTGACCTTGAGCACGAAGCCGATGGTGATCAGCATGGCGGAAAGCGGGGTCAGAAAGCCCCACACCAGATTGTAATACATCGGATAAATGCTGTCGATGATGGTTTTGGTCTTGCCCGAAATGTTGCCGGCCATTTCCTCGGCAAAAAAAGCTGTTGAATGCTGATGAGCATAATCGAACAAATCTTTGGCCACGTTGGCAACGCAGTTCGGCATAAAACGCGCCTCAAGAAAACAGATCATGTTCTGCGCCAGACTTTTCAGCAAAAGCAGCGCGGAAGCAATCACAGCCAGCGCCAGCGCCTGCCGCAGCGCCTCTTCGCGGACGCCGCCGGCGGAAATGACGCCGACAATCTCCGCCGCGTAGTAAAGCGACAGCCGCACCAGAAACTCACCGGCGACAATAGTGCCGAGGTTGGCAAAAAACAACAGCTTCTGCCGGGAAAAATAGCGCCAGAGAAAAACCCACACCGACGAAGGGATGGTTTTTATTTCCATTTTTTCTTCCTTTGTTTCAGGCGGGTCAGTTTGTCGCTGACAATTGCCGTATCGCGGCCGGTCTTGGCCAAACGGTCGTACATGCGTTCGATTTCCTTTTCCAGATAAGCCTGTTCGATCTCGCTGGCCAGCGCCTGTTTTTGTTCTTCGCCGCCCGAAGCCTCAATTTCCTTCATTTCCGCCCATATGTCTTCCACATGGACACTGCTGTCGGTTTTCTTTTTCAGGAAATACGGCAGTTCGTACGCCAACTGGCGGGCGTTGGCATAAGCTTCCCTAGCGTCGGCACAGTTGTTGTAACGCATCCTAAGCAGGCGGAAGGCCGTTTCCAGCTCTTCGCTGTCGTCTACCACGATAAACGGTACCGGCGAGGCAAAGCCGCTTGCCGCCAGCACTTTCAGATATTCCAGAATATGATAGAAAAAACCGTTGACGTTATAAATGATAAAAGGCTTGGTTTTCAAAAAACCGTCCTGCATCGCCACGCAGTCGTAAGCCAGCTCGTCCAAAGTGCCGACGCCGCCGGGGGCAAAAACTACGATGTCTGCTTCCAGCAGTTTGATCTTGCGGTTTTCGAGCGTATCTTCCACCACGACCTCGCTGATCTGCTGCAACACTTCGTCTTTTTCATAAAGTTCGTAATATTCGCGGGTGGTAACGCCGACAATCGGGGTCACGTCGCCGTAATATTTGTCCTGACGTTCCCGCCAGTTGTCCAGCACGCCGCGGGCAACCGCGCCCATCACTCCGGAATTGGAAAAGCCGTAGTCGAGGCGAAAACCCATTTTGGCGATTTTGTCTCCCATTTTGTAGCATTCCTCGACATAGGCGGGATCTTTGCCGTCACAGTGTCCGCCGGAAACGCAGACCCGCAGATTTTTGGTTGAACGGACACAGCCTTTTTCCTCATTTGTCATGTTCATATCTCCTCAATGTCACCCTTGGCCTGATCAGCGTAAAACGCGGCGGCAAAATCTTCCAGCGCATTGTTTTCGATCGCCGCCCGCAGTCCTGCCGTCAGCCGCTGATAATAACGGATATTGTGCCAGGTAAGCAGCATCACCGCCAGAATTTCGTTGGCTTTTTGCAGGTGGTGCAGATAAGCCCGGGTATAGTTGGTACACAGCGGGCAGTCACATCCTTCTTCCAACGGCCGCGGATCTTCGCGGTGGCGGGCGTTGCGGATGTTAATTGTTCCGAAACGGGTGAACGCCTGAGCGGTGCGCCCTGAACGGGTCGGCATCACGCAGTCGAACATGTCGACCCCGCGCAAAACGGCACCGACGATATCGTCCGGCCGGCCGACGCCCATCAGATAGCGGGGCTTGTCGTCGGGCAGCATTCCCGGCGCATAATCCAGAACTTCAAACATTTTTTCCTGTCCTTCGCCGACCGCCAGTCCGCCGATGGCATAACCGTCAAAGCCGATTTCTTTCAACCGCTCCGCCGACCAGGCGCGCAAATCCCGATAATCTCCCCCCTGCTGGATGCCGAAAATGCCGTACCCCTCGCGGTTAACCCAGGCGTCTTTGCTTCGTTTGGCCCAGCGCATGGACATTTCGACCGATTTTTTCACCGTTTCGTAAGCGGCCGGCAGTTTGACGCATTCGTCCAGACACATGGTGATGTTGGAATCGAGCTTATGCTGGATTTTCATCGACTCTTCGGGCGACAGGAAATATTTTTTACCGTCAACGTGGGAACTGAACTCCACCCCTTCTTCGTTCAGTTTGCGCAGGCCGGTCAGGCTCATGACCTGAAAACCGCCGGAATCGGTCAAAATCGGCTTCGGCCAGTTCATAAACTTGTGCAGACCGCCCATTTTTTCCACCAGATCGGCACCCGGACGGAGCATCAGATGATAAGTGTTGCCGAGCAGTATCTCCGCGCCGGTTGCCGCCACCGACTCCGGCATCATCGCCTTGACCGTGGCGCAGGTGCCGACCGGCATGAAGGCAGGGGTGTTGACAATTCCGTGTTTGGTATGAAGACGTCCGCGGCGGGCTTTGCCGGAACGGCCGAGAATTTCAAATTTCAAGCTCATCTTTTTATTTTTCCCTTATGATTTTTCGTTTATAATGCCGCAAAAGGCAACGCTTAGCAAGTAGGTTTAAATATTTTTCATAGACAGAAGAAACAATCAAAGCTATAATTATAACGTTAACAATAATTATTAATTTTTATCATATGAGAAAAAACAGAAAATATTCCAAACTGATGATTTGGGTGATGTGTGTGTTTTTTGCGGCGTTTTTTGCCTTCAGTTTTGCCAACCGGTCAGACGAAAAAATTCAGGCTCAACGGTTGAAAATGATCGAAAACTGCAAACTGAAGCAAGTGGAATCAAACTCTTTCGACCGACAAAACGGCATTTTAACGGTAGTTAAACGTTTTGGTGACGGATATCAGGAAAGAAGCCGCTACTGCCTTTCGCTTCTGCCCGCGCTCAACGCCGGCGAAGCTCGCAGCAGAAAGATGTTTGAAATTTCCACCGCCAACAATCAAACAGTGGCTTTCGACCTAAACGGGAACGCTTGGTTGATCACGGTCGGTGAAAAATAGCTTACATAGCACATACAAAAAAGGTCAGCGCAATCAAACGCTGACCTTTTTTGCTACCGTTTTTTTCTATTCGGAATCCATACCGCAACGGTTTAAAAGCAAGGTGTCTCCGGCAATCTCAATCAGTTTCCAGCCCGAATAAACAATCAGCACCGGCATCGAAAGCCAGAACAAGTGCAGATAACCACATAAAGCAAACATCACGACCGCGGCACCTTCCGCATAAAAAGTCCAGCGGCCGAAATGGATAACGGAACTAAAAGTTTCCACAGCCTTGCGGCGAATCGGACGAAAAATGAATCCGTAAAAGAGCGCCATGGCGGACAACAGATAAAATCCGTTGTTCACGATCCATTTGCCGTAACCGGAAATTGACGCCCCGCCCCATTCGGCAATCGTTAACACACTTACCACGAAAGCGGCGAGAACACCGGCACCTTCCGCACCCAGCAGAAAACAGGTAACGGTTTTAGATTTTGTTTTTGTCATATCGTATAAATTTAGTGAAAATAATCCTTGTTATTTTCCATTATAGACAATTCCAAATTTTTGTCAACATTTGGGCAAAACTTATTTTTCCCCGTCAGCGTCTTCTTCGCCCAGGCTGTTGTCAATCGCATAACCGGTCGCCCGCACCGTGCGGATATAATCGGGGCCGAATTCGTTTAAGGACTTGCGCAGGCGGCGGATATGCACGTCAACCGTGCGCGACTCAACGTAAATATTGTTTCCCCAGACATTTTTGAGCAGAAATTCGCGGGAAAAAACTTTGCCCGGAGTTTCCATCAGCATCCGCAGCAACCGGAATTCGGTCGGTCCCAAGTGAATGTACTTGTCACCGCGAAAGACCTTTTTTTCCGCCAGATCCATGCGGATATCCTCAAACACCAGCTCCTTTTGCGGCAAAAGCTCCGGCGCGCGGCGGAGGTTGGTTTTCACCCTCGCCATCAGTTCCGGCACTGAAAACGGTTTAGTAACATAGTCGTCGGCACCGGCCGACAGGCCTTTGATCTTGTCTTCTTCTTCCCCTTTGGCAGTCAGCATGATGATCGGGATATCCTTAATATCCGGCTTGTTGCGGATCATCTTGCAGATTTCCACGCCGGAAAGTTCGGGCAGCATCCAGTCAAGCAGAATCACCGACGGGCAGCATTTTTCCACCGCCGCCAGCGCCCGGTTGCCTGAAGATTCCCACACCACGTCGAAACCTTCCTTTTCCAGATTATACTTCAAAAGCAGCGCCAGCGCTTCTTCGTCTTCGATCACCATCACCAAAGCCATCTCGGTTCTCCTGTTGTGCCGGGGTTAACTTAATTTTGATTTTAGCGCAAAGCGGCAATGTTTGCAACATAATTGCCGCCGCCGAAAACGGCGCTGCCGGCCACCAGCACGTCGGCGCCGGCCTCCCGGCACATCGGTGCGGTTTCCGCATTAATGCCGCCGTCAGCCTCAATCAGAATCGGACGGGAGGCAATCATTTTTTTCAGCCGGCGGATTTTTTCCAGTTGCGCGGGAATAAACTCCTGCCCGCCGAAACCGGGATTGACGGTCATCACCAATACCAAATCCAAACGATCCAGCACATACTCAAGCACGCTCTCCGGGGTGGAGGGATTGAGCGAAACGCCGGCCTTTTTGCCGAGAGCGCGAATCTGCTGCAGAGTCCGATCCAGGTGCGGGCAGGTTTCTGCATGAACGGTAATGACGTCGGCGCCCGCTTCGGCAAACCAGGGAATCATTTTATCAGGATTTTCTACCATCAGATGAGCATCAAACACCAGCCGGCTGTCGCCGCGCAGGCTCCTGACCACTGCCGGGCCGAAAGTCAGGTTGGGAACATAGTGTCCGTCCATTATGTCTAGGTGCAGCCAGTCGGCGCCGGCATCTGCCACCGCCGCGGTTTCCAGCGCCAGCCGGCCGAAATCGGCAGCCAGCAGACTGGGGGCGATCAAAACCATTTTTTTCTCCTTTCGTTCGACAAACCGTTATTGCTTTTATTGTAAGGTCAACAGGTTGATTTTTCTTTAACAGCAATTATCTAGCCTTTTAGTCTTTAATCTTATTAAACCAAAAGGAGAAACACAATGGGAGAAATGGCCAAAAAAATCAGCAACATCGACAACGAAGAACTGCTGAAGGTCTTAAACGAGGCTTTTGCCGAAGAATGGCTGGCTTATTATCAGTACTGGATCGGCGCTCAGGTAATCGAAGGTCCGATGCGCACTTCAATCCAGGGAGAATTTATGAAACACGCCAAAGAAGAACTGGAACATGCCGAATGGCTGGCCGTCCGCATTATCCAGCTCGGCGGCACGCCGATTTTAAATCCCGCCGACTGGGAAAAAACGGCGTCCTGCAAATATCTTGCCCCCGAAGATCCGTTTGACGTCACGCTGCTTCGGCAAAACCTCGATTCCGAACGCTGCGCGATCAAACGTTATCAGCAGATATGCGACATGTGCTGGGGAAAAGATTTTGAAACTTTCCACATTTCCCGCAAAATTCTGCACGAAGAACTGGACCATGAACAGGACTGGGAAGATTTTCTGCAAGACATCAAAACCGGCGCGCAATATGCAAAAAACAAGCAACCGTCTGACAAAGCGGAATAATTATTTTTTTATCCCGATTATTTACGGAAGTTCGGATTTAATATTTGACAAATAAAACAAAAAAAGTCAAAATGGGACAAAACAAAACCTGACGGTGGCGTTTTCTCCCTAAGCAACCAGATACTCCAAATAATAAGTTTTAGGGAACGAAAGAAAGGCGGCGGATCAATTTCCGGCGCCTTTTTCTTAATTTTCTATTCCGCGTGTTTTTGCAGCACCGCCAGCGCAACCCGGATGCCGTCCGCCGCGGCGGAAACGATGCCGCCGGCATAACCGGCCCCTTCCCCGCAGGGATAAAGCCCCGTCAGCGGACTTTGCAGCGAATCGTCGCGTAAAATCCGAATCGGCGAAGAACTGCGGGTTTCAACCCCGGTCATCACCGCATCGGGAAAGTTGAAGCCATGCAGTTTCCGATCCATTTCCGCAATCGACAGGCGCAGCGTTTCCGTGACAAACGCCGGCAGAACATGCTCAAAACCGCCCCAGACCACGCCGCGGGCATAGCTCGGAACCACATCGCCGCCTTTGACTGACGGCCGGCCTTTAAGCAGATCCTCCACCCTTTGCGCCGGTGCCGCATAAGTGCCGCCGCCGGCCCGGAAAGCATTTTCCTCCAGCCGTCGCTGCCAATACATTCCGCTTAACGGATGATCGCTGCCGAAATCTTCCGGCCCGACGCCGACCAGCAGCGCGGAGTTGGCATTTTCCCGGTCGCGGGCATAATAGCTCATGCCGTTGGTGACCACTCTTCCCTCCTCGGACGCTGCCGGCACCACCACACCGCCCGGACACATGCAGAAGGTATAGGCCGAACGCCCGTCGGGCAGATGAACGGCCAGTTTGTAATCGGCGGCTCCCAATTTCGGATGCCCGGCAAAATCATGATAAACCGCACGGTCGATCAGGCTTTGCGGATGTTCGACGCGGACGCCGACGGAAAAAGCTTTGGACGTCATCGGCACCCCGCGGCGAAAGAGCATTTCAAACGTGTCGCGCGCACTGTGGCCAATCGCCAGCACCAGAGCGGAAATCGGCTCTTCGTATACGCTGCCGCCGGCGGCGCGGATTTTGACAGCTTTCAGACCGTCATCGTCAGCCAGCAAATCTTCCAGCCGGTTTTGAAAACGGTATTCGCCGCCGAGAGAAACAATTTCGGCACGAATATTCTGCACGATTTGCGCCAGCCGGTCGGTTCCGAGGTGCGGCTTGGCCAGATGCAAAATCTCTTCCGGCGCGCCCGCGGCCGTCAACTCACGGAAAACTTCGGCCGTGTACATATCCTTTTTGATGCCGGTCATCAGTTTGCCGTCAGAAAAAGTACCGGCGCCGCCTTCGCCGAACTGAACGTTGGAATCCGTTTGCAGACGGCCGCCGCGCCAGAAACTTTCCACGTCGCGCTGCCGCTCGGGCACCGCCTTGCCGCGTTCCAGCACAATCGGCCGGGCTCCCGCACGAGCCAGAGTCAAAGCCGCAAACATGCCGGCCGGACCGCTGCCGACAACCAGCGGACGGGTCGGAAAAGCCGCGGACGACGGCAGGCAGATACGCGGTTCCGGCTCGCTTTTTTCAATAAAAGAAAGCCGTTGTTTTAAAAGCGACGCTTCGTCAGCCACGGAAAATTCCAAAGTGTAAATCGCCCATATCCGCGACCGGCTGCGGGCGTCAACCGCCTTTTTCAGAATTCTGACGTTTGTCACCGGACAGCCGAGTTCGGCCGCCAGCCTTTCCGGCAATCCTTTTTCGTCTTCCCCGAACGGAAGTTTGAAGTTACTGATGCGCAGCATTATTTTTGGTTCCGTAATCGTTGTTGTTTTTTTACATTTTATAACACGGAAAAAATTTTTTAACATCCGATTTTTTACCGTTTTCTGCCCGTCTCTTCCGTTTTTTGCCGCCCGTTGTTTCTTTTTTCTCTCCATCGTTTCCGTTTTTTGCCGCCCGTCGCTTTCGTTTCTTTCTGCCCGCCGCTTCTTTTTTCTGTCCGTCGTTTCCGTTTTTTGCCGCCCGTCGCTTTCGTTTCTTTCTGCCCGCTGTTTCTGTTTTTTCTGTCCGTCGTTTCTTTTTTTCTCTCCATCGTTTTCCAATGACAAAAGAAAGGAAAAGCGGCGGGAAGGGAGAGCAATAATGCAAAAATAAAATGAAAACGAGTTCAGGCAAAAAAATAACGAGAGATAAAGATGACGAAAGAAAAAACAGAGACGAAAAGGAAAAAAGAAAGAAAGAAAGAAAGAAAGAAAGGAAACAGGAGGCGGAAACGGAGAAACGAAAAAAAAGAGAAAAAAGGGAGAGCGGATAAACGGAAAAGGGAGAGAGAAGGAAACAGGAACGGATAAAAAAATACAGAAAAAGAACACCAGCAAAGGGAAACAGCAAAAAATACGGAAGATCGAAATAGATACTGACAACAGGAAAACGGAAACGGACAGGGGAAAATACGGAAAACTATAAAAAACTTTCGCCGACCGGCATCGTTTCAAACCATAAACGTCAGGCTCCAGATCTTCGCAAGCTTTCCGGCCGGGCCAATATACATCCGCCTTTTAACACGCACAAAAAAGGAACTCCGCGTACAGCATTTGTCAGCGGATGCAGCCCCAAGGTGCCAGCAAACGCCGCAAAACGCTTTTCCGAGATATTTTGGGGCAAAGACAACATGGCATTTTCGGCTTCCATGTTGTGCGCGTTATTGTATGTATGTTCATAAAAAACGCCTTTGCTTTTTATCAGACAGTTACCGGACTGGCGCTTTTGTTCCGGTAAAGGAGTTTTTCATAGGTGCTGAGAACAAAATGTAAAAAAACGCAGGGAAAAAGAGGGAAGAAAGAGAGGAATGAAAAAGGAGGAGAAAAAAAGGAGGAGCGGATAAACGGAAAAGGGAGAGAGAAGAAAAGAAAACAGGAAAGCACGAACGGAGGAACGAAAAAAAGAGGAGAAAAAAAGGAGGAGCGGATAAACGGAAAAGGGAGAGAGAAGAGAGAAAAGGGAATTTAAAAAAATCATAAGTTTTATCAAAGCCTGCACCCGGCACGGGGCTTTCTTACCATAAAAAAATCTCCCGCCCGGCGCGGGATGCTCTTACCACAAATAAATCTCCCGCCCGGCTCGGGACGCTCTTACCACAAATAAATCTTCCGCCCGGCGCGGGACGCTCTTACCACAAAAAAATCTCCCGCCCGGACGGACGGGAGATTTTTCTTTCTTCAAACAGCAGATAATCTGCTTCAGGGTACCTGATTACAGTTCGCCACTCGCATATCTCTTGGCCATTTCCGACATCGGGATGGCTTTGATCTGATCGGCATGACCGGCAGCACCGAAAGCAATGTAACGGGCTTCGCAGACCTTCTGCATTTCTTCGATTGCCGGCTTTAAGTATTTGCGCGGGTCAAATTCTTTCGGATTTTCGGCAAACAGTTTACGAATGGCACCGGTGATGGCCATACGGCAGTCGGTGTCAACATTGACCTTGCGTACACCGGATTTGATGCCGCGGACGATTTCTTCGACCGGAACGCCGAAAGTCTGCGGAATGGCGCCGCCGTAAGCGTTGATCAGATCCTGCAATTCCTGCGGAACCGAAGAGGAACCGTGCATAACCATATGGGTATTCGGCAGTTTGGCATGAATTTTTTCAATAACGTCAATTGCCAGAATGTCACCGGTCGGCTTGCGGGTAAATTTATAAGCGCCGTGCGAAGTGCCAACGGCAACCGCCAGCGCATCCAGTTTGGTTTCGGCGACAAAACGGGCGGCTTCGTCCGGATCGGTTACCAGACGTTTCTTGTCCAGCGTCCCTTCGGCACCGTGACCGTCTTCCTTGTCGGCCTTGCCGGTTTCAAGCGAGCCGATAACGCCCAGTTCGCCTTCGACCGAAGCGCCGACCGCATGCGCGCGGGCAACCACTTCTTTGGTAACGCGAACGTTGTATTCGTAAGAAGACGGGGTTTTGCCGTCGGCTTCAAGCGAACCGTCCATCATAACGGAAGAATAGCCGTTGACGATCGCCGACTGGCAGATATCCACCGACGCGCCGTGATCCTGATGAATACAGATCGGCAGTTCCGGAAACATTTCGATACCGGCGGCAACCATATGACGGATCATCGGGTCGCCGGCAAATTTGCGGGCGCCGGTCGAGGTTTGCAGAATGACCGGGGCGTTGACTTTCTTTGCCGCCTGCAGAACGGCAATCACCTGTTCCATGTCGTTGATGTTAAAAGCCGGAACGCCGTAGCCGTTTTCCGCCGCGTGGTCCAGAATCTGACGCATTGTAACTAAGGGCATATATTTTCTCCTTAAATGAAATTGGGTTAAATCCGAATTTACCCCAGAGTATAGTCGGCCGGGGTTTTTTTTCAAGTTTTTTCTGCCGGCGGGGGATATTCCGGAGCTTTCCCGGCCGACCGGAAACGGTTTGTCCAAAAAGAAAGGGGTTTCGCCGCAAATCTCCCCGTCCTTTCATCTCCCCGCAAAATTATTCGCAAAAAAGAAGGGGCTTTCGCCCCTCCCCTTTTATTTGCGGTATTTTCTGACCGCGGCCGCCACCGCGTCGGCGGTAATGCCGAAATGCTCATAAAGCCCGGACGCCGGACCGGAAGCGCCGAATCCGTCCATGCCGATGATTTCGCCCTTGCTGCCGAGATACTTCTCCCAGCCGAATTTGGCGGCAGCTTCGACCACGATCCGCGGCGCACGGCCGAGAACCCTGTTGCGGTATTTTTCATCCTGACGGTCAAACAACTCGGTACAGGGCATGGAAACCACCGCCACTTCAATTCCCTCTTCCCGCAGTTTTTTCTGCGCTTCGACGGCAATCGAGACTTCCGACCCGGTGGCAATGATCGTCGCCTGCCGGCGGCTGCCCTTTGCCACGTCGGAAATAACGTAGCCGCCCTTCGCCGTCAGGTTCTGACGGGAGGAAACGCGCAGCAGCGGCAGGTTCTGCCGGCTCAGCGCCAAGAGGCTCGGCATGGTTTCGGTCGTCAGCGCCAGCTGCCAGGCCTCCGCCGTTTCCACTACATCGCAGGGACGGAACATCAGCACATTCGGCATTGCCCGGTAAGAGGCCAGATGTTCCACCGGCTGATGAGTGGGACCGTCTTCGCCGACACCAATCGAATCGTGGGTAAGCACATAGACTACACGCAGCCCCATCAGCGCCGCCAACCGAATCGACGGCCGGACGTAGTCGGAAAAGACAAAGAAAGTGCCGCCGTAGGGAACAACGCCGCCATGCAGCGCCAGACCGTTCATAATCGCACCCATGGCATGTTCGCGGATGCCGTACATCAGGTTGTTGCCGTCATAGTCTTCGGCGGTGATTGTCTGCATACCTTTGACAAACGTCAGGTTAGAGGCGGCCAGGTCAGCCGAACCGCCGATAATTTCAGGCACATGGGAAACAATTTTTTCCAGACACATCTGTGAAGCCTTGCGAGTGGCGACTTTGGTCTGTTCGCGAATCGCCTCGTTTTTTAACGCGTTCAGGGCTTTGTCCCAGTTTTTCGGCAGACGGTTGTTGATAACATCGTCAAATTTCGCACCGGCGGCCGCCGCCTTTTGGCACCATTTGTCATAAGCGGACAAAGAACGCCGGCCGGCTTCGCGCCAGGCGGACAGAACGTCGGCGGGAATTTCAAACGGGGCATACGGCCATTGCAAACCGGCAGCCATTGCCGCCCGTTCCTCGTCGCCGAGCGGCGAACCGTGGCAGGCGCTGGTCCCCTGTTTGGCCGGCGCGCCGAATCCGATGACGGTTTTGCAGGCCACAAGAACCGGGCGGTCGGACCTGTGCGCTTCCTCAATCGCCGCGGCCACCGCCTCCTGATCATGGCCGTCAACTGACAGCGTCTTCCAGCCGGCGGCTGCGAAACGTTTGATCTGGTCGACGGAACTGGCTTTGTCAACAGTGCCGTCAATGGTGATGTTGTTGTTGTCCCAGAAAACGATCAGTTTGTTTAATTTCCAGTGTCCGGCCAGTGCGATCGCCTCTTCGGAAATGCCTTCCATCAGACAACCGTCGCCGGCAATAACATAAGTGTAATGACTGCACAGCGCGTCGCCGAAACGGGCATTCAGGCGCCGTTCCGCCATTGCCATGCCGACTGCCGAAGCAATCCCCTGTCCGAGCGGCCCGGTGGTCATTTCCACCCCGGCCAGATGACGGTATTCCGGATGGCCGGCGGTTTTGGCGCCGAGCTGACGGAAATTTTTGATATCTTCACGCGAAATATCTTCATATCCCAAAAGATAAAGCAGCGAGTACAAAAGCATTGAACCGTGGCCGGCGGAAAGGACGAAACGGTCGCGATCAAACCAGCGCGGCGCTGCCGGATTAATCTTTACGTAGCGGGAAAAAAGCACGGTCGCGACATCGGCCATGCCGAGCGGCATGCCGGGGTGCCCGGACTTTGACCTGTTAATGGCGTCGGCCGTCAAAAAGCGAATCGCATGCGCCATCCGCGAAGACAATTTCTGATGATCGTAAGACATCTTGTTCTCCTTGTTAAACTTTTACTTGAGCCCGTGGGTGCGGTTATAGCGGTACTGCGCATTGCTCAAAACCAGTCCCATTTTGATGACGAACCCCGGTTCGTTGTCGGGGATCCTCATTTCCACATAATCGCCCTGATACATCACTTTTTCGCCGACATTCGGCACTTTGACGCTGACCGGGTGGTTTTCCCTGCCGATCAGGGCAACCTTGTTGTCGCCGGTATCGGTATAATAGCTGAAACGCACGTATTCGTTTGAAGCCTCCGTACGGCGGGAAACTTCAAAAATCGGCGCCACCACCGCCTTGGTTTGATTGCGCAGATCGGTGCGGCAGTAACCTTCGTAGCCGATCAGTTCGATTTTTGCCTCTTCCTGTTTGCCGGCCATTTGCGTCATACGGCTGAATTCGGGCACCAGCTGCACGTTCGGGCAATAGCGGAAAAACGGCGCCTCTTTTTCGGCGGCGCAGGAAGCCAGCGTCAAAACGGCCGCGGCCAAAAGCATTTTTTTCGACATTAAAACATTCCTTGTTGTTCGGTTGATATAGCAAAGACTATAAAGAAAGGCTTTCAATTTGTAAATAGGCGGCAAAAAATTGTTTACAGCAAACCGTCATCGGCAAACAGCGCCACCAGTTCGCAATGGGAAGTATAAACGAATTGATCGACCGGTGTCACTTCACACAAGCGATAACCGCCGTTTTGCAGAATTTCCGCATCACGGGCAAAAGTTTCCGGATTGCAGGAAACGGCAATCAGTTTCCGCGGCCGTTTTCCCGCCGGCAGCGCCGCCAGCCGGACGGCCTGCTCTTTCGCGCCGGCCCGCGGAGGGTCGAAAACAACCGCCGCCAGCCCCTCCAGTTCGGCACCTTCCAGCGGATATTTGAACAGATTGCGGTGCACGATTTCGATATTGGCAATCATCTGCCGGTTGACGGAATTTTTGAAACCTTCCAGCAGTTCTTTTGAAGCGTCGACGGCCAACACCCGGCAACCCGGCCTTTGCGCCAGCGGATAGGAAAAAGTGCCGACGCCGCAGAACAAGTCGGCGATTTTGCCGGAAACGTCGCCGAGATACTTCAGCACCAAAGCGGTAAGCGCCGCCTGCCCTTCCCTTGAGGGCTGCAGAAACGTCCCGGCGGGAATAAAAACGCCGACGCCGCCGGCTTCAATATACGGACGTCCCTTTTCCAGAATCGTTTCCGCCGGCCGGTCAGGGCCGGAACGATGGGAAACACGGACAACGTCAGCATTGGCCGAAACATGCTCAAATATAATTTCCCGCAGCTCAAGATTGAGAGGGCGGTCAAATTCCAGCACCGCGTCAAGGCCGTTATCCGCCTCCGTCAGCCACAGGTCGCCTTTTTCGATATAAACAGTTTTAGCCCTGCCTTTCCGCCCTTCCTTAACCGTCAGCGGCACCCGGCACAGTTCGGACAACAGGCCGCGGAAAAAAACAAGACCGCGGTTTAAGGCCGGGGTCAGCTGCGGACAACCGGGCAGATCAACAATTTCATTGCTTCGGTGAGCGTTAAAACCGAGCACAATTCCGCCTTTGGCGCGGCGAAAGGCAAAGCTTGCGCGGCGGCGGCAGCCTTCTTTGATAAAAACGGGTTCGGAAAAAGCAAAATCCTGCCGGGTAATGGATTGCAGCGCTTTTTGCACCACAGCGCACTTACGTTGCCGATATTCCTTCTCGTCCAGATGCCGCAGGGAGCACCCTCCGCAAACACTGGCCAAACTGCAATCCATTACATATTCCCCCAATCTACCGGCATTACGCGCTTATCCTAAAACGCTATTGGTTAAAATATGATAAAAGTTAATTATATTTATAAAAAAAAGATGATTATTTTAAAAATATGCTATAACATAAGCTATATTTCAAATTATGTGCAATCAACAAGGACCGAGGGCCATGCGGAGAAGACTTCCCAAACACTTAAGTTACGATTATCAGCTCAAACTGGAAGAGGTGCCGACCAAACACGCCGACCGGATGCCGCTTAAAGTGGTGATGCCGGGGATTGTTCTCGGTCTGCTGATGGCCGTCCTCGGCTGTTGGGAACTGACCGGCGGCATGTACGACCCCGAAAGCTGGGGCTATACGCTTGACGCCGACACCCGCGCGCCGCTGTTCAGCCATACTTCGGTCGACACCGCTTTCATCATCATCGGGCTCGGCATCGTCATCGGTTCGATCGTGTCATACGTCCGTTACAAGAAAATCTTTTTCAACGGCAAGACCTTTTCCGTCGATTTGCGCGGCGTATTCGGCGAGAACGAGCTGTTTCGCGAATTTTTGCGCAATTACGAAGGCGTTCGCCTGAGAATGGAATTTTTCCAGTTCGGCATTTTAAACAAAAACAAATACATTGTCGAGCTGGTGCACCGCGACCCCGAAAAAACCATTCCGCTTTATATTTCGACCGACGGCACCGGCATTTACCAGATCTGGTACTATTACGCCAAACGCCTCAATATGCCGACCATCATCGACACCGACGAGGGAACAGTGAAAAGAGAAGCGCCGGAACTCGACAAGAGTCTGAAAGAGTATCTGTTTGCCAAAGGGCTGATCGCGGTTTACGAAGAAGCGCCGAAGACGCCCGCCGACGTCGTCTGCGTCAAAAAGGCGGATCGCACCATTATCCGGCCGAAGCGGATGTGCTGGGACATTTTCAGCCTGCTCGGCGCCTTCTGGCTGTTTTTCTATCTGCTGGTGCTTGCTGTCGCGGCCTTCAACTACTCCCGGGTGGAAAGGATGATCGGTTCGCCGGCGCAGACCGCGGTTATCTTCGCTGCCGCCGTTTTGCTGGCGGTTCTGTTCATCGGCCTGATGTTTAAAAAAGACAAAATCGTGCTAAAGGACGGACGCCTGATCCTGGTGCACAAGTTTTTGTTTATCTCAAACAAAGAATATGCGGACTTAGGCCGCATCCGCGACATTCAGGCGGTCTACAACCCGGCGGCGGACAGCTACTATCTGGCAATTATCACCGACGACAACATGCTGGCGTTCGGCCGCGGGGTGCCGACGGAAGCCCTGCAGTGGATAAGGGATTTCGTCATCTATGCAATGACGCGTTGAGGCTTTTGGCGGCCGCTGCATATTTTGGTTGCCAAATGCCGAGATTTGTTTATAACTTTTCGAACAAACACAAACTTAAAACGAAAGTGGAAAAATGAGAGAAATTGATACCGGCGCACAAGAAGCCTTTATTAAAGAAGTCAACGAGGACCTGAAAAACGAATCGATGAAGAAGATGTGGGACAAATACGGCCTTTACATCATCATTCTGGTGGTTGCCGCCTTAACCGCCGCCGTCAGCTTCGAGGCCATCAAGGCCTGGTATACGAAAAAGCTGCAAACCTGGTCGGATTCCTACGCCTATGCACTCAGCCTGCAAAACCAGGGCAAGTATGACGAGAGCATCGACACCTTCGACTATATCGCCGGCAAAGACTACGGCATATTCTCCGACCTTGCCAAAATGCAGAAGGCAAACATTCTGCTTGAACAGAAGAAAAACGACGAAGCTTTCAAACTGATGAACGAAATTATTGAAGACAAGTCGTTTAACCCCCAGCTGCGCGACACGACGATCCTGAAACTGGCCTCCTATAAGCTGGACAACGCGCCGACGGAAGAAATTGAAGAGCTGATCGGAGACATTGCCGCCGACGGCGGCAACAGCTGGCAGCCGACGGCAAACGAAATGCTGGCGCTGGCTTATCTCCGCGACGGCAAAACCGCCGAGGCGAAGGAAATCTACAACCGTCTTCTGGCCGACGGCAAAACGCCCGAAGTGATGAAAGCGCGGATCAAAGACATTATATCCGTATTGCCGCAATAACAATTTTTATCAGAGGTGAAGCCCATGCGATTGAACAAGAAAAGCGCCGTTGCCGCCATGTGTCTGGCTCTTGCCGGATGCGGAATGTTCGGCAAGGAAAAACTGCAAATCGACGGCGAGAGAATCCCGGTTTTGAGCGAAAGGGAAGTGATTGCCGCCGACTATACGGCGGGCGACATTCAGATTGTGCTGCCCAAACCGGCGGTCAACGCCGCCTGGTCGCAAAGCGGCGGCAACGCTTCGCACAACATGGGACACTTAAAAAGCGGCGACAATCTGAAAAAGGCTTGGAGCAGCAGCTTCGGGAGTGGCAATTCCGGCCGCGACTACCTGATCGCCGTGCCGGTGGTTGCCGACAACACCGTCTTTACCATTGACGCCGACGCCACGGTCAGCGCCTTTCGCCAGAGCGACGGGGAAAGACTGTGGAAGCGCCGTCTCAAGCCGCGGCTGCGCGACGACAAGGAAGTGTCCTTAAAAGGCGCCGGCCTAGCTTTCCGTCAGGGCACGGTTTATGCCACGACCGGTTTCGGCGGCGTATTTGCGCTGGACGCCGCCAACGGAAAAGTCAAATGGGAATATTTTGCCAAAACCCCGGTTCGGATCGCGCCGGCCGTCGGCGGCGGCAAAATTTTCGTGCAGACGATCGACAACGTGCTGCTGGCGCTTAACGCCCAAACCGGCAGCGAGATCTGGCGCTATGCCGCCCCGAGCGAGGAAACGACCAAAGTCGGCGGCGCCGTTCCCGCTTTCAGCGAATCGGCCGACGTGCTGATCGCCGGTTTCTCGAACGGAGAACTGCGCGCGCTCAAAGCCAGCACCGGTTCGCCTTTGTGGGGCGACTATCTGGTTTCTTCCCGTCGCACCAACTCGCTTGACGACATCAATACCATTCATGCCAACCCGGTCATCTCCGGCGACATCGTTTTTGCTGTCGGCAGCAACAACCTGCTGGTGGCCATAGACCTGCGCAGCGGTCAGAGAATCTGGGAACGGGAAATCGGCAGCGGCAACCAGCCCTGGCTGGCCGGCAAGTATCTGTTCCTGCTGGCAAACGACGCCCGGCTGATGGCAATCCAGGCCGACAGCGGCAAAATCGTCTGGGATACGAAAATCCCGGCCGGCAATGATGTTTCCGACCAGGTCGGCGTCACTTATGCCGGTCCGCTTCTGATTAACAACCGGCTGCTGATCAACACCTCAAACGGCTATACTTTTTATGTTTCGCCTTATACCGGGAAAATCCTCGGCTATATCGAAAACGGCGACGGTTCGTCGCTGCCGCCGGTGGCGGCCGGCAGCCAGGTGATCATCACCACCGTTGACGCCGACATTATCGCTTATCAGTAAAAGGAGGTTGCCCCGATGCCGCTCAAAGTCGCTATTATCGGAAGGCCGAACGTCGGCAAATCAACGCTGTTTAACCGCTTGGCGGGAAAAAAGCTGGCGATTGTTCACGACAAACCGGGTGTTACCCGTGACCGTAAGGAAACAGAGGCTCGCTTAAACGACCTGCCGCTTGTCATCATCGACACCGCCGGATACGAATATTCAAACGAAGACAACCTGGAAGCGCGGATGTGGGAACAGACAAAAAAAGCCATTGACGACGCCGACGTCTGCTTGTTTCTCTACGACGCGCGAGCCGGTTTGCAGCCTTATGACGAACACTTCGCCGACATTTTGCGTCGCTCGCACAAACCGGTGGTTCTGCTTGCCAACAAATGCGAAGGCAGGCAGCAGGAAGACAGCCGTTTCGAGGCCTACAAACTGGGGCTCGGCGAGCCGATCCCCTTTTCCGCCGAGCATGGATTGGGGATGCTTGATCTCTATGACGCGCTGAAAGAGCATTATTATCCGGAAAACGCGCCGAACGGAGAAAAGGCGGACGAAGAAAGTGCAGAGAAAAACGCCGGCGACGGGAAAGAATATGACGACAAACGCCCGATTCAGGTGGCAATCGTCGGCCGGCCGAACGTCGGCAAATCGACGCTGGTCAACGCCCTTTTGCAAGACGAACGGATGCTGACCGGACCGGAAGCCGGGGTTACCCGCGACGCCATCGCTTCCGACTGGCAATGGCGGGGAAGAAAATTCAAGCTGGTAGACACCGCCGGGCTGCGCAAACAGTCGAAAGTCAGCGACTCGCTTGAGAAAATGTCGGCCGCCTCATCGCGTTATGCCGTCAACATGGCTCAGGTGGTAGTGCTGGTCTTAGACGCCGATGCGGTTCTCGACAAGCAGGATTTGACGATTGCGTCCCGCGTGCTGGACGAAGGGCGGGCACTGATCATTGCCGTCAACAAATGGGACATTGCCGACAAGAAAGAAGCCATCGAACGTTTGAAATACCGGCTGCGGACCTCGCTCACCCAGGTGGAAGGGATCCCGACGGTCACCATTTCCGCCCTCAAAGGCGAAGGGCTGGACAAGCTGATGAGCGCGGTCGTAAAAATTTATACCCGCTGGAACAGCCGGGTGCCGACGGCGCCGCTCAATAAATGGTTTGCCGACGTTACCGGTAACTATCCGCCGCCGCTCGGCAAAAACAAACGCCGGATCAAGCTACGCTATATTACTCAGGCTAAAATCCGGCCGCCGTCATTTTTCATTTTCTCCAGCAACCCGGAAGGACTGCCGGACAGTTATCTGCGCTATCTGACCAACAGCCTGCGCGACACTTTCGATTTCGGCGGCGTGCCGATCCGGATTACCGTGCGCAAAACCGGCAATCCGTATGCAGATAAGGATTAAAGACAAAACTCGATTGGGGATGAATAATTTATTTTCGGATGAAGGATAAATATCTTTCGGTAAACAGGGGGGTAAATCAGCTGCAAAACCTGACGGTTTGACCATGCTTGTCGGCGTGAAGCAGTATTTTATGCCTCCTTGGCATCTCTTCTCTTAAAACGGGAGCAATCTGTAAAGTTGCATTACCAAAAGAGCCACCGGTTTAACTGATGGCTCTTCACATTTTCCAAAGGCTTTGAAATGATTTATTTTCCGCCAATTTACAAAGCCATTGAAACAGCAGAGTTTACTTGCTTTCCGACAATAAGTCAAAATCCGCCATCAGTTGGTTTGGGCTTTCATCTTCATCAAGTTGCTTTTCGATATACTCGGTTACCCGATTGTGAACAACAGGTTCCTGACGACGATATTTTGCCTTAACGCTTTCGTCTATCGGCTGACTTTTTCCGCTGCCCGAACGCTCAACCAGCTCAATGGAAATGCTCTTGCCGTAAAACTCAAGCAACAAGGAATAAGCGTTCCACTGAGTGTTGTTGCCTCTTTCCAGCGCATCTATCATCTGCCACGGCACACCGCTCTGTTTGGCAACGTGTGCCAGACAAAGGTTGTGGCTGCGCCGATAATCTCCTTGTCTGTAACCGATTTTGCGCATAATGTTTGCTTTTGATTTTTTACTTAGATTCATGTTTGTAACTCCCTTTTTTGTTTATGATAAAAAACAAAACCGCCCGGAACAAATTCCAAGGCGGGGAGTTAGCAACTGTCAAAACACAGTCTGTCTTATTCGTCACGCCTCAGGCGCGCTTATATCGACAGCTCCCCTTAAGAGGAGTTTTTTGTTTTGAAGGAGTTGCTACAGTCCGCACCCGGCCTCCCGGATGCGGGGTTGATATTAAAGAAAACGCTGTCCGTTGGCAAGAGCTTTCTTTTAATCAACACTCTCCCTTTGTTTTGCTTATTTACCTTGATTTAAAACAAAACTCACCTTGATGAGTTCAAGGTGAGGGAGTTCACAACTGATCACAGAACAGTCCGGGTTATTCGCGCATATAGCCTTATATCCCCGGCTCCCTCTTTACAGGAGTCGCTCTTTTTTCTGTGAAAGGAGTTGTGACACTCCGCACCCGGCCTCCCGGATGCAGGATTGATATTAAAGAAAACGCTGTCCGTTGGCAAGCGGAAATTTAATCAGGCTTTTTTGAGGGGGAGAGAAAGCGAAAAAAGCTTGGCAAGAGGGAACAGAGGAAGAGGAAGAGGAAGAGGAAGAGGAAGAGGAAGAGGAAGAGGAAG
>CABUBU010000026.1 GCA_902489795.1 uncultured Azospirillum sp.
TGAACCGGAAAACTATCCTCAGTTAGGCAACAGTTTTTGGGGCAACAATCCCGAAAACAACTACGGTTTCGGAAGTTCGAACATTTCGGCTGATTGAGCTATCGTTGTTTTCCAGGATACAAAAAAGCACCCTTTCGGGTGCTTCGTTTTGGCTCCGGCTGTCGGATTCGAACCAACGACCAATCGGTTAACAGCCGATTGCTCTACCGCTGAGCTAAGCCGGAATAATATGCTGTGGAGGCCGGTACCGGAATCGAACCGATATAGAAGGATTTGCAGTCCTCTGCATAACCACTCTGCCAACCGGCCACAATACCGTCGCACATTCAATGAAAACTATATATACAAATTTTTTTGCCGTCGTCAATAACTTTTTTTGCATAAATCTCAAAAAAATGCTTTTTTTTTCTTTTGCTTGTTCTATCATCTCCCCGGATCAACATTCAGGGAGAGCAAAATCATGAAAATCGCCATTGCTTCCGACCACGGAGGTTTTGAACTAAAACAGGAACTTATCGCTTATTATGCCGAAAAAGGAACCGTTTTGCAGGATCTCGGCACCTACAATTCTGATTCCTGCGACTATCCCGACGCCGCCAAAAAAATGGCGGAAACGATTCTCTTAAAAAAAGCGGGCATGGGGATTCTCATCTGCGGAACGGGAATCGGTATTTCCATCGCCGCCAACCGCTACCATGGTATCAGAGCCGCTCTCCTTTATGACGACTTTGTCGCCGAAATGGCAAAAAGACACAACAACGCCAACGTAATCGTTTTCGGCGGCCGCACCATGAAAACGCAAGACGTCATCCGCCGGATAGACATTTTTAACCAAACCGAATTTGAAGGCGGCCGCCACATCCGCCGAATCGAAAAAATTGAGGAGGGAAAATAATTATGGTTTTCACCAAAAACTTATCTACTGAAGACCCGGAAATTTTCGAAGCTGTCAACCGGGAACTGATGCGCCAACAGCAGCAGATTGAACTGATTGCTTCAGAAAACATAGTTTCCAAAGCCGTCCTTGAGGCGCAGGGTTCGATTCTGACCAACAAATATGCGGAAGGCTACCCCGGCCGGCGCTATTACGGTGGCTGCACTTTTGTCGACCGGGTGGAAGAACTGGCAATTGAACGCGCCAAACAGCTGTTTAATGCCAAATTTGCCAACGTCCAGCCGCATTCCGGTTCACAGGCCAACACCGCCGTTTACGTCGCCCTGCTTCAACCCGGCGACACCATTCTCGGCATGTCGCTCGACGCCGGCGGGCATCTGACTCACGGCTCCAAAGTTTCCGTTTCCGGCAAATGGCTGAACGCCGTACAATACGGCGTGCGCAAAGAAGACGGTCTGATAGATTATGACGAAGTCGAACGGCTGGCCGAAGAACATCAGCCCAAACTGATCATTGCCGGCGGCTCCGCCTACCCGCGGCAGATAGACTTTTCCCGTTTCCGCAAGATTGCCGACAAAACGGGAGCTTATCTGATGGTCGACATGGCGCATTTTGCCGGTCTGGTTGCCGGCGGCTGCCATCCCAACCCGCTTGATTGCGCCGACGTTGTCACCACCACCACCCACAAAACCCTGCGCGGCCCCCGCGGCGGAATGATTCTGACCAACAGTGAGGAACTGGCAAAAAAAATCAATTCGGCAATCTTCCCCGGCACCCAGGGCGGCCCGCTGGAACACATTATCGCTGCCAAAGCCGTCTGCTTTAAGGAAGACTTGAGCGCTGAGTTTAAAACCTACGCCGCTCAGGTAATTCAAAATGCAAAAGTTTTGGGCGAAGTTTTAAAAGAACGCGGCCTTGACCTCGTATCCGGCGGCACCGACACCCATCTGCTGCTGGTTGACCTGCGACCGAAAGACCTGACCGGCGACGTCGTGGCGCAAAAGCTGGAAGAAGCCAACATCACCTGCAACAAAAACGCCATTCCGTTTGATCCACAGCCGCCCAAAATAACGTCCGGCATCCGTGTCGGCACCCCGGCCGGTACCACCCGCGGCTTTAAGGAAAAAGAATTTACGCTGATCGGCAACTGGATCGGCGACATCATTGATGCTCTGGCCGACGGAGACGCCGAAAAAACAATTGCAGAAACCAGACAGAAAGTCATCACTTTGTGCGAAAAGTTTCCGATTTACTGAAACAAATAGAAAAACAAAAGCCCCCTGAAAAACGGGGAGTTTTTTGAATATTCCCTGACTTTGGACAAAAAATATGCCAAATTAAGCACTGATAACTAACGTTTAATTTAATTATTAAGATCATGCCTTACTTAATTTTATTTTTTCTGTTGGCCATTGCCATTGTTGTCATTATCGTAATCGTTACCCGTGCAAGCATGCGTAACAAGTACAGTGCCGAAATCCGTACCCTGATGGAAATCACGGATCAAATGGCTGACAATATTCCCGCGGACAAACTGAAAAAACTGCAGAACGAACTCTGTGACCGTCAGAACCTGATCCGCGGCGACAAAGACGACCAGTCCGACTTCAAAATCGGAAAAATGAGAGCTTATGACAGAATGCTCAGACTCTTAAATCAAAAAGTCGTCGGCTGAACGGAAAACTAACGGCAAAAAAAACAGGAACGCCCTGCCCGGCGTTTCTGTTTTTTTATTACGCGCCTTGCCGAAAATCCCGAGTTTACTTTGGGGCTGAACGTTTTAGCGTCGAAACGACGCCGCTTTATGCCTTTGATCATGTTCAAACCGCAAGTTTTGCAGCCGTTTTACCGGGAAATATCCATTTCGACCGCCGGCCCGGCTGAAACATTCGGTAAAGTTTTGTGTTTTTACTTTACAACCGCATCTTTGTAAGCTACAGCTAAAATATATAAACAACTTTAACTGTAAGGACATAAACTTATGAGCAACATTCATCCTACCGCCGTGATCGAAGACGGTGCCCAGATTGCCGCCAGCGCCAAAATCGGGCCTTTTTGCGTCATCGGTTCAAAAGCCAAAATCGGCGAAAACGTTCAACTGATCGCTCATGTCACGATTATGAACGACACTACTGTCGGCGACGGCACCATCGTCTTTCCGGGGGCGGTCCTGGGCGGCGGTCCGCAGGATCACGGCAACGAATTTCAGCCGGAAGCGAAACTCATCATCGGCAAAAACAACATTATCCGCGAAAACGTCACCATGCAGTGCGGCACGCCGAAAGAACACTTTACCACCACCGTCGGCGACAACGGCATGTTCATGGTCAACTGCCACGTTGCGCATGACTGCGTCGTCGGCAACAACGTCATCATGACCAACAACGCAGTCATCGGCGGCCATGTCCGCGTCGGCGACGGCGCCATTTTGGGCGGCAACTGCGCCGTTCACCAGTTCTGCCGCATCGGCCGCAAAGCCATGGTCGGCGGCATGTCGGGCGTTGCCCGCGACGTCATTCCGTTCGGTATCGTTACCGGCGACCGCGGCAAACTGCGCGGCTTAAACCTGATCGGCCTGAAACGCAGCGGTTTTGCTCCCGAGGAAGTCAAAGCCATGACCCGCGCCTACATGTATATTTTCAAATCCGCCGAAGGCAATTTTGAAAGCCGTCTGGCCAAAGCACACGAAAAATACAAAGACGATGCCCTGATCATGGAGATGGTCGAATTTATCGACGACGCTTTAAAAGGCCGCCGCAATATTATGACGGCGGAAGCCTGATGGAAACCAAAAACAAAAAGCTGGGAATCATCGCCGGGGGAGGAACGCTTCCCCGGAGTTTGATTGAGCATTGCCGGAAAACAGGCCGCGACTTCTTTGTTATTGCCATTGAAGGCAACGCTGATCCTGACCTTTTTACCGAAAACGTTCCGCATATGTGGATCCGCATCGGACAGGCCGGCAGCGGCTTCAAACGCTTCCGCGACGAAAAAGTGGAAGAAGTGGTGATGATCGGCACCATCCGCCGCCCCAGTTTCAAAGAACTGATTCCCGACATGCGAACCACCGCCTTTTTTGCCAAAGTGGGGGCTAAAGCGCTCGGCGACGACGGTATTCTCCGTGCCCTGATCAAAGAAATCGAAAGCGAAAACATGCGGGTTATCGGCATCCACGAAGTAATGAGCAACATTTTGGTCAAATCCGGCGTGCTCGGCAAAATCAAACCCGGCAAAGAAGACCTCATCGACATCCGGCGCGGCGTGCAAACGGCGTTTGAACTCGGAAAACTTGACATCGGCCAGTCGGTGGTTGTTCAGCAGGGACTGGTGCTGGGCGTCGAAGCCATTGAAGGCACCGACGAACTGATCAAACGCTGCGGCGGCTATAAGAGAAAAGGCAGCGGCGGCGTTTTGGTCAAACTGCGCAAACCCCGGCAGGACATGCGGATAGACCTGCCGACAATCGGCGCCCGTACGGTGGAAAACGCCAAAGCCAGCGGCTTAAACGGACTGGCCGTCCACGCCGGCAACACACTCATCGTCAATGAGGCGGAAGTCATCAAAGCCGCCGACAGGGCCGGCCTGTTTGTGATCGGAATCGAACCGGGAGACTACCTTGAACAATAATCTGAAAATTTACCTGATCGCCGGCGAACCTTCCGGCGACGCCCTCGGCGCCCGTCTGATGCGCGCGTTGAAAAAAAAGACTGAAAACCGGGTCGAATTTTTCGGCATCGGCGGCGACACCATGGAAAAAGAAGGCATGAAGTCGCTGTTTGACATTTCCGAACTGGCGATCATGGGACTGTGCGAAGTCATTCCGAGCATTCCGCGGGTATTAAAAAGAATTCGCCAGACGGTCGACGACATTATGCATGTTCGCCCCGACGTCGTCATCTCCATCGACAGCTGGAGCTTCGGCAGCCGGGTGCAAAAAAAGCTGCGTGCCTTAAAAACGGGAATTCCCCAGGTTCACTACGTGGCACCGCAGGTATGGGCATGGAAGAAAAAACGGGCAAGAACCATGCACAAATACGTAGACCGCCTGCTTACCCTGCTTCCGCAGGAACCGAAATATTTCACACCCTACGGTTTGGCAACCGACTTTGTCGGCCACCCGGTAATCGAAAGCCCGGTTATCAACGGCGACGGGGAAACTTTCCGCCGCAAATATAATATTGAAGACGGTCAAAAGATCATCTGTCTGCTGCCGGGTTCACGCCACAACGAAGTATCGCGCCTGCTGCCGGTATTTTTGCAAGCAGCACAAATTCTCAAACAGCAGCACCCGGAACTGTTTTTCGTCGTTCCGACAGTCAAAACCGTGGCTCAAAAGGTGAAGGCCATGCTTGCCAACTCCCCTCTCCCCGTTTTGGTGGTGGAAGGAGAAGAAGACCGTCACAATGCCATGAGCGCCTCTGCCGCAGCAATCGCCGCTTCCGGAACGGTAGCGTTGGAACTGGCAATCGCTGACGTTCCGCATGTAATCGGTTACAAGGTCGCCCCGCTGACGGCAGTCCTTGTCAAACATTTTTTGCATATCCAGTTCGTCAACCTGTCAAACATCCTGCTCGGACGGGAGATTGTTCCCGAACTTTTACAGGAACGCTGCGTTGCCGCCAACCTTGTCCTTTATATCAATCGTTTTCTAGAACAGGACAGTTTCTACCGTTACCAAAAAGAAGGTTTTGAAAAAGTACGGCGCATTCTGGGCCTCGGCAAGCAAAAGCCGAGCGAAAATGCCGCCGACATCATCCTCGGTATGATCCGCCGCAAAGAAGGAGCCTGAAAACTTTTTCTTAACGAAATCTTCCCGCAAACCGGGGCTTCAATAACAGCTGTAAACCTTGCGGTCTGGCTATATTCAAAGGCGTAAATCTGCATTATTTCGACACTGAAGCATTCAGCCATAAGCAGCTTTTCGCCTCCAACAAACTCGATTTTTTCGGCAAGGCAGCCGATACAAAAGCTACCCCCGGCGTATCCGGGGGGTCTTCACAAACGCCTAAAAACACCTAAAAAGGCTCTTCTCACTAACGACGCCTGAATGGCGCATCAGATTCCGTCCAAGCGTAGATTGCTTGGCTCACCACAAATGGATCTAAGTCCATCGTTAACTGACTGTCCTCTTCGTCTTCCTTTAACTGGTTTCGTATATATTCGGCTATCTTTTGAGCATTTTTTCCGGTGGCATCAACATAGTACCCGCGACACCAAAATTGCCTGCCGCTATATTTATATTTTGCATTTCCTTATCGTTCGTATATCTTTAAGCTGCTCTTGCTTTTAAAACAGCCCTATTTGCGCTTGCGGAATATTTAGGCGGTATCTCCGGCAACATATGAACATGATCCGGACAAGCTTCTCCTTCTATTATCTCTACACCTGTCCGTCGGTATAACTCCTTTAATATTTTTACTATTTCATTTCTTTTACATCCGTAAAAGATCTTGCTCCGATACTTCGGCGCAAACACCGTATGGTATTTACAATTCCAACTTATGTGTGATATCGTATTTATGTTCATTTAATAAAACTCCTTTGTTTGTATTCCTTGTAATTGTCAGGAATTACATTCTGACAAAGGAGTTTTATTGCTGTATAGCTATAAGCTCTCCGATCCCCCGGACTATCCGGGAATTTTCACGATACAAGAAGCCCTCCCGTCAAGAGGAGGAATTTTGCACAACCGAACTTTTTTCGACAATTCAGTCGTTTGCTTCTTTCGGAGACGGATCACGTTCACGGTTGCGGTTGCTTTCGTCTACCGCTTCCTCAATCCGCGCTTTAACCTGCAAAGGATTATCCACGTCAAAAAATTCTACCTTGGCGCTGCCGGTTCCGGAAAAAAGAATATTGCCGTAACCAAACACCCGTCCCCAAAAGGTTTGTTTTACCTGAATGGATTCGATCCGTTCCACCTTGATTTCTTCTGTCTTGATCGAAATGATACCGGTTTTGTACACCACCCGCCGGTTGGTACAGACCATCTCCGTCAGATGGAGCGACAAATACAAAAGAAACGGATAAACACCGAGAACACAGGCCATAATCAAAAGCGCCACGGCCATGTCTGTCTGCTTGTCAAGATAAGAGGTGAAAGCAAGCGAAAAAGATACCAGCGCAACCACTCCGAGCGTGGCAAACATAAAATAAAACCACAGCCATTTTATCCAGTGATATTTGGCCTCGACCTTGATTTCCTCGTCTTTTGTCATAGTTCCCTTGACATACGCGTTTTGGCTGAACATGTTATTTCCTCCAGAAATTTCTGGTAAAAACCACCAGAATGGTTAAAACTTCCAAACGTCCGAGCAGCATGGTTGCGCTCAGCACGTTTTTTACAGCGCCCGACATCCAACCAAAGTTGCCGTCAGGTCCGATCGACGACACCACCCCGGGACCGGAATTAGTTACACATGCCACGGCAGCGCTAAATGCGGTAGCAAAATCAATATCAAGAAAAGACAGAGCAACCGCTGAAAGCATTATCGTCGCAAAAAAAGCGGTCAAAAAAACCAACACGGAAGATACAGCAACCGGCGAAATGGCATATTGTTTTACTTTGACCGGCACCACCCGATTGGGATCGACCGCTGTAACCAGAGACTGGCGAAGATAAGCCCACACCACCTGCCAACGGAATATTTTGACTGAGCCCGAAGTAGACCCTGTGCAGCCGCCGGTCAATGCAAAAATGATAAACAGGGTCTGGAACAGCACCCCCCATTCAAGATAATTGACAGACGTCAAACCGGTCGTGGTCACGATCGAAATGATATTAAACGAAGTGTAGCGGAGCGCCGTCCAAAAATCACCGTATACATCTTTGTAATACAGCCACAGCGAACTGCCAACAATATAAACGAACAGCACTTTCAAAAAACTGACCACCTGTTCCGTGCGCAGCGACTGGCGGAATTTGTTTTGCAGCAGCACGATGTAAAACGTCATCGGCAGCGCGCCGACGACCATAAATACGGAAATGACAACTTCTATATTCAGATTGTCATAGAACAAAACGGACTTGTTTTTGGTCGAAAAGCCGGCGGTGGCGATCGTTGACATGGCATGATTGATTGCATCAAACCAGTTCATTCCTGCCCAATACAAACATATTGCGCATAAACCGCACAAAAAGAAATAAACAAAAAAGATGCGTTTGGCGATATAATGAAACTTCGGCATAAATTTGTCGTTAAAGTCCGAATTTTCCCGCTGAAACATCTGCATTCCGCCGATTCCGAGAAAAGGCAGCAAAGCTACCGCAAACATAACGATACCAACGCCGCCCATGGCCGTCAGCATCGACCGCCAAAGCAAAACAGCTTTCGGCTGTGCCTCTATGTCGGTCAAAATCGTCGCGCCCGTCGTCGACAACCCCGACACGGCTTCAAACAAAGCATCGTGAAAATTGTCTGTACTTCCGTAAAGCATGAACGGAACAGCGGACAACAACGAAATCGCAATCCAGCTGGTCGTTGTCAGCAAATATCCCTGACGGACGCTGATGTTCTCCACCGGTGCCCGATTGGAAAGAAACAGCGAAAGCCCGATAAAAAGACAAAAAAGAGCCGAGCTGAGAAACGGCGACCAGGAAGCGGAAGTGTCGTAAATGTCATAACCGGCGGCTATCAGCATGGCAGCGCCCAGAATGCTGATAAAATAACCGTTGATCATCAAGACAACCTGCCACATGACGCCAACTTTCACTATTGCAGAGCTACACGGTCGGAAAAACCGCGGTCAACCAAAATTTTGTTAATACTAACATCACCGGCAAAACATTCTCCGGTTGCAACATTGTCCGCCGTATAAGCCAAAATCAGACACTTAACGGTTTCACCTTTCAACGCATCGCGCAAAAATACGGCCGCCTTAACGCCTCTTGCACTGCGCGGGTTGGAATAAACGCCGTAAAGGAACACGTAGGTGCCGCCCACTTCCATTTCGTTGGCGTTGTAAACTTTGGCCTCGCCCGAAATTTCTTCCGGCTCGTCCAAATAACGTAAAACATCGCCTTCGGTTTCGGAAACTTTTTTAACAATCACCGGTTTGCTTTCAAACCAAGCGTCTTCTCCGGCCGCCAGCCTTTCGTCCGCAGCGGTCGGTACGGAAGGCTGTTTTTCTTCCTCAATCGGCATCTGCGGCACCGGCGGCGTCAGCGCAACCACGTCATCGGCTTCTTCCGCCAGAATATCTACCCGCTGCGGCCGGGTACCGGACGCGGCTTTGAACATCTGCCGGCGAATTTCCCTTTGACTCGGCGCCACTTCCACCAGACGGTCAGTCCCCTTGTCCGGCGTCGATACCAGCGCAGGGATGTTGTCGATCAGCTTAGAAAACTTGTCAGAAACTTTGGAAAAGTCCGCATTTTTAACCTTACGGATTTTATCCAGGTACCAAGTATGCACTTCCTGCGGTTTTGCGCCGTAGTAAAGCGGCACAGCGGCAACGGCAGCCAGTGCCAAAACCAACATCAGCGCCAGATAAACAGGCTTGCGGAACGGATATGTGACAATCATCACCGTTTTATGCAAAACGGCTCCCCAGCCGCTGGGCGAACGCAGTTCGTCGTCTTTGCGCTTTTTAAAGAAAAACATGGCTTTCCCCCGTGGTTAACACTTTGCCTTTTAAGCTAAACGGTATACTGATAAAATTCAAGCAAAAAGGACGACTAATGCACGGCTTTGACGATAAAGTCTGGCAGTTCCGCCAAAGCGGAAGCCCCCGCCGCCCCTTTGTGGCCGCCGCCGCCGAAACGGGCCGCGATTTTGGAAACGTCCACCTCTTTTTTCGCGGAATAAAAAGAAAGGTTCCAACGGCGTTTTTTGTTCATGTAAAAATTGATCATCACGTCATAGTCTTTGATGCCGTCCAGCGTATCAAAAAAAGACGAACGCCCCTGCGGCATGTTCGCGCAAATGCATTTCAGCCCGTCGATTTCTGTTTCAAAAGCCATGCTGCGCACCAGATGATAATTGCGCGCGTTGATCCAGGCCAGAATGCGCTTCCCTTCCCCGATCATTTTTTCCGTATCAAGCCGGCCGGCAAACAGTTCCGCCCAGACCGGATCATCCGGCCGGTTCTGCCCGAGCGACTGCATGGCGTATTCAAACGGCTGCACCCTGGGATCGCTCAGATCAAAAATGTCATGTTTGGCCAGCAGACTGACGCCGAGCGGCACCGGCCGGCCGGGATAATAGTATTCCCACGACAGTTCGATCGCCGCGGTGCCGATCCGCCGCAGCCCCTTGATCGGTTCCGCACCGGCTTTTATCGCCTTTTCATATTCCTCGATTACCGAAGCATGATGGTCAATCCAGGTAAAATCCTTCCGTTTGCTCAACTCGAACATATAGTCGACCGGCAGCGCGAAATCACAGACTACCACCGTCTCATGCCGTTCTATTTCGTCGTAGGGGATTTCCATGTCATGGTTCAGCCCCAGCAGCTTGATTTCCGGATACACGCTTTTGACAACGGCGCCGGAACCTTTTCCGTCATGATCGGCAATATGGTATATGCACAGCATTTTCTTCTCCTCTTATTAAAAAAACAGCGTCATTCCGTCAAAGGCCGGTTCGACTTTTTCCGGCGTCATCCGGTGGATCCGTTCATAATCGCATTCGATCGCCATATGGTTGATCACCGTCCGCTCGGGCTTAATCCGCTCAACATCCCGCATGATTTCTGCCAAACCGGCATGATATCTGCCGCCCGCAACCGTGGTTAACGGCACCACCATCAGCTTTACCGGCTGCCGGATATGGGAAAAAGCTTCCTCTTCAATTTCCCGATAGTCCGCGATATAAACCACTTCTCCGTCGTTAAAAACATACCCCGTCGTCGGCATGTTGTGTCCGAGCAGCTGGATCGGCGTCACTTTCAGCTCATTAATCATAAACGGCCGATAATGTTCGATCCGGTTGGCTATCAAACTCGGCCGGCTGCTGACGTTGTTGGCGTGGCCGCGGGTTGCCAGCAAATAGGGGAAGCGTTCTTCCACCTCCCGCACGGTTTCGTCCGTAGCAAAAAAATCAAGGCTTTTCCGCTCTGCCCGGTTAATTTCTCTCAATTCATCAATGCCGTGCAGATGGTCGGCATGCGCATGCGTATAGACAATTCCGTCCAGCCGACGAATGCCGCCGTTTAAGAGCTGCATTCTAAGATCGGGAGAAGTGTCGATCAAAATCCGCGTATTGCCGTATTCCAGACAGGAGGTCGTGCGGCTGCGGCGGTTTTTCTCATTAGCGGGATCGCACGCCCCCCAGCCGCCGGCAACGGAAGGCACGCCCGGCGCGGCGCCGCTGCCGAGGATGGTCAGTTTATGGTTCAAAACTCATATCTCCCCTTGTCACTCGCCTTGCGAAACAGTCGGTAAAAGTTTTCCGACGTGATTTTGGCAATTTCTTCAAACGAAACATCTTTAACCTGCGCCAGCTTTTCCGCCACATAACGGACATTAGCCGGTTCGTTGCGATGACCGCGGAGAGGAACCGGCGCCAAAAACGGAGAATCCGTTTCCACCAGCAGTCGATCAAGCGGTAAATCGGCAAAAATCTCCCGCAGTTCACCGCTTTTGTTAAAAGTGATAATTCCCGAAGCGGAAATATAAAAACCGATTGAGAGGGCAAATTCCGCCAGCCGCCGGGAACCGGAAAAACAATGAATTTCCCCGGCAAAAGGCTTTTCTTTATAATGTTCCGAAAGCATTCCGATCGTATCATCATCGGCGTCGCGGGTATGGATAATGAGAGGCAGCCCGGTTTCCTGCGCAGCCCGGATATGCTCGGCAAACACTTTGCGCTGGTTCTCCTTCCCGCTGTAATCGTAGTAATAATCCAAACCGCATTCGCCGATGGCAACGATTTTCTTGTGTCTGCTTTTCTCCGCCAGATCGGCCGCCGACACCTCGGGAAACTCGTCGGCGTTGTGCGGATGAACCCCGACCGCGGTATAAACAAAAGGATACGTTTCCGACAGCTTCAACTGCTCGTCCAGAGTGTCTATGCAGTTGCCGGCATTTAGTGCCGCGGTGACTCCGTTTTCCTTCATTCGCAGGATAATTTCATCCATATCCTCTTCAAAATCGTTATAATCCAAATGACAGTGACTGTCGACTAACATCTTCTTTCCTTACAGTTACATTACTTTGCACAAATTGCCGATAATATTGATCAGCGCTTCTTTCTTGTCCATGTTCAGACTGTCCGTCTGCCGCAGCACCCGGACGGCGTTTTCCCACGCGCGGGCGGTTTCCTCAATATCGCGGGAGGAAAGGATATGATCGGAACAATACTTCAGCACCAATTCCGAAGCCAGCTCAAAACTCTCCTCAGCCCCGACCGCGACGTCGACCCAGTCCAGCAGATCCTGCAGACGAAAACGGCTGCCGGCGCCGATAATCGCTCTCAGACCGCGATAACGCTCCAATGCGCCGCAATCCGCATAATTTAAAGCTTTGCCGATGCTGCCGGAAGCAATTTCCGTTATCCCTTTTACGGCCGCTTCGTCAAGCTCCGGCCGATAACGACGCAGCAGACTGGCCACCGCGTTGTCCGCCAACGGCTTCAGCACCAGTTTGGTACAGCGTGAACGGATCGTCGGCAGCAGCTGTCCGACATTGTGGCTGATCAGCAGCAGAATGCTTTTTGCCGGCGGCTCTTCCAGAATTTTCAAAAGCGCGTTGGCGCTGGCCGGATTCATGTCGTCAATGCTGTCGATGATCACCGCCCGCCAGCCGTCGCCGGAAGACTTTTTGGTCAGGAATTCGTTGATCCCCCGCACGTCGTCAATCCTGATAAAGGCCGATTTCTTCAGCCCTTTCAGTTCGCTCTCGTCAAGCGCCGCGCCGTCCTTGATCGCTTTCAACACTTTTTTGCGGTCGGTTTCGATAAAGTCGCGTTCAATGACTTTGAAATCGGGATGAGAACCGGAAGAAACCAGGCGGTTTGCGGGACTGTCCGGATCCGTCGCCAGCGAAGACGCGGGCGAAAAGCTCCGCCGCCGTTCGTCAAGCAGAAAACGGGCAAACCGGTATGCCAGCGTCGCCTTGCCGATTCCCTTAACCCCGGAAATCAGCCACGAATTATGCAACTTGTTGGAATTATAGGCGTCAAGAAGCGCTTTTTCCGCCTCTTCCTGACCCAGGAGGAAAAAATTGTTTTTGGGAGTAATCAGTTCACCTTCTGGCATTCTTATGCATTAACCTTTCTTCCGTGATTTTGACAATTTCCCGGTGCAGTTCATCCACGCTTTTGTCGGCGTCAAGCACTGCATAACGCGGCGCACTTTCGGCAATTTCAAGGAACCCGCGGCGCAAATTTTCGTGAAAGACCAATTCCCTGCTCTCAAAGCGAATTTCCTGTTCCACCGCCGAACCGTTGCGTTTAAGCGAACGCGCCAGTCCTTTTTGCGGATCAATGTCAAGAATGACCGTCAGATCCGGATGAAAATCACCCACCGTCATTGCATAGAGCTGCTCCAGAGTTTCTTTCGGAACCCGCTTGTCATAACCGTAATACTGGTAAGCCGTAGTTGAATCGGCAAACCGGTCGCTGATCACCCACCGCCCCTCGTTTAAGGCCGGCAGCACCTTGCTTTGCATATGAATCCGCCGGTCAGCATAATACAACAGCGCTTCCGCCACCGCGTCCATCTTGTCCTTGTCGCCGGTACACAATATCCTGCGCAGTTCGCTTCCCACTTCCGTACCGCCGGGTTCCTTGGTGGCCAGCACGTCAACTCCGCGAGTTCGCAGATAATCCGTCAGCAGTCTGATCTGGGTGGTCTTGCCGGTACCTTCACCGCCTTCAAAGGTTATGAAACGTCCTTTGCGCATCTTACTCGGCCCCGAACAAAAGGTATTTGACGTTGCTCAGTATCCGTCCCCAGAAACCGAGTTTGCGAATGCTGTGGTCGGCATAAAGCGGCACCGTTTTGACCTCACCGCCGGGAATTTCGATTTTTACTTCACCGAGTTTGTCGCCCTGCGACACCGGCGCTTTTACCGGCTTTTCGTAAACCGCCGTCAGTTTGACGTCGCTCGCCTTGCTGCGGGCAATAGTCATTATCACGTCCTCATTGACCGCAAGGTCAATCGACTTTTCCTCTCCCATGTAAACGGGAACCGACACAATTCGCTGAAACTGTTTGAAAACTTTGTAGTTGTTAAATTCTCGGAACCCCCAGTTCATCAGCTTTTCGGCCTCTTCCGAACGCTCTTTGTTACTTTTAAGCCCCGTCATCACCCCAATCAGCCGACGGTCGCCGCGTTTGACCGATGCCGTCAGGCAAAATCCCGCTTCCGCCGTATGTCCGGTTTTCAGACCGTCGGCATCGGACATTGAATAAAGCAGCGGATTTCGGTTGCCTTGCAAAATGTTGTTGTAGGTAAAGCTTTTCTGCGAAAAGACGGAATAATATTCGGGAAAGTCGCGGATCAGCGCCTGCGCCAGCCTGGCCAGATCTTCCGCCGACATCCGGTGATCCGGATGCGGCAGTCCGGTCGAATTGACGAAATGCGAATTTTTCAGCCCCAGTTCTTTGGCTTTGGCATTCATCAGCTCGGCAAAATCCTCCTCCGAGCCGGCAATGTTTTCGGCCGCCACGATACAGGCATCGTTGCCCGACTGAATGATGATTCCCTTGATCAGGTTTTCAACCGTCACCTTGCTGCCGATCGGTAGAAACATGGTCGAGCTGCCGCTGGCTGCACCGCCCGTTCGCCACGCATTTTCGCTGACGGAAAAAACATCTTCAAGCGACAGTGTGCCGTCTTTCAGTTTACTGAAAAGCACATAAACGGTCATCAGTTTGCTCATCGAGGCCGGCGCCACCGGAACGAAAGCGTTCTCTACAAAAAGATACTCGCCGGTGTCATAATCCATCAAAATCACGTTTTTGGCTTTGGTTTCGAGCGCCGCTGCCGGGCTTGCCAGCATTGCGCTTAAAACGGCGGCAGACAGCCATTTGGGATAAGTCTTCATTGCGATTCCTCTAATTTTCTACAACATGCGCGGCGGGAATGCCGAAATTTCTGATTTTGGCCTGAGTTACCAGAGCCTCTTCATGATAATCATACGGTCCGACCCGCACGCGGTAAAACATGCGGCCGTTCACCTCGGCTTTCAAAACATGCGGCGAACCGAAATCCGCAAGCCGCGACGCCAGTCGTTCGGCCGCCCCGTAATTGGAAAAAGCGCCGGCCTGGACATAATAACCGCCGGGCAAAGAGGTCTTGGCATCGTCGTCAAATTCACTGTAAGACGACGGTGCCGCCGGTGCAATCGCCGGCGCAGCCGCCAGCGGCGCCACGTCTTCGCCGATCTCGCCTTTGACGACCTGCGTCGTCGGCGCGGCGGAAATTTCCGGCGACAAGGCTTTCCCTGTCAACGCTGCTTTCAGGTTTTTACTTTCCTTTTCCAGCACTTCCACCCTGACCTTTGCCGTTCCCTTCTCCAAAAAGCCGAGCAGCTGCGCCACCTTTTTGGAAACGTCAACAATCCGGTTGCGCGCGTACGGTCCGCGGTCGTTAACCCGTACCACCAGCGAACGTCCGTTTTCAAGGTTGGTGATCTTAACGATTGAGGGCAGCGGCAGCGTCCGGTGGGCAGCCGTCAGGCTGTGCATGTTGTATTTTTCACCGTTAGCAGTACGCTTAGCATGAAAATCCGGCCCATACCACGAGGCAATACCCACTTCCGAATACGAATAGTCCTCTTTTGGATAATACCAGCGGCCAAGGATTTTATACGGATTGCCGACCTTGTACACTCCGCCCTGGCTTTTGATAGCCGAAGCCTGCTTTTGCGGCGGATCAGTCACTTCCGGCGAAGCCGTTTCGCATCCGCTGAGCAAAACGCATATTCCAGCGCAAAAAGCGAATATTTTCAGCTTGTTCAAGTTCATTTTTGTTCCTCAATCAACATTGCGGCATATTTTATACTATTTTTTTTCACTCGTAAAGCAGATATTTTGAAAACTCTGCCAAACTCTTCGGACAAAATACATCGATTAACAAAAAAGATACATTGGTTTACAATACAAAGAAACTTCCTGTTTATTTCGGAGGTGACGAAAAATGCCAAAAAAAAACGAAAGTTTGAAAAAATGCCGCACTCGACACAATGTTTTTTTCTGACCGAATTATCGGCTTTCCTCAACGTTGTCGACAATACAAACGTCCGCGGAATGCTCGACGTAAGAATAGAGCTGATAATGAGAACAGTTTTAGAGTTCGCGGTATATTTCCTGACTTTATGGATTATGCCGCATCTGGTGTTATACCTGTTTTAACAATAAAGCCCCTCAAAACAGGGGCTTTATTATGCAATTTTTCATTCTGGCTCATATTGCTAAGCATTTGATTCTGCGTGCATGGAATTTGCACTAAAAAGTCAGAATAAAAAAAGGGGCAAAGCCCCTCAAAGTGGCGGAGAGAGCGAGATTCGAACTCGCGAAAGGCTTGCGCCTTCGACGGTTTTCAAGACCGTTGCAATCAACCGCTCTGCCATCTCTCCAATAATTTTTCAACATACCTTTCGGAACTCCGTTCCGACGACGGTTTGCGGCTCAACTGCGGCGCCAACGCGCCTTGCTCGCCGATCTCCGCTTCGCTCCGATGCCAAGACCGTTGCAATCAACCGCTTTCTTTCAAAACAACCGGGGCTGTTTTAGTTTGTACCCAAAACAGCCCCAAAGGTCAAGAGTTTTTTTAAAAACTACTTGCGCTTGCCGATCAGACGCAGATAATCGACGATATAAACTACGACCAGGAAGCAAAAAGCGCGCAGACAAATGATGTAAAGCCCGGCCTTGACGCTGAAAAAGAAAACCTGCACCACCATCGAGGCCACAAAAGAGCAGCCGAGCATCGTCAGCCAGTAATATTTGACTTTACTGAAAGCAAAAGCGCAAACCAGCGCCGGCACGAAAATTTTCCAGTCGACGATCATGGACTGCAAAATACCGAGACTTACGGGGATAAACTTGGTGCCGGTAAACATGCTGACGACAATGACGACGACCGCCGCAATCAAAATGCCGAAATAAATTTTTTTCAAACTCATGGTCAAATCCTTCCGAATAAATTCTTTTGACCGGAGAATAGCAACAATTATTTAATTTTGCAATCAATTAAATAAAAACTCCGGCCTTTTCCCGTGCCGGAGTTTTTTTAAAGTCCGATAACCGCTGCGGTTGTTTAGAAAGTATATCTGATACCGGCGGTAACTTCCATCAGGTTATCCAGATGTTTGGCTCCGATGTAGCTGTAACGTCCGACCACGCGGGCGGCAAAGTTTTCGGTAAAGTCAAACTGGGCGCCGATGCCGGCACGATAGCCCATTCTCTGTTTGTCAACGTTGCCGTAGTGGTATTTGGCTTTCATGTTGTAGTTGGCCAGACCGAGCGAACCGAGCAGATTGAAACCGTCGCAGCCGATCGGCAGATAACCGTAGGCATCCAAACCATAAGCGTAGAATTCGGTTCTTACGCGATGCTCGGTTCCTTTATAGGCCTTGGTCTTGGCCGACTGCTGGAAAAAGGCTTCCAAGCTGGCGTAAGGCGTAATCCAGGTACCGACGTTAACAGCGCCAGAATTGTAGCTCTTCTTTGGTTCCCTTATCATATCTTTGTAGTCCGCATGCGAATAGACATAATCCAAACCGATGTAGGGTCTGAATTCTCTGCTTAAATCCATTGCATTTGCACTTACGGAAAAAAGGCAAGCAACACCTGCTAACAGTAATGTCTTTTTCATATTCTAAACTCCATTTATAAATAGGTTTTTGTTAACTATCATTAAAAGTCTGTTGTAAATATTATAACAGTCATAATATTACTGATTGATGATGTAGCCATTGTTTGCGCAAATTAAAGAGTGCATTTCAAAAAAATGTGCTAAATTAGAAAGAAAACATATAATAATATAGGAAAATTAAGATGTTATATCCTGAAAAAAATTGTGCTCTGTGCCCCCGTCTGGCAGCCTTCCGCGAAGAAAACCGGCAGAAGTTTCCTTCTTTTTACAATGCGCCCGTCCATCCTTTCGGCCCGCTTGAGGCTTCTCTTCTGGTTCTCGGCATGGCTCCGGGTTTAAAAGGCGCCAACCAGACCGGACGACCTTTTACCAATGACTACGCCGGCGACTTGCTTTATCCGGTTTTAAAAAAATACGGCCTGGCCGCGGGCTGTTATGGCAAACGGGCCGATGACGGTTTTGAACTGACCGGCGCCAGAGTAACCAACGCCGTCCGCTGCGTGCCGCCGCAAAACAAAGTGGTGGCGGAAGAAATCAACAACTGCCGGTGTTTTTTAACCGACGAGATTGCCGCCATGAAAAACCTGAAAGTCGTTCTCGCTTTAGGCGGTGTGGCACACAACGCGCTGCTCGGCACACTCGGCTACCCGAAATCGGCATTCAAATTTGCCCACGGTGCCCGACACGAACTTTTCCGCCACAACCTGATACTGCTCGATTCCTACCATACCTCGCGCTACAATGTCAACACCGGGGTTCTGACCGAAGAAATGTTTGAAGACGTTGTCCGGCAGGCGATCAAAGAACTGGGGCGCGACGCCTGATGTCATACGATCTGATCCTGCGGCAGGCATTAAAACTGCACGACGAAGGACGGCTGGACGAAGCCGAGCGGCTTTACCGGCAGATTTTGGAAACGACCCCTGATCACCCGGTCGTGCTCAACCTGCTGGGACTGGTCGCCCAAAGCAAAGGGCTGCACGAACAGGCAGTATCTTTTTTTGCCCGGGCCGTTGAGCAAAATCCGCAGTCGGCGGAATCTCACTTCAACCTCGCCTGGTCGGAAGAACGGCGTGGCAAAACGGCCGAGGCTATCAAGGCTTATCTCCGCGCCCTGCAATTGCAGCCGGGCATCAAGGAAGCCCACAATGCGCTCGGCAACCTTTACGCCGGCCTCGATCAGACCGAACGGGCCAGTGAACAATATAATCAGGCCGCACTGCTCGACCCAGCTTACGTCGAACCGCGCGCCAATCTGGCAAAAGCGGAAAACGACATTCCGGCGTTGCAAAAACTGGCAATGCAGTACCCTGACGACGCATTGATTCCTTATTATATAAGCCTGCTGTATCGCAAAGAGGGGAACAACGAACAGGCACTGGCGGCCGCCGAACGGGTCTGCGCGCTGTCGGCGGACGAAAGCGCGTTGCTTCTGGCCGGCGAACTCTGCCTGGATACCAAACGGCAGACGGAAGCCCTCGGATATTTCCGCCGCGCGCTTGAACTCAACGCCAAGTCCGTTACCGCGTTGATCAATCTGGCCAATGCCGAAACCGACGCTGAAACCTCCGAACAAATGTACAAAAAGGCGCTTGACATATCTCCCGGCAACGTTGACGCCCACATCAATCTTGCCGACCTGTTCTACCGGCAGGGACGTCTGCACGAAGCGCTGGAAGAATATCGTCGGGCGGTTATCCTTGACCCCGAACGCGACGAAATCAGCAACAATCTGGGAATTATCCAAAAAGACTTCGGCGAATATGAAGAAGCGCTGGGGCTTTTCTTCAACGCCCTGCTCAAACGTCCGGAACGCGCGGAATATGCTCTGAACGCCGCGGAAACGCTGACGCTGCTTTATGAAAAAGAGGCGGACAAAGCGAAAGAAATCGCTGCCAACTGGCTGCGGCAAATGCCCGAAAACATATTCGCCCGCCACTTAAACGAAATATTCGGCCATACGGACGACAGTTCAGGCACCGATTATGCGCGCGAACTGTTCAACCAGTTTGCCGGCAATTATGAAACGGTCATGAACAAAATCGAATACCGGCTGCCGCAGTTTTTCAAACAGCTGCTGAGCACCGTCAAAGGCGAAATCATCGACCTAGGATGCGGCACCGGCCTGATCGGCCAGGCGCTGAAAAATGACGAAAACCGCCTGACCGGCGTCGACATTTCTTCTGCCATGCTGGAACAGGCCGGAAAAAAAGGCGTTTACGACAAGCTGGTCGAAGTTGACATTGAAAAATACTGCCGCCGCCTGCCGCCGGCCGACTGGGTTGTTGCCGCCGACGTTTTCGGCTATGTCGGGCGGTTAGACAAGATCATCCCCGCCGTTTTTCCCCGCAATTTTTGTTTTTCCGTTGTCACGGCACCCCAAACCGACGATTATGAATTGACGCCGAGCGGACGGTACCGCCACAATCCCGAATACGTCAAAAAGCTTTTGCAAAAAGCCGGCTATTCGGATATTATGGAGCACAAGACCGAGCTGCGCCTGGAAAACGGCCATCCGGTAGAAGGCGTTGTCTTTGTCGCAAAGGAAAAGTAACATGGGAAGAAAAGAAGAAAACACCGGCTTTATCTGCCGTCATTGCGGACGGGAAGTGCTGCCGCTGACCGGAGGCAGCTATCGCAATCATTGTCCGTTCTGCCTTTATTCCCTGCATGTTGACATAATCCCCGGTGACCGCGCCAGCGAATGCGGCGGACTGATGGAGCCGGTTGGGATTGTCCACAATTCCGGTAAAGGCTGGCAAATCGTCCACCGCTGCCAAAAATGCGGCTTTGAGCGCAGCAATATGGTCAGCGAAGACCCGCGCCAACCCGACGACATCAACGCCATCACCGCACTCATGCGCCGTGCTGCCCGCTGACTTTTTTATGAGAAAAATCTTTTATCGGCACCACGGCAGACTATATTATTAACTGCAACATCAACATAAGGAGAAATTTTAATGAACAAAGATTTAAGCAGCCTGTATGCCGAAAGAAGATCCATTTACAATCTCGGCAACCGGCAAATTCTGCCGGAAACGGAAATCAGCAAGCTCATTGCCGACGCCTTGAAGTTTTGCCCCAGCGCTTTTAATTCCCAATCCGCCCGGGTAGTGGTCCTTTACGGCGACTATTACCGCAAACTGTGGGACATCGTTTTAACCGAACTGAGCAAAGTAGTGCCGGAAGACAAAATGCCGGCCACAATCGAAAAAATCAAAACCTTTACCGCCGGCCTCGGAACCGTCCTCTTTTTTGAAGACACAAACACCGTTGAAAGCCTGCAGAAAAAATTTCCGCTCTATGCCGAAAACTTCCCCAAATGGTCGCTTCAGTCAAACGGTATGCTGCAATATATGATTTGGCTGGCGCTGGCCGAGCAGAACATCGGGGCGTCTTTGCAACACTATAACCCGCTGATTGATGACGAAGTTAAGCTTGCTTTTGACCTGCCCGGCCATTGGCAGCTGCTGGCACAGATGCCGTTTGGCAGTATTGAACAACCGGCAGACGAAAAAAGTTTTCTGCCGATGAACGAGCGGTTAAAAATTTTCGGATAAACAAAGATAAAACAAAATACTATCAGATATTTTATTTAACAAAACAAATACAACAGACAAAAAGAAGGGCTTTACAGCCTTTCTTTTTGTCTGTTGTGCAATAAACTGCCGATAAAATCCTGCAACAAAAAAAAGGATCCTTTTTTTGTCACGGGAAATATTGTATCATAAAATTTAT
>CABUBU010000027.1 GCA_902489795.1 uncultured Azospirillum sp.
AATATTCTCGGTTATCCACCCTGTGGGATCGACATCGTACCCCAGACACCAAAATTCCCGGTTGCAGCAGTAAAATTTTGCATTTCCCCATCGTTCATATATCGAAAGACTGCTTCTCCCTTTGAGATAGCCCATGACTGAGCTTACCGAAAATTTTAGCTGTACCGCCGGTAATATATAAATATGGTCGGGACAGACTTCCGCTTCTATTATACCTATACATTTCCAGCAACATAATTCTCTTAAAATATGGCATATTTCCAGGCAACGCCCACTGCAAAAGGCTTTTCTACGATATTTTTGGGCAATGGTATTTTATAATTTCACGCCGTATGTACTATTGTATACCTATTCATTAAAAAACTCCTTTGCTTTTTTATGTAACCGTTGCAGACCGTCACATTCATAATAGCAAAAAGTTTTTTGCGCAAAGCTATAAACTTGGCGGAACCACCGTCCTAGCCGGAGAGAACTTGTTACAACAAAAGAGGGAAAAGCAAAATACTTTTCCCTCTTTTTTTTCTGCCTGAGTAAGCGTAGTTTAATGCTTCTTTTAGAAGCCCATGCCGCCCGGCATGCCGCCGGCACCGGCTCCGGCACTGCCGCAGCCGCAATGGCATTCCTTCTGCGGAGCCTCGGTAACCATCGATTCGGTGGTAATCAGCAGACCCGCAACCGAAGCCGCATCCTGCAAAGCCGTACGGACAACTTCCGTCGGATCGACAATGCCGGCCTTGATCATATCGGTATATTCGCCGCTCTGAGCATTGTAACCGAAGTTGGTATCCGTACTTTCCATCAGTTTGCCGGCCACAACCGCACCGTCAACGCCGGCGTTTTCGGCAATCTGACGGATCGGAGCCTGAATGGCCTTGCGGATAATGTCAATACCAACTCTCTGATCCTGATTGGCCGGAGAGAGAGCTTCCAGAGCCTTGTGCGAGTAAAGCAGAGCTACGCCGCCACCGGCAACAACGCCTTCCTTGACCGCGGCACGGGTTGCGTGCAGCGCGTCGTCAATGCGGTCTTTCTTTTCTTTCACTTCAACTTCCGAAGCGCCGCCGACTTTGATTACCGCCACGCCGCCGGAAATCTTGGCCAGACGTTCCTGCAGCTTTTCGCGATCGTAGTCAGACGAGGTTTCCTCAATCTGTTTGCGGATCTGATCGGCACGGGCCTTGATCAGGTCCTTCTGTCCATCGCCGTCAATAACGGTGGTTTCATCCTTGGTGACTTCAACCTTCTTGCAGGTGCCGAGGTCTGCCAGGGTAACGTTTTCCAGCTTCATGCCGAGATCTTCGGAAATGACCTGGCCTCCGGTCAAAATTGCAATATCCTCCAGCATGGCTTTGCGGCGGTCGCCGAAGCCCGGCGCCTTAACCGCGCAAACCTTGAGGCCGCCGCGGATGCGGTTGACGACCAAAGTGGCCAGCGCTTCGCCTTCAATATCTTCGGCAATGATCAACAGCGGGCGGGAAGACTGAACGACGGCTTCCAGAACCGGAATCATCGCCTGCAGGTTGCTCAGCTTCTTGTCATAAAGCAGAATGTATGGATTGTCGAACTCGCAGTTCATTTTTTCCGGATTGGTGACGAAATAAGGCGACAGGTAACCGCGGTCAAACTGCATGCCTTCAACCACTTCCAGTTCAGTTTCCAGCCCTTTGGCGTCTTCAACCGTAATTACGCCTTCGTTGCCGACTTTTTCCATCGCCTGCGCCAGATATTCGCCGATCGTGCGGTCGCCGTTGGCGGAAATGGTGCCGACCTGGGCGATTTCTTCCGAAGTTTTGATCGCTTTCGAGCGCGATTTGACGTCGGTAACAACCGCATCAACCGCCATATCGATACCGCGTTTCAAATCCATCGGATTCATACCGGCGGCTACCGCCTTGCAGCCTTCATTGATGATGGCTTCAGCCAGAACAGTCGCGGTCGTGGTGCCGTCGCCGGCCTTGTCGGCGGTCTTCTGGGCAACTTCCTTGACCAGCTGGGCGCCCATGTTTTCAAATTTGTCGGCCAGCTCGATTTCTTTGGCAACGGAAACGCCGTCTTTGGTGATTTTGGGAGCACCGTAAGATTTATCGAGAATAACGTTGCGTCCTTTCGGTCCGAGCGTTACTTTTACCGTTTTGGCCAGAATTTCCACGCCCTTGAGCATTTTCGCCCGGGCATCGCTGCCGAATTTGATTTCTTTTACTGCCATTGTTTTGTTCCTTATTCTTCAATTACGCCTAAAATTTCCGATTCCTTGATGATCAGCCGGTCTTCGCCGTTCAGCTTGACTTCGGTGCCCGACCATTTGGCAAACAGAATCCGGTCGCCGGCCTTGACCGACATCGGAATCAGTTTTCCGTCTTCGCCGCGGCCGCCGTTGCCGACCGCTTCTACAATACCTTCCGAAGGTTTCTCTTTGGCCGTATCGGGAATGATGATGCCGCCCGAAGTTTTGTTGACTTCGTCGACTCTCTTAACCAGTACACGATCATACAATGGTACAAATTTCATAGCCTTTAACTCCTTTATATTCAAAATTTCTACACTTTAATTAGGAATTGAAATTTTCAATGTCAAGCAACCGGCGGGATTTTTTTAAAATAAAAACGCCGGAAGGAAAAATTCCGGCGTTTTTGTCGTTTGGTTCCCCGTTTTCAGAGGTTTGAAGCGATCTTAAATTCCTTGTGCACCATTGCGGAAATCACGCTTAAGAAAAAGCTGGTAACGATCAGAAAAGAAACCATCGAAAACGACAGGAAAAAGATCCAGGCATGGGGATAAACCGCCATCACCGGCCGTATGATGCCGCTGTCGGGGCTGAAAGCCTGAACCAGCGCAAACAGCGCCGACGGCAGCTCGGCAAACTCGACGAACACATCGCCGAACAGGCTGACCGACAAAATCCCGAACACATACATAAATACGCCGAGCACCGCCGCCATCGCCGCAAAATTCGGCAACATCATCAAAAAAATGTTGATGATGTTCTTCATCGGTTTAAAACGGTTGACGTAACGCAGCAGACGGAACAGGCGGAAAGTCCGCAGAACGATCAGACAACTGGCCACCGGCAGCGAGGAAACCGTAATCACCACCAGGTCAAAAACGTTCCAGCCCGATTTGAAAAAACGCGGTCCGTAGGCATACATCTTTATCAGCATTTCGACGATGAAAATTGCCATGCACAAACGGTCGAGCAAAAACAGCGTGGTTACGAAATTAACGTCGGCAAAACCGACCGTCAGAAGCCCCAGCACCACCGCGTCCATACAGATCAGAAACATGATCAGATAGTCGAAGTTGGTATCTTCAACCACTTTTCTCGCTTTGCTCCGCTCATCAACAATATTCATCACCATTTCCGCCCCCTCTTAAAAGTTTTTCAGTTAAAACAGCCACAGCAGAATAATAACCGCCGACACCGACAGCGACGGCCCGAACGCGCCCGCCCGCTGACGGCGAACGGCCGAATACAGCCCGAAAACAAGACATGACAGCAAAATCGTATAAATCACCCCTTCCAGTCCCAGCCAGGCGCCGATTGCCGAAAGCAGCTTGATGTCGCCGCCGCCGAACGCGTCCACGCTGCGCCACAGCATCAGCAAAGTGGCAATCACCGGCAGCACGTAACCGGCCATCGCCGCCGCCGCGCTCTCTTCCGCCGACACGTTGACGCCGAAAAACGCGGCAAACACGAAACCGCCGATCAGAAGCGGAATGGTCAAAATGTCGGGCAAAAGAAGCATTTTCAAATCTATCTCCGCCAGCAGCAGCAAAACCCAGACGAAAGCCAGATACCAGAACAGGTGCTCTTCGCCCAGCCGCCAAAAGGCCAGGAACGAAAGCAGCGCCGAAAGCACGCCGTAAATCAGCGAACGGCTCAGATATTTGCGCTTAAGCTGCTTGTAACGGGTGGAAAACTTCACTTTGCGCGCGGTTTTGTTGGGCTTGACCAGCCGGTAAAGCGCATAGGCCGGGGTTGCCGGCATAAATTTGGCAAACCGGCGCGACATGTAGGGAATAAGAAATCCGGCAACAAAGCCGTACACAGCGTAAATCATAATTTTTTACCGTCAATCAAAACGTTATCGTCTTAAGAGTTTAGCCGCAAAAGGCTAACAAAAGATTAAGAACCCATCATTTGGTAAAATTCGCCCAAATTGCGGCAGGCCAGATAGGGATTGCAGACTTTTTCCTCTCCGAGCGTAAACGGCGCCGCCGGCAGCCCTTGGCGCAACTTGGCTTCGGCCTTGGCCGCATAGCGTTCGGCGGCGGGACCATAAATACCGTTCAAGCCGTAAAGGGTATATTCGTGTCCGGGATAAAACAGCGTGTCGTCGGGCAGCTTCTTAATCCGCTGCAGACTGCCCCACATTTCTTCAACCGTTCCTTCAAACAAACCGCCGATAGAAAGGTTGAACAAAACGTCGCCGGTAAACAAGACCCCGTCCGCCGGAAAATACCACAAAATATGCCCGGTCGCATGCCCGTCCGCACGGATGATCCGCGCTTCCGATTCGCCCAGACGAAAAACGTCGCCGTCCGCAAGACCGGCGTCAGCGCCGGGAATCCGGTTGCAGTCATAAGCGCCGACCATCACCTTTGCCCCGTATTTTTCCTTTACCTCAAGGTTGCCCTCTACATGGTCAAAATGATGATGGCTGTTAAAAATATAAGCCGGCCGGATATTTTGTCTTTCGCATTCGGCAATCACCGGCACCGCCTCCGACGGATCGAGCACCGCCGACACGCCGGTCGCTTCGTCGGTCAGAAGATAGGCATAATTGTCCATTTTGCCGGCACGGCACAAAATCGGGGTAATTTTCAGCATGGCTATTCTTTCTTTTTCCAAAACATGTTGACGCTGCCAAGTTCGGCCTCGTCCAGATTGACCAGATCATAAAAGGTAATAATATAACTAATCAGGCCGGCATAGTTTTCCAAGGGCGAGCCGCGCACCATGTTATAAGCCATGGCGTTACCTCTCAGCGGTTTGCTGTGGTTGCGGCGCTGCCGACGAAGATCGCGAAAATGGGCAAAATTGACATCACGGTTAAAGTTCAGCGCATAATCTTCCATCGCTGCCAGCAGCGTCGGATAGGTTTTGATCCGGTAACTGTCGTCGGGATCCTCAAGCGGTTTGATCCCCTCTTCCGTATACCATACTTTCCGTTTGTAAAGCGCATTGCCAAGTCCGGCTTCCCGCGCGGTTCCCCAATTGCTTTCGGCCGCCGCGGCGGCAATCAGAAACGACGGCGGCACCTCGTCTGCCCGGTTAAGCAGTTCCGCCAGCAGAATCTCATAGCGACCGTCGCCTTTCATTCGGGTAAAAACGTCATACTTTTCCGCCAGCCGCTCCAGCTCTTTTCTGTCCTCCGCCGTAAGTTTTTCCCCTTTGTCCAACTGCTCCCGCATCAGCAGCAGCGGATAACGTTCAAGGATTATCCTTTCGTTGACCAGCAGCGCAAGCGGTGCCAGAATCTGAATAAACAGCCGGTTGCGAAAGCTTTTGTCTTCCGTTTTTGCAAAATCTTCCGGCAGTCTGTTCAAAAACAACGGCGGATATTTCCACTCCGGCATATAAATATAGTCTTTGTAGCCGTAGTCGGCAAACATCTTTTGCAAAACGGCAACATTGACGTTGTCAACATAAAGCCCTTCCGGTTTCAGCTCCATGGCAAGCGGTTCCGCCGCCCGCACTTCGGCCGGCTCAAACAGTGCCGTCAACAGCAACAGAAATAAAACCGCTCCGCTTTTTTTCATCTAACTCTCATACTTTTCAACTGCGATCACTTCTTTTATATAAGTCCGCAGCAGCTTTTCCACGCCGTCTTTCAATGTTCGCTGGGAATAGGGACAGCCGACGCATTTGCCCTGCAGTTCGACATAGACAATGCCGTTTTCAAAACCGCGGAAAACAATGTCGCCGCCGTCTTTGCGAATAGCCGGACGGATTCTGGCGTTAAGCAGGCCGACGATGTTGTGAACGACGTCTTCCGCCGTTTCCTCCCCTTCCCTCACCGGCGCTTCGCCCCGGCTTAAAAAGTCCATGATTTCCGCCAGCACCTGCGGCTTGAGATTGTCCCAGAGGGCACTCTCCTCTTTGGTAACCGACAGGCAGTCGGGGGTAATCACCACCGAGGTAACACCGCCCAGATCAAAAATGTTTTCCGCCAGCGGCGAACGGCGCAGCGACTTGGCGTCGCTGAATTCGATACTGCCTTTGACCGGAAAACCCGATTCGGCAAAAAAATGCATAATGTTGTTATCCGCGGCCAGTTGTGTTTCAATCCGCATTAAAAGACACTCCCTTCATCTCGTAACTGATTTGTTCAAGCAGGCCTGCCGCCCGCAGCATGTAATATCCGAGCGCCACCAGATGGTTGGCCGCCATTCCGGAATTAAGTTCGCCGTTACGCACCGCAAACGGCGAAAGCGCCGACCCGTCCTCCAGCGCACGGGTCACCCGGGTCCAGTTTTCATACTGCCCGCTGTCAAGCAGCACCTCTTTGAAATCCATTCCCCAGGCTTTCAAAATCAGCATATAGGCATAAATTTTGCCCTGACTGTAATAAAACAGGTCGTCGGCCCTGAAATCCGTCCAGTCGGAACTGTGCTCGGCGATCTGCGTTTCCAGCTTTTCCGCCGTTTTGTAAAGATCGCGTTTGACCGCTTTGATCAACCCTCGCATGTTGACATAGTCGCGTGCCCAAAAGCACCGGCCTGCCGGCAGCAACCGATTGTAATCATGCAAAAGCTTGCGCGCCTTGCGATACTGGCTGGCCGACGACGGCGCGATTTTCAGCCTGTTGTCCGGGGCAAACAGCCACACGTTGCCGGGATATTTCAACAATTCAGCCGCACCGTTCATTACCGCCTTCTCCCGGCCGTTTTCCAGACATTGGGTTTCTTCGCCGATCACTGCCGCGGTCACCGCCAGCGCGCTGACGATTCCCTGTTGGTAATTGGGCATGTTGTCGAGAAAATAGGAAGGGAAAAACGGCGGCAGATTGGCTGTCCACAGGTTTTCGTTGACTTCCCGGTTGATCAGGAAACGCATTGTTTCCACCGTCAGCGACTGCTGTTCCGATTCCCTCGTCAGATTGTAGTCCGGCGTCCTGTCGATGTTCTCGCTCAAAAGGCCGCCGAGCGGATAATAGGACAAAACCAGGAGCGCCACCGCCGCGGCAAAAGCCTTCGGCCAGGAAACCGCCAGATGCGAAATCCCCCGCCACAGCGTTTGCAGCCCCTTTTTCAGATACGTCCCCGCCCGGACAAGCGTAGTTTTAAACATCTCGTTCCTTCCTTTTCAGCAGGCTTTTCGCCAGCGCCGCCACATCCATTACACCGGTTATTTTAGTCATAATGCAAAAAGTTACAACACCAAAAAAGCAAAGCAGCCCGAAAAGCGGCAATTTCACCCACAGGGAAAATTTGAGCCAGCCGCCGGTCAGAAGGTCAAGCGCCAGACCGCCGCCGCACAAAACGGCTCCCATAACCAGAGAACAAAAAGTCACCTTGCCGACATAAACCGCCAGTTCGCGTGAAAAGCTCCAGTATCCCCGTTTTTTCAGTCCGCGGACATACTGATAAAAGGAAACGAACGCCGCCAGCGAAGTTGCCGCCGCAATCCCGGTATGCCCGAACGGCTTCATCAGCAGGAGCGAAAAGACCAGATTGGCCGCCAGCACCACCACGCTGTATTTGACCGGGGTCCGGGTATCTCCGCGGGCAAAAAAGTTCGGCGTCATCGCTTTGACCATCACATACACCGGCAGACTGAGCGAATAGGCAATCACCGCCCGCGCTGTCATTTCGGTTTCAAAAAGCCCGAATTTTCCGTGCTGAAACAAAATATTGATGATCGGCTCGGCCAGAACGATGATGGCTGCCGCCGCCGGCATCGACAGCAGCACCCCGTATTCGATCGCCTTGTCCTGCGTTTTCTTGGCTTCGCCGTCGCCACCGGCCTTGAGCTGACGGGAAAGGATCGGCAAAAGCGCCACCCCAATCGCTGCCCCCACCACGCCGAGCGGCAACTGCTGCAGGCGGTTGGCGTAATAGAGCCAGGAGATGGCGCCGGTTCCCACCAGCGAAACCAGAATTGTGTCAACCATCATATTGATCTGATAAACTCCCGCCCCGAGCACTCCGGGCGCGATTCTTTTAAACAAAACGCGGATATCCTCACTTTTAAACAACCCCGGCAAATCATAAATAAGTGAAATGTTCACCCCTTCGCGGCGAAGAAAAAAGTTAAGCCAGACGATTTCCAAAACGCCGGCCAGCGTCACCCCGAGGGCAATCCGGTATACCGGCGTATCGACCACCGGCATAAACACCCAGACCGCGGCAATCATCGTCAGGTTGAGGATGACCGGCGCGGCCGCCGGCGCGGCAAACTTACCGAAAGAATTGAGAATTCCGGACTGGAAAGACACCACCGAAACCAGCAGCAAAAAAGGAAAAGTGATTCGCGACAAAAAAGCGGCCAGCTCAATTTTGCCGGCATCATTAGCAAACCCCGGCGCCAATAACATCACCACCCACGGCATAATAAATTCCATCAGCAGCACGAAAAGCCCCAGACAAAACACCAACACCGAAATTGCCCCGACTGCAAATTTTATCGCCTGCGCTTTGCCCTCGCCAACCAGTTTTTGCGAAAAAATCGGCACAAAAGCGCTGGTAAAAGCCCCTTCGGCAAACAAACTGCGAAACAGGTTCGGCAATTTAAACGCCACAAAAAAAGCATCGGAAACAGCGCCCGCCCCCAGATAATTGGCCAGCACCATATCGCGGAAAAAACCGGTGATTCGGCTGATGAGCGTCCAGCCGCCAAAGGTTGCAATTGATTTAAATAAAGACATCTTGTCAAACCCGTTTTTATTTTGTATAGTCGCCATCGACAACGGCATTATATTGTAATAATTCAATAAATCCAACCCGATTTTCTTTTGTTTACATTTTTTTATTGACAAAATAGTTAATTATTGAGATAATAGACAAAAAGAAAAGGGAATACATCATTATATAAGGAGATAACCCTATGGAAGAAAAATTACTAACCCCGGACATCGCTCGAAACGTTTTCAATAACGGAAAAGAGGCTCCCGATTTCTTAAGAAAAAGAGGCACTCACATTATCAGCACAGCTTCGGTAGAGGCGGCAAATGCCCAGCGTTCCGCCATCGCCAATTTGCTTGCAAGCAAGGGCAGCAAATGCTGGAGCGAGGCGCTGACTTATTGCCCGGAAGGCGAAAAAATGATGAAAAACGCCAACAAAGAATTGTTGGAAGGAAAACGTATCTCCGGCGCAGAAATGTCCACTGTCAGCGCGGATCAGGCAGCCGAAATGGTCAAAAAAGCCGAACGACAGATAGAAAACAACAACCGGGCAATACAGATGAGCAAAGAAAGTTATCTTGCCCGTTAAACATTCTCCTTATAAAAATCGTAAAGCTCCGGAATTTCCCGTTCCGGAGCTATTATTATATTCCGAGTTTACTCGGGGCCGAATGCAAAGGTGTCGTTAGACACCGTCTCCACACCAACGAGCGTGGGCAAACTGAAGGTTTGCATCTTTAACAGAACCCCGGGATCACCCGGAGCTATTATTATTGCCGAAAACGATTTTCTGTCTTTTTCCGCACTGCTTTTCTTTCCCGATTCTCTTTCCCCGGGCAATATTTTTCCGTCATACCGTTTCTTTTCCGCGTTTTTCTTTCCCGGCACTTCCGTCTCCGCATTTTCCTTTCCGGACATATTCCTTTCCCGGCAGACAAAAAAGCCGATAAGCAAAAAACAAGAACTAGCTTAAAACGTCAAACAAAAAGGCAACTGACGTTGCCTTTTTGTCTGCAAGCTTTTTGTTACGTCCCGGCAAGCAAGGGAAGCGGCAGCAACCGAAGCGAGCCGGGACGCCAAAGGTACAAAAGGTACGTAACCGGACAGTTTATCCGTAATTTCCGTACCAATCACCGTTGCACAATTTATAAAATGCGGAGAACGAGGTGAGTAGTAAGAAATAAGGAAAATTGCGAGAGAGCGTACAAAACGGTACGTGATCGAGCAATTTATCTGTAATTTCTGTACTAATCACCCGTTATACGCATTTTATTTGCGGTCGCCCATCAAACGCAGCAAAGCCAGAAACAAGTTGATAAAATCAAGATACAACTCCAAAGCGCCGACGACAACCTTGCGGGTCATCGTATCGTCGTTGTCAGCCGACATATAGATCTGACGGATTTTCTGCGTGTCGTAAGCGGTCAGACCGGTGAAGACAACGACGGAAACGATCGACAGAACATAATAAAGAGCCGGACTCTGCATAAACAGATTAACCACCGCGGCAATGATAATGCCCCACAGGCCCATTCTGAGAAAGGCGCCCATTGAGGTCAGGTCACGTTTGGTCACCGTGCCGTAAATGCTCATGGCGCCGAACATCGCCGCCGTAATCAGAAAGACGCGAACCATGCTGGCGCTGGTATAAACCAGAAAGATCGGCGCCAAAGACGCGCCCATCAAGGCCGAATAGAGCCAGAACACGCCGCGCACCTGCGCCAGGGTTCCGCTGGTTAAGACCCAGTTGAAACCGAAAATGACGATCAAAGGCGACAACAGAAACAGCCAGCCGAGAACCGACATGCCGCCGGTCTGCGGGTTAAACATCATGGTGATCAGCGAAGTGTTGGCGACCAGGAAAGCGACCGCAGCGGTAACCGCCAGCGCGCCGGCCATGTAATTGTAAACGCTGACCAGATAGGCACGCAAACCGTCGTCAACGGTGGTTCTTTGCACCCCGACGTCGGTATAGTTCTTTTGCAAATCAACTTTTTCTTTAAACATAGGTTTCTCCTCAAAATAGACACGTAACTGTACTCAATATAGCTTTTAAATTCGCGCAAATCAAGCAGATTACTCATAAGCGTATAACAACCCGCCGTTTTGTTTCAGCCAGCGGCGGCCGGATTCAGCAAAAGGACAGAGCGTTTTGACGCAGTTCCAGAAAGCCTTCGAATGATCACGGTGCCGCAAATGCGCCGTTTCGTGCGCAATCAGATAATCGATTGCGTTCATCGGCGCCAGGGCGATTCGCCAGTTGTAATTGATGTTGTTTAAGCTGGAACAGCTGCCCCAGCGTGATTTGGTGTCCTTAATCGTCACCCGGTTAACCCGGCAGCCGATCAGCGCCGCTTTCTGCCGGGAAAGTTCAAGCAGCCTTCCGGCGGCCTCGCGACGGATAAAATCTCGCACCCGGCGCGGCAGGAAAGCCGCTTCTCCGGACACTTTCAGTTCGCCGTTTTCGATAAACGCGCCGACTTTCAAATCCGGACAATGGCGGATTGTCACTTTTTCGCCGAACAGGCTGATCTCTTCCCCGTCGGCAAACGGCCGGCTTTCCGGCACCGCCAGCAGATGCGCCTCTATCCAGCCGCGGTTTTCTTCAACGAATTTCAACGCCCGTCCGATCGGACACGACGGCGGCAGGTTAAGCACCGCCTGCCGTTCCTTTGGGTCGATTCTGAGCGCCAGTCGCCGGCAGCGGGGCGGCGACACGACTTTCAGCGGCAGACCCACAGCCCGCTCGATTTCAAACGTCTTTCCAGTCAACAATGTAATCTTCATAATGCTTGACTTCCGATTCGGAAATGATCAGCCGGCCGCGCACCGATTGAAAAGCACGGTGAACGCTGTCTTTGTCGCCGCTCACCAGCGGATGCCATTCGGGCAGATCATGACCGTTGTCCAGCAGCCAGTAAGCGCAGGTTTTCGGCAGCCAGCGCGGTTTTTCGCGAATGGCTTGCAGGTCGACGCTGCGGCAGTCGGGAACTTTCTCAAAGCGGTTTTCATAGATCCGGCACAAACAGCTTTTAGCGTCAAGAAAACGGCAGCGCACGCAGGTAAAATGTATTTTGCCGTCCATTTCCAGTTTGTTAAGGCAGCATTTGCCACAGCCATCGCACAAAAGTTCCCATTCGGCCGGGCTCATATCCTCCAGCTTCTTTTTTTTCCAGAACTCTGGTTCGACCGCGTTTTTGGCTTCCGCCGCCGGATCGCGCCGGGCAATGGTAACGATGTAGCGTTTCTTTTCTTCTGTCATTATCCAATCTGCTCCGGCAGCTGGTTGTCCTCGATCGGATCGGTAAACAGGGCATATTCTCCCTGCCATCCGAGCTTGACCGTACCGGTCGGCCCGTGGCGGTGTTTGCCGATAATCACGTCCGCCCGATGACGGGTAGCCTGCATCCGCTGTTCCCACTTGTCGTGTTTTTCCGGCGAATAGTTTTTGTCGGTTTCCTTCGGCTCTTCGTTCTGAATATAATAGTTTTCGCGATAAACGAACAGCACGATGTCGGCGTCCTGCTCGATAGACCCGGATTCGCGCAGATCCGACATCACCGGCCGCTTGTCGTCACGCATTTCAACCCCGCGGTTGAGCTGCGACAGGGCAATCACCGGCACGTTCAGTTCCTTGGCCATGATTTTCAGTCCGCGGGAAATTTCCGACAGCTCCTGCACGCGGTTGGCTTCTCCCCGGCTGGAAGAACCGGTAATCAGCTGAATATAGTCGATCACAATCAACCCCAGTCCCTTGCTTCTTTTCAGCCGCCGCGCACGGTTGCGGATGGCGTTGATAGTCAGCCCCGGGGTGTCGTCGATATAAAGCGGCATGCTTTCAAGCGACCGCACCACTTCGGCGATTCGCTCAAATTCGCCGTTGTCGATGTCGCCGTTGCGCATTTTCTGCGACGAAATGCCGGCCGCGCTGGAAAGCACGCGGGTGGCCAGCTGGTCGGCCGACATTTCGAGCGAAAAGAAAGCCACTCCGCGGGATTTTTCCTCCAGATTGCGGTCACGGTACATCCAATCAGCAACATTATAGGCAATGTTGGTGGCCAGCGCGGTTTTGCCCATCGCCGGACGGCCGGCCAGAATGATCAGGTCGGAATTGTTAAGCCCGCCGGTGCGCTTGTCCAAATTGTTCAGCCCGGTCGAAATGCCGGAAATTTTGCCTTCGCGCTGATAAGCTTTTTCAATCGTGTTCAAAGACTGGGTCAAAGCGTCGGAAAACTCGACGAAACCGCGTTGTCCGTCGCCTTTGTCGGAAAGTTCGTACAGCCGCTTTTCCGCTTCTTCGATCTGGCCCGAGGCGGAAGAATCGATATCCTCCTTCATCGCGTTGTTGACGATGTCAAAACCGGTAGCGATCAGTTCGCGGCGCAGATACTGGTCGTAAATGTACTGGGCATAATATTCCGGATTGGTCAGCGGCGAAGAGCTTTCCGCCAGCTTGATCAGATATTTGTAACCGCCGACGTCGTTTAACACGCCTTCCTGCTCAAAATAGTTTTTCAGCGTGATGGTATCAGCCACATGCCCGCGGGAAATCAGTTTGGAAATGACCTCGAAGATTTTGGCATTTACCGCATCGGCAAAATGCGCCGGCTTCAGAAAGTCGGAAACCTGCTCAAAAGCCTTGTTGTTGGAAAGAAGGGCGCCCAAAAGCGCCTGTTCGGCCTCAATGTTCTGCGGCAGCGACGCCGCGTCGATCTTTTCCATTGCCATAGTCGTTGTTATCTCCGTTGATCGTTTTTAACGGCTTCGTTGTAGCAGGAAATAAAATAAAAACAAATATAATCTTTCGCATTGCGCAATTAACTTATCCACAGGCTGTGAATAACGGGGATAAACTTTCCGTATCGTGTTATCCTGAAAACAGCAAAAAGGATGGCTTGTCATGTTAAACCAACTGAAAAAATACGAAGAAGAATATTGTTGCAACAACTATTGCGGAGACAACAAAGGCGACAATTTTCACTTTGAAGACCGCGGCAGCCGGCTGATTCTGACTGCGCCGCACGCTGTGCGCACCCTTCGCGACAACAGGCCGAAAGCGCCCGATCTCTTCACCGGCGCTCTGACCTGGCTGGCCGGCGAACAAAACGACGTTTCGACGATCATCCGCCGCCGCACGGGAGAAGAAAGAAACGCCGCCGCCGGCTTTATCATTGACCGGCAGCTTGCAGATCACGGTTTTCTTGACATCCACGGCATGAACGGCAGCCGGGAATTTGAACTGGCGGTCGGCACCGGCATTTTGCCGGCCACGGATTATGCGCCGGAACTGGAACTGATCGGCCGGCTGGCGGAAAAATACAAAATCCGCTGGGTGACAAACCATCCGGACTATACCGGCAGATTCGGCCTTGCCGGCAGCCTGCAGCGGCTGAACCCCCTGCCGCGGATTCTCCAGCTGGAATGGCGCTCCGACCTGCGCGACTTTTACCTTTTTCCCGCCAACGTGCTCGAACGCACGCTGCCCTTTCTTTCCGAACTGGCAGGCACCGCGGCGCTGTTTTTCCGGCAAAAGCGGACTTGACAGCCGACGAATTGCGTATTATTTTGATAAGGTTAGATCTGAATTATTAACCAATTAAATTTCATGCTATGAACAAATCAATGCAGACTCCGAAATTCGGAGATTTTCTGTTGAATGACGGAACTTTCGTTTCTGCACCAACAGACGCAAAAAAAGTAAAGGGAATTTATCTGTACGACGGCATTTCGCTGATCGACTTTTCCCCGAAAAGAAAGACGTATCGCAAAGCCTGCCACTGGTGTTGGGAACACGGCGGCAACATCGCTTCGGTCAAAACCCTCTATTTCATCATTTTTCACCTTGAGGAAATCAACCGGATACGCGAAAGCATCGGCTGCGAACCGCTGCCCAAAAACTTGCTTGTCTGGTCTTGCGGCGGTTTACACGGACAGGTTTATACGGTCTTCAACTACGCCGTTGACTTTTCGACCGCTGCCGTTCACACTTTGGTCGGCGAATGCGTACAGCTCGACGATTGCAGCACCGCCAATACAATCTGCGTCTGTGGCGAACCTGAAAAAATGTCCATGGGTATCTAAAGAAACCTCATTCCGTATCCCCGCGTGTCCATACACACCCGGGGATTTTTTTTACGCTTTTCCAAGATAATCGTTGCCCTTCCGCTTTTTTTATTTTATGCTGACAGTTAATTATTAACGCTTACAAGGAGTATCAGACTAATGAAAAAAATGATCTGGGCGCTCATTCTCGGCGCAATTGCCGTTTTCCCGGCTTACGCGGAAGAACCGACCTTCCCCGCGGCTTCCGGCAATGATGCCGCCGACAGTGCGAAAATTGAACAATATCTGGAACAGGCCGTTGACAAGCAGCTCGAGGCTTTACGCTCCTCCTTACCGATGGAAGTCAGCGCCGGCGTCGTCTGGAAAGACGTCGAAAAAAACAAAGACGGTCTTCGCTACATCTATCAGCTCGACATTGACAAGATGATTTCTTCGCTTCCTGCGGAGCTGCGTCAACACGTCGATGAAAACGGTAAAAAAGAAGTTCTCGGCAAAATGAAGTCAACCCTTTGTCCGCAAATCAAACCGATGCTTTGCGCCAGCCTCGACCTGATGAGCACTTTCAGCCCCAAACTGCAGCGGATTACCGCCACATATTTGCAGACGGACGGTTCCGAGTTCGCCGGTTGCAGCTATTCTTTAAACGACTGCGCTGAAGTGCTTGAACAATACAATCAGAAAGCTTCTGCCGCGGAGTAATATCATGAAAACATTTGCGGCCGCATTTCTCGTCGTTTTGTTTTCTTTCTTTCCCGCCGCCGCGCAGACGAAAAACGGCGGCGTCCGGCAGCTGAGCGACAAAGAGATCGACGCCCAACTGCGCAACATGCAGGACATGCTGCCGGTAGAAATACAAAGCGGCATCCGCTGGGTGGACATTAAACGCAGCGGCAGGGAGATCAAATATACATACATCGTCAACGTCAATTCCGCCGAATGGAACGACGGCGAACGGATGGCGATGATGATCAGACTGCAGGATTTCGGCTGCCGGCAGCTGTTGCCGGCAATGTGTCAGGGAGCACAGGTTATGTTTGCCTCCGGGCTCACCGCCACCACCACCTACCACGACAGTTTCGGCAACTATTTGTTTGACTGTACGTTCAACGAAGAAATCTGCCGGCCGCCGGAAATGCCGGAAGAATAAGCTTTGTTCCTAACCACCGGTTTGTCGGCGTTTTTTTGCCGGCGGCGAACAGTCCGCTTTTTTGCCGCCGTTTTTCCCGCGAATGTAAAATTTTTTTTAAAAATACGCATTAAGCCAAATTAACAATTGCATTTTTTTCATTATAAGCGCATCTTAATTAACGAAATAGATTTCATTTTATAAGGATATCCCAATGGACATTAACGATGTAAAAAATACTTTCATAAAAGACGTCTTCCCCGTCTTTACCAAACAGGGCTGGGAAAAGTATTTCAAACCGGCGTTCACTAAAGAAGGCTTTGAAAAACACTTCGTAGAAGTGGTCAAAACCATGTATACTAACATTGACTTCAAAGGCCGCACCGGCCGTTCCCAATACTGGTACTTCTCCCTGTATTATCTTATTCTGGCGATTATCGCCGGCATTTTGGACGGCATCCTGTTCAGCGGCATCCTCGGCATGCTGCTTTCCCTCGGCCTGTTGCTGCCCAGCCTGGAACTGACCGTCCGCCGCATCCACGACCTCGGCAAACCCTGGTTCTGGCTTTTGATCAGCCTGGTGCCCTTCATCGGCGGCATCGCGCTTCTGATCTGGTTCTGCATGCCGGGAGAGGCCAAAGCCAACCAGTGGGGCGAACCGGTAAAATAAGGTTTTCTCCGCCTCCCCAAAAAAGCCGTTTTCAAAACGGCTTTTTTCGTTTTGTTCAATTTCCGCCTTTTCCTTTCGTCAAACGGCGGAAATGCAGAATCATAAACAGCTCGGCCGTCGCCAGCAAACCCCCCGGCGCATAGGCGGCGACAAAATGTCCCGCCTGCGGAATGCTGACGTTGAGATCAGCCGCCGCACCGGACAAAACGCTCATCATGCCGAACTCCGACATCCGCAGTCCCAACGTACCGGCCGCCAGGGCAAGCAAAGCGGGGATGTTTTTCATCATTTTCTGCCTCTTGTTGAATTTTCCTTTCATAAAAGAAAAGTTCCTCCGTTTTCAGATTCAACGATTCGGCCGTTTTTTTACGGCAAATTAACTGTTGCCGGCTAAATTTGAACAAAAACATACAGGAAGAACAAACATGCTGGAAGCAATTATCGAAATTGTCCGCGAATGTGGAAAAATCATACTCGACCCGCCGGCCAAAGAAGTCGGCAGCAAAAACCGCAACCCCAAAGACCTGGTTACCTCCTGCGACATTCAAATTCAGGAAATTCTCAGGCAAAAGCTGACCGCGCTGCTGCCGGAAGCCTCTTTCCTCGGAGAAGAAGGAAGCACAGACTACCGCCGGGACGGATATTGTTTTGTCTGCGATCCGATCGACGGCACCGTCAACTTTGTAAAAAATTACCGCTGGAGCTGCATTTCCGTCGCCCTGCTGAAAGACGGACGCCCCCAAACCGGGGTGGTTTTCAATCCGTTTGCCGACGAACTGTTTACCGCGGAAAAAGGCAAAGGCGCTTTCCTCAACCGACGTCCGATCCGCACTTCCGCCGATTCGCTCGATTTTTCGCTGGCCGCGTTCGGCACCGGCACTTATGATATGAACCTGACTTGGAAACTGGCCGCCGCCTATTGCGAAAAGGCGCTTGACATCCGCCGCAGCGGCGCCGGCGCGCTCGATCTATGCAATGTTGCCTGCGGCCGCACCGGAATTTTCTGGGAATTGACGCTGAAGCCCTGGGACTTTGCCGCCGGAGTGCTGATCGTCGAAGAAGCCGGCGGCAGCGTCAAAAACTACGACGGCAGTCCGCTGACGGACTATTTTGCCGTCCAGAGCATATTTGCCCTTGCCAATCCGAAAATCCCGATTCTCCGCGTCTGACCCTTCGATTCTCCGGCAAATGCGAAAAAGATCCCCCTGACACGGCCGGAGGTTTTCAGGTTACAAAAAAGCCCGGCAAAAGCCGGGCTTTAGCACATTGACAGACAACATCAGAGCAGATCGTCCCTCCAGTCCGAAGCGGTCATAAAGCCGGAAGCGGACGGTGCCGACGCGGACACAGGCTCTGCAAGCTCGCCGGCAATCCAGTCAAACACCGATGCCGAAGCCTCTTCAAAACGACTGACGCCGAGAACATAAGCCGGTTCGGCATAGCCGCTGCCGGCAATGACGACAACTTCCTCCGCGTCGGGCCATTCTTTTACCGCCTCGTTCAACAACTCGATGCGGCTGTTAAAACGCCGGTCGTAACCGCCGACGGTTCCCCGAGGTTCTTCTTTTTCCGCCGTGCCGATGGCAATGTCGATCAGACCGTCCAGTTTCCGCATTCGGATTTCTTCTTCGAGAATCTTCTGCGTTTTGTTGGAAACGACGGCCGTGACATACCCGCACGCATTGAGTTTCCGCAAAAACGGCAGGGCGTTTTCGGTCAGCGGCGGCAGCGGCAGACGACGATAGGTCTCGTAAAAAATCTCCCGTGCCCGGCGGCCTTTCTCGTCACCCAGCAGTTCGCAAAAACTTTGCCAGATTTTTTCCGGCTGTTCGCCCTGCATGCTTACGGTATCGTCCCAAGTCCATTTGGCATGCAAATTCGGATCAACTTCCGCCAGCATCGCCAAATAAGCTGGATGAACCTTGTTTTCCACAACGCCGGAGACAAGCGCATTATCCCATCCCAGAATAAATAATTTATTTTTCATATCGTTAAAAATTTGAGTTTCCGCAAATCTTGTAGCACACACGCACATTTTTGTCAAACGGCTTTTCCCGTCTCCGCCCGAAATAGCTTATAAACAGGCACATTTCGACCCCGAAAAGATCTAGGCCGGAATAGACAAAAACAGATCTTGACTTTCCGTTCAAAACAAATTATTCAAAAGGCGGAAACATATTTATTAAGTTATTTTTTTAATTTTTTACTATTATGAAAAAGAATCTGTACATTTTCAGACACGGACAAACGGATTTCAACCTGCACAACATTTGGCAGGGCTGTCAATACAACCCGGAACTGAACGAAACCGGCAGAAGACAGGCTTATGAGCTCGGCCACAAGCTGTTGCCGCTTAATCTCGAAGTCATCTACACTTCTCCGCTCAAACGCGCGCTGCAAACGGCGGAGATCGCTGCCAAACAGATGGAGCCGACGCCTAAAATAGAAATTATTCCCAACCTCAGGGAAGGAAATTTCGGTTTGGCGGAAGGTTCCCGGATCGGAAAGCTCATGCGCGACTGCCCCGAACTGACGGAACAGATCGTCAATCCGACAAAAGAAACCTGGGACAAGGCGTTTCCCGGTCGTGACAGCGAAAGCAAACATAAAATTTTCGACCGCGTGATCGGCGCCTTCGGAGAAATTGTGCTCTATCCCGGGGACAACATCGGCATTTCCGCTCATGGCGGCGTCTTGAGCGCTCTGGCCTGCGGACTGGAACTGCCAAACGTCGACTACGAGAACTGTGCGGTGCTGCACTTAACTTACGACACAGATGCCCGCACCTTTGCCCGTGCCGAGTAACAACTTCAAACTCCGCTGCTTCTTATCCTTAACCGGAAAGAACCGGCGGAGTTTTTCATACCCTCAATGCGGAAAATATTGTTAATTTATCTTTTTTTATCCTAAAATATCTGTTACTGGCGACTGAGACCGTTCAGCCAAGCAATAATTTTATTGTTGACTTCCCGCTCATAACCTTCCGGCAGATTGTTGAAAACGGCCGCAGTGTCAACTTCCGCATTTTTTGCTTCCCTGACAAAATCGGCAAAAAAGCTGCCGTAATTGCTGCCCTGAGTGGAAAAAGGAACCACGATTCGCCCGCCGAAATCCGTCTGCTTCAGATAAGAAAACAGCGGCGTCGCCATCGTATACCACCAAACCGGCGCACCGACAAACACAACGTCGTAAGCTTTCGGATCGGGAAGTTCTCCGGCCAGTTCTGGATATTCCCCGTTTTTCAGCCGTTTATTCAATGTCAGATAAAACCACGGCGTTTTCTTAAACTTTTCTCTGGTTTTGATTTCATAAATGTCGGCGCCGGTCTTTTCCCTGATCTTTTCGGCAATCTCGCGGGTATGTCCGTCAAGCGAATAATAAACCACCAGCGCTTTGCCGAAATGCCCGGTAAATTCCTTTTCCGGACCGGCATACCGCGACATTTCCTCCTTGTTTTTTGCCGCCACCCTCGTCAGATGCCAGACGCTCGCCGCGGCAATGACAACAACAGCGGCAATAACGAAATAAACAACAAACTTTAACATGAAATTTCCTTTCCCGGTTTTGTTTTCTCATAATCATATATCTTAATCTTTACTTTTCAATAAACGATCATCGGCACTGCCCGCATCCGGCGGAAAACGGCGTTTTTCCTCTTTCTGCAAAAAACAGTTGACAATAATAATATATAGAATTATCTTTATATATAGTTATTGTCATATATTGAAAGAATTATATAATGAAACTGTTAACCGTTCTGCCGGGCTTCGTTTTGCTTCCCTTTTCCGCTCAGGCCAACCCGGCCTGTGTGGTCTGCACGGTCGCCGTCGGCGCTTCGCTGGAAATCGCCCGTCGGCTGGGCATCAGCGACAACGTGGTCGGTCTTTGGGCCGGCGCCATGCTGGCCATTCTCGGCTACTGGACGATCGCCTGGTTTGAGAAGAAAAACTGGCGTTTTGCCGGCCGCGATTTCTGGCTGATCACCCTGAGCGTCGCCATGATCGGATTCGTTTATCGGGGCATGCTGACATATTCGCCGCAGGTTTATCTGTTCCTTTATATTGATCCGTTTTTACTTTCTGCCGTCGCCGGTGCCCTGATATTCATCGCCTCAACGCAATTATACGGACGGATGAAAACAAAAAACGGCGGACATGCTCATTTCCCGTTTGAAAAAGTCGTTTTGCCGCTGATGTTCTTAACCGCCGCCAGCGCCGCCATAAACTACTATCCCTATTAAATTCCAAAGAGAAAAAACATGAAAAAAATTCAAAACGTTAAAGAATATGTGGAAAAGATAGATTCGGCCAAGAAGGTAAATCCGAAAGACCTTT